>DATJUH010000001.1:0-4220 GCA_035502515.1 Acidimicrobiales bacterium
TCATCGTCGACCTCGTAGAGAAACTGTTAGCCCCAAACCCCGGTAAGGCGCTCGAGCATATGCGCGCAGTCGTCCGCGGGATACGCCGCGGCGGTGCCAAACAGCTATGCACGGCGCACGTCTTGCCGGAGCACATCGTGACCGAAGTCTTCCCGGACGACGACTGGCTGGAAGTGACGACGACTTACACATACGGGCTTGTCCACCAGCAGGTGCTCCGCAACTACAAGCGCCGCCCCGTCCGACCAACGATACTTATCGAGTCGACCTATGAGAACGAACACAACGCCAGCGAGGTGCAGATCCGGCGGCAGGCATGGTGGGCCATCCTCTCGGGAGCGTGCGGGCATTTCGTGGGGAGCTACCCTGTCGACGCTTTTCAGGACGGCTGGCAGAACGCGCTCGACTCACCGGCGAGCCGCGCCATGGCTAACCTCAAGCGGTTCTTCGAGTCCTACGCGTGGTGGGAACTGGCCCCGGATGTCGAACACCGTTTTCTTGTGGACGGCTTCGGCGAGTTGCGCGGGCTTAACACTTGTTGCGCGGCCGTAAACCAGGACCGTACGCTGGCTGTGGCTTATATGCCCTCGGCTCGACGGATCGTGGTAAACCTCTCCGAGATGAGCGGGCCTACGGTGGGTGTCACTTGGTTCGACCCGGTTACAGGCGAACGGTACGAACTCGAACCCGTGTCAAACACTGAAATTTATTCCCTTTCGCCCCCAGGGAACGAGGACTGGGCCGTCGTATTCGAGGCGAGGGCAGATTCGGTGTCGTCAGGCTCGACAATGTCATAAAGCCGCTGATCGTATTTCCCGCGTGACTATCGTTTGGGTGGAGCCGGAATTCCTTACGTTATAGAGGTGCGGGGCCGTCGGAGCCGGCGTCGTATTCTTCAATTGGAACGGCGTCCTTCGCCCATGCCTCCAGGATGGGCGTGACTACCCGCCAGGACTCCTCGGCCTCATCATGTCGTATCGACAGGGCGGTGTCTCCGCTCAGCACGTTCAGTATTAGCCGGCCGTAAGCAGGCAGCTCGGGTTCCTCCAGGTCCGCCTGGAGCGTCAGGGGCACCAGGGTCGGAGGAGCGCCGGGCGCGACGCCGGTCATCTCGAGGGCGAGGTCCTGCGGCTCGAGCCCGAAGCGAAGTCGGTTTGGTGGCGGGACGGCGAGCTCTGAGGGGAGATGGGGGACCGGACGGAAGCGCACGACCACCTCTTTGCGGTCCCTCGCGAACGCCTTCCCGGTCCGGAGCCGAAACCTGGTCCCCGGCCACCTCCAGTTGTCAAGCTGGAGCACCACCTCGGCGAAGGTCTCGGTGCGGTGGGCGGGGTCGACGCCACTTTCGTCGGTGTAGGCGGGGACCTCGCGTTCGTCCAGCCGCCCCGCCCGGTAGCGGGCGCGCCGGGTGGCGGAGAGGACGGCAGCCTCATCGAGCGGACGGACCGAGCGCAGGACATCGACCTTGCGGTCGCGCAGGTCCCGCTCGGACAGGCTGATCGGGGGCTCCATCGCCAACAGGCAGAGGACCTGGAGCAGGTGGTTCTGCACCATATCCTTGAGTGCTCCCACCCCGTCGTAATATCCCGCTCGTCCTTCCAGCCCCAGCGACTCCTCCCACACGATCTCCACCTCGTCGATGTGGGCGCTGTTCCAGATCGGCTCGAGGACCCGGTTGGCCAATCTGGTCCCGAGCAACATCTGTACCGTGCTCTTGGCCAGAAAATGGTCGACGCGGAAGATCTCCCGCTCGCTCATCAGGCTGGCGAGGAGACGGTTGAGCTCGGTGGCGCTGGTGAGGTCCTCGCCGAAGGGCTTCTCGATAACGACCCGGCTGCCGGCGGGCAACCCGGCGCGGTGGAGGGCGCTTACCGCCATGGGAAAGACGGATGGGGGCAGGGCCAGGTATGCGGCGACAGGGCCATCGCCGGCCACGCATGCGGCGACACTGGCGGGGTCAGCCAGGTCCAGGTGCCGATAGCTCGTCGCACCCATGATGAAGCTGCGGGCATCGGCGGGGAGGTCGCTCGCCTCTTCCTCCAGCCAAAGGGTGGAGTACTGGCGGTAACGGGTATCGTCCCAGTCCTCCCGGGCGGCGGCGACCAAGTGGAACCGGTCCCCCAGGTCGCCCCGGGCTCGCAGCGCGGCCAACCCCGGGAGGAGATATCGGCCCGTCAGGTCGCCGGTAGCGCCCAATATGGTGAGGCGTTCGATCACATGCATCCCCTCCAGGCGGGAAGCTGACGGCGGGCCTCGGCCCAAACTCGACGAGCTATGAAGTTAGCAGCCGAAACTCCTATTGACATGGCTCTCCGAAACGCTCTCGGTACACAATCAGATGTCGCTTGCGCACGCGGCGAGCCATTCTTCAGTTGTGCACGTGTACCCGACATGAGTCTCTATAAACCGCACAGCAAGAAAATTAGCCCATCGACCGTCTGCCGTCTCGGTCTCTTCGGCAGTGGCGGTCGCATCCCGCAACACTACGACGCGGTAGTTCCGGTACATTGCATCTGTCACCGTGTTGCCCAGGCAAACGCGGCTGTCGAAGCCTACGGTGACCAGGTTGTAGGCGTTGAGCGACCGAAGGAGCGAATCGAGGTACGTATCGAAAAAGCCCGAGTAATGTTGCTTCTTGACCAAGTACTCACCCTCTGCCGGCGCGATGATCTTTGAATGCGCCAGGTAGTCGCTCGGCTCCTTCCACGCTTCGAGGAGGTCCACGTCGTCAGCGCGGAGTGATACCTGACGGAGCTCACTGGAGGGGCTCAGTGCATCGAATAGGTGATTTGTCAGGTAAACGATTGGAATGCCGAGCCGCTTGGCCGCTGCCTTGGCCGGTACAATGTGGTTGACAACGACGTCGTGGACGTCCTGGATGTACTTCTGGACTATCGGGGGGACCGCCGGCGACAGCGGTTCGTCCCCGAACCCTAGGCCGTATACGTCAACGATGAGGAAGACGGTCCGGTCGAGAGCGAGGTCGAGCTCGTCCTCCGCGTAGCCGAGGGGCGAGGCGACGGGGAAAGTGCGGTAAAAACGACCCGGCAACGTGATGGAAAGAGTTTTTACCGGGTCCGGCCCGGTCTGTGAGCCAGGGCTCATGATTGAAATATCTCCTTTATTCGACGTCCTGATTCTGGGTCAACTGCCCCCTGCTGACACCACTCTTACAAGACCGCGTCCACCACCTTGCTCGGAAAATACGTGTCGTCCAACATTCGTGGGCCCGAGCCCGTCCTCGCCACCACCAGGTCTAGAGAAGGGACCACCCAGCACCTGTTACCCCGGTACCCCATCATGGCAAACGAGTCCGTGGGCAAGTTCTGCCACAATCTTCCACTGCTGTTGACCCAGAAGCCATAACCGTAATTCGGGTTGAATGGTTGGGACGTCCGCGTAGCCCGCTCGATCCAGTCCGTGCTAACTATTTGACGACCGTCCCACCGGCCTCTTCGCAGCAGCAAATAGCCACAGCGCGCCAGTTCTCGAGACGACAACAGCAAACCGCAATGGGCTATTGTATGCGGGCCAATCCACTTCCCCCCGCCCGAACGGATCCACGACACTGCCGGTATCCCGATGGGCCCGAACAGCCGCTCGTTCATGAAGGTGTCCAGTTCGCGGCCGGTTACATTTGCAAACACGAGCGACAAATGGGAAAAGCCCGGGTCCGAGTACTCCCACCGGCTCCCCGGCTCGGCGATAAGCTGTCCCACGTCATAACCGTACCGATTGGGCACTCTTCCAAGAAGGTGCTCGAACACGCCGTCTCCTAAGCGTGTCTGGGTGCCACCACCTATGTGATAATGACCACTAAACCCGCCTGTCATCGACAAGAGTTGGCCTACCGTCACCCGCGCTTTCCGCGAGTCCGTCAGGGGATGTCCCTCGGGGATAAACTCATAGGCATGGCTGTCGAGGTCAAGGCGCCCGGCATACTCCGGGTCGCCCATAAGGATACCGAACGCCAGGCTGGTGAACGATTTGGTGACAGAAAATACGTCGAACCGCGATGAGCTCATCGTATCGGTACTTCTGAACTCGGTCGCCAGAACGCCATGGCGCACGATGGAAAAGCACCACGAATCGCCGCTGTAGTACCAGTCCTGCTCCTTGGCGGCAAGAGCCAAAACGTTTGGGTCCAGGTGTGCGCGTTCGCGGATCTCTTCGTCCGACTCGGCATAGCTCCAGCCGCCTTCAGCCTCGGGAGGAGGGAA
>DATJUH010000002.1:0-4134 GCA_035502515.1 Acidimicrobiales bacterium
GCCGTGTAAGGTGAAACATTAGAAGCGGGGAGGCAAACTCACTGCGACCACCCTCAACTCCCTGGGGACGGCACGACATCCTGCCATGGACCGGATTTCTCTCGATGGCCGTTCTCCCGACTTCGTCTACCTTGCTCCGGAGCAGCTGGCTAAACGGCGACGTGTCCTGCGGGCTGGCCAAGCTGCGACCGGTCCTGGTGGCGGTCGATGAGGCGCACTGCTAAGCCGATTGCGCCCCGCCTTGACGGCGATGTTCTGCCCTACCTTCGGAACCCGTGCTATGGGCGCTAACGACTACGTCGACATCGAGAGATTCATCGTGGCAAAGACCGCGGACGGCCTGTTGCCGGAAAAGTACGGGACGCGGTGTCGGTCGTATCACTCCTAATGAACTGCGCTGTGCGTTCTATCGCCGGCCGAAACAACCCCGCTGCCGTTCATAAGGTCCGAGTCGTCCGGCGACAGCCTCAGCCTGGCGACGCTCCCGACATGGAAGACGTCGAGCGCCCCGTGGCTCAAGTCCGAGACCAACCCGGCTCTCTGACGCCGTGCGGGCATCGATAGGGACCAAGATCGTCCCCAAAGGCCAGAACGTGTTTGCCGCGGCAGAGTTTCCGACTGGTCTCGGGTGGCGCCGTCAGCCTCCTACTCTTACGGCGGCCACCATCTGGGCCGGGAGCCGCTTTGCCTCGGGGCCCGATGTAGAGTGCGCTGACATGGAAAGCGGCGCTCTACTTCTCACTGCCACCATCACTCCCCGACCGGGGGTGCCGCATTTGCGTGTGACTGACACTGCGCAGCGGCGCCAGGAGTACCTAACTTCCCTGGCTTTTGCCATGACGCTAGACCCGAAGATAATCACAACGATCGTTTTCGCCGAGAACAGTGGCGCGGACCTGTCCGCATTCAAAATCCTCGCTGAACGAGACGACCGTGTCGAGCTGCTCAGCGTCGAGCCGAGGCCGATTGAAGCCTCCTGGGGAAGGGGCTACATGGAAACGTGCCTCGTACTCGATGCGGCAATGACGTCAAAGAGGCCGCTTACAGCGACAGGTGTCATCTGGAAGACCACAGGACGATATGTGGTGCACAATATTGCCCGGATAGTTGCAAAAGCCCGGCCTGGCAAAGACCTGTACGTGAACCTGCGAACGTACCCCCGGCCGTGGGTCGACATGTGGGTATATGGAACGACCGCACACGGGTTGCAGCTGCTCCAAAAGAGTCTGCCGGCGATGCCGGATACGCCTGATCAACCGACAGAGCAGCGTCTATATGGTATTGTCCGCGACCTAATGGACCGCGGGGAACAGATCCAGCCTCGCCTGCACGTTGAACCGTTCATAACAGGAATCCGTGGATGGGATGGGCGTCCCTATAACAGCGTGAGGCAGCGGGCCAAATGGGTTTTAAGGTCGGCGACGAAGGCCGTGGCCCCAAGCATCTGGATCTGAGCCGATGCTGACAACGACGCCCGGCGCAAGCGACAGGAACTGATACACCAGGAAGCCTCGTGGGACGAGGTCATCGATCACATCCGTACGGCGGCAGGCACGAGTCAGGCAGAAAGGGCGACGACTGCGAACGCGAAAGACGGCCCCCCAGTGAGCCGTCTCCGCGGCCTTGGCAGCCGGAGAGTGTACGGCCTCACTCGGCCGGTGTCGATGGCCTCGGCAACAGTGCGGGCTTAGTAGCTCCTCAGCTTGGCGTGCCGCGCTGCGAGCTTGTCGTAATAGTCATCGGCCAGCGGTCCAGATCGCGGATATACGCCGCGGCCTCGGCATCTCTACCAGTCCTGGCGGGGGGTCCCGGGCCTGGCGACTTCCGGCTCGGGCCTTACGGCCTACCGCCGCCTCGAACGGATCGAGTGCCTCTTGTGCTGACGCTTTTTGGCCTCCGGATAATCCTCGTGACCAGCATGCAGAAAACGCCGACCCAAACCGTGACGAATTTGTCAATACCCGCCTTGGCCGTGTGCAACTTCTGCACCCCAACCACTCCCGCGAACTCAACAACCCTGGAATGGGCTTCGATCTATGATTTTTGAGGCGGCCCTGCTTGCTGAGGCCCTTGTGGCGCCGCCCGACGCCGGCGGCAGTAGCGCCCAGTCATGAGGCCGATGCCGTCGGCCGGCGCACATCGTCCTGCTCGCCAAGCTGCGAACACGTGGCAGACGAACCGGCGGTACTGCTGGCAGACGGACGGCTTGAACGGCATCCGGCTGGCGCCGTTCCAGCTTCTCGCGAGCGAACGGACGACCTACCACGATCGTCCGCACCTGTGGCATCTGGACCTGGCTGACCAACTGGTGGCGAGTGGCCCTGATTTCCTGGTCACAACTCGGCGCATCTGCGCCGACACCACGCACCCGGATTCGATGGAAGCGGCCACCCGCTGGTGGGAGGAGCTGACAAGAGCCGGCGGCGAGGGGATGGTCGTGAAGCCGGCGAACAACTTCGCCCGAGGTCGCCATGGGTTGGTGCAGCCGGGGCTGAAAGTGCGTGGACGTGAGTACTTGCGCATTATTTACGGCCCGGACTATACGGAGCCGGTCAACCTTGAGCGACTGCGCCAGCGCAACCTCGGCCGGAAGCGGTCACTAGCAATCCGGGAATATGCCCTTGGCTTAGAAGCTCTGGAGCGTCTGGCCCGCGGCGAGCCGCTCTGGCGCGTTCATCAGGCGGTGTTTGCGGTATTGGCGCTGGAGCCCGAGCCAGTTGACCCGCGCTTGTGAGCGGGGAGTTAGCCGGTGTGTTCCCTCCGTCGGTCCACGCGCGCAAGTTTTCAGGACCATCGATAACTTCATCGTCGAGGACGTGCAGGACTTGCTCTGATCTCTGCGATCAGACACAAGGCAGTCGCGGGCGTTCCATCAGGTGCTGGGGTTTCGAGGCGCCCCGGCCGGTACGATCCCATGTCCTTCCGTTCGCGGGTCTCCCGCATAAAGCGCATCCCACCAACGCCTTCCACCGGCGGCCACTTCTTCGAGATCGAGTTCGCGACGGTCATGGCTAAACGCCCCGAGCCGTCCGAACCACAGCCTGATGTCCAGGTGCCTAGACGGCCCAGCACCGCTTTCTTGGAAAAGGTCAAGCGTGTGTGCGCGGGCACCGCTTGGGATAGTCACATCGAGGCTTATGCACCTCCCGAGCCGCCGCCACGTTGTGGCGGGGGCATCAAAGAATTGCCAGCCATAGATGGGCTTGACGCCAAAGTCCCCGACCACGCTGTCGAGGTCGCTGAGTTCGAACCTGGTCACGGGTGCCATCTCGTCGTCCCAACGCCCCTCTCTGAGGGACGCGACAACTCGCCCGACGTCCCAGAGGTTCAGGCTGACGATCCGTCCCTCCAAGTCGGGTTCGGGGCCTACGACTGGGAGCGTAAGAACAACGAGGTCGATCACCGCCTGAGCAATATCAGTGCGGACGCGTAGGTGGTGAAGCTCGGCCTCGTTGAGCGCGACATCAAGTGCGCTCAGCAGCTCGGGCGACAGGGCCATGTCCCCGAGGGTACCGACGAGACGATAGGGAGAACGTGCCGCCGGCGACCCCTGACGACCTGAGGACGGCCACCCTTAGCGGTCGCTGGCCCGAGCCACAAAGCGTTCGAAGGCGCGCACTCTCGGTCACTTTTTATTTCCCTTTGGGAGCCCGTAGTGACCGTAATTCACCCCCATTGCCCGCGTCCTGCCGCGTCCTCCACGCGTCCTCGGCGGTTGCCGGGAGACCAAATATAGGCCTCTACCAGCGCTTTTGTCATCAGAAACGAGTGGAGGTGGCGGGAATTGAACCCGCGTCCTTCAACCCCTCGCCGAGCCTTCTCCGAGCGCAGCCAGTGACCTTTGTCGGCCTCCGGCTCGCCACTGGCGCCGGCCGAAGGCTCAAGCCAGCTAAATTTCCCCGGCGGCCGGCTGGCGCAACCGCTAGGTGAGCCCTACTTTATGACGCCCGCTACTGGCCCGCAGGGCTGGGGCCAGACGAACGGCTGCAATTAAGCAGCTACCGCAAGCTGCGGCGTAAATGCCTTATTGGCGTTTATGGTTTTCCCAGTTGTTTTACGTGGCATCCGGGGACCACGGCTCGCTTCTCTCGGGTCGACAGCCAAAGTCGAAACCTGTCACCCCCATGTCAATGT
>DATJUH010000003.1:0-3459 GCA_035502515.1 Acidimicrobiales bacterium
GGCTCATGGTCACGGCACGATGGGAAAGGGTGCGGTGCAGGTAAAGAGTGGTGAACAGAAGCGCGAGCTGGCTGGTGACCAGGCCCGCGAGGACGACTACCAGGACTTTGGGCACGACGCCAACGTTACTCGACGGCTGTCCCGAGTGGCGCCCGTGGCGTTGACGGTGACTTTTGGTGCACTGTCGTCGCGGCCTACGGTGCTTGACGGTGCGTACTATCACCTGGCCCAACGGGCGCCGGCGGCCTCCTGACGTTGCCCCGCCCGGCGCCGTGACCGGCACGGGCCGTACCACGCCGGTCAGGTCCCGGCGCCGGCTCCTCGTTTTGCTGACGGCGGGAATGGCCGTGCCCGGCCTGGTGGTGTCGCCGGTGGGCCCGTTGCCGGCCCGGGCGGCGACGGCAGGCCCTGGCTCCTCAGGGGTGGGCCCCGTGCTGCTCAACACACCCCTGCTCTCGCCGGCTCGACTGCCCGAGACCTTGCAGGATCTGGTGGCCACCCGGCGTGTCGACGCGGCTTTGGCGTCGGCCATGTCGGCGCCGGTGCTGGGGGCCGGAGCGGCGGCGAGCAGTTGCGCCGAGGTGGCCCAGGACGGCCACGTCCTGTACGCGGACCACAGCACCCGGCCCGTGATCCCGGCGTCGAACATGAAGCTTGTCACCGCCACCGCTCTGCTCGACAAGCTGGGCCCCTCCTACAAGTTCCAGACCTCGCTGATGGCCACCCAGGAGCCGGTGGGCGGCGTCATCCATGGCAACCTGTACCTGGTGGGCGGGGGCGACCCTGTCCTGCGCCTCCCGAGCGATGCTCCCTCCGACCCCGGCCCGGAGCACTACTCGGACTTTGCCGCCCTGGCGACGGAGCTCAAATCGGTGGGCGTCCGCCGGGTGACAGGGTCCGTGGTCGGAGATGACTCTCGGTACGACTCGCTGCGGACGGTGCCGGGATGGCCGGCCCGGTACGAAGAAGAAGAAGACGTCGGGCCCCTCTCGGCCCTGGACGTCGACGACGGCCTGGCCGTGGCGGGCGGAAATGTCAACGAGGGCTTGCCGCCGGCGGTTCAAGCCGCCGGCATCCTGACCAACGCCATGCACTCGGCCGGCATCCAGGTCGGTGGAGCGCCGACCGCGGGCCGGGCCCCGTCCGGGTCGAAACTGGTGGTCAAGCTGGTTTCGCCACCGCTCAGTGAGATCCTCGGTGTGGTGTTGAGGGCCAGCGACGACACCGCCATGGAGTTGATGACGAAAGAGCTGGGGCTCCGCGAACGAGGAGTGGGTTCGACGGCGGCGGGGACGGCAGCCGTGAGGGCCGACCTGGCCGCTGACGGGCTACCGCTGAAAGGGTTCGTGAACGCCGATGGGAGCGGGCTGTCCCGGTCCGACCGGGTTACCTGCGCCCTCCTCGTGGCCTTGCTCGAACGGGCCGGCCCGGACGGCCTGCTGGTAAAGGACCTGCCCGTAGCCGGGCGGACCGGGACCCTGGTGGACGAGCTGAACGGGGCCGTCACCGCCGGTCGTGTATACGCCAAAACGGGGACGCTGGACTATGTAAAGGCGCTCTCGGGTTGGGTGGAACCGCTGAAGGGCCAGGGCGGGGGCAATCCGGGGCTGGCCGCTCCGGTCGTCTTTGCCACTGTCCTGAACGGCCTGGCCCCCACGCTGCCGAGCCCCCACGACACGCCGGCGGGCCTCACGGACCAGGTCGCCCTCGCGGTAGCGGAGTACCCCCAGGCGCCGGCGCTGGCCCGGTTCGAGCCCTGAACCGGTTCGAGCCCTGAAATGGGGCCGGGGACATACGGGCGCGTGCGCACCGGCACAAACTATGCGTTCACTGCCGTCACCGGTTAGCTTTGGTGGATGCCTGGTAGCGAGCCCGGTGCTCCTGTCACTCGACGGGGCCTTGCGGGCCTTGAGGGGGGGCCGGGGGAGCTGGTGGACCTGGTCATCGCCTACGGTCAACAGGAACTGGTTGGCCCGGTCCAGCGCCAGGTCAGAGGCCTCGGGAGGGGCATCGCCGGCGCCGTCCTGCTCGCCACCGGGACCGTGCTGCTGGCCCTTGGCTTCTTGAGGGCGCTCCAGGTGGAGTTCGGCAATCTCGGCAAACTCCCGGCCAGGACGGTCTACGGCTCTGAAGGCCACTTGTCGGGCGTCTGGACTTGGGTACCGTATGTGGGAGCAGCCCTGTTCTGCCTTCTCGTCGCCGCCTTCTGCGTCATGCGGATCACCCGCGGGAACCAGCGGTGAGGCGCGCTGTGGTGGGCCCCGAAACAGTGAGGGCCAAAACAGTGACGCCTGAAACGGAGACGTCCGGTGTTACGGGTTAGGCCTCGCAGTGGCCGGTCCGACCAGCGGGCCAAGCCGACACCGCCGCGGGGCAGCGGGCCCGGCGGCCTGATTACGCCCGAAGATATCCGGGCCAAGGCCGGGTCGCTCGTTTCCGGTGTCGAAGGGCAGGTCCAGGCGGCCCGGCCCACCCTGACCTACGCGGCTGTGGGGGGCGTGCTGCTTATCGCGTTCATCGCTTTCTTTCTCGGGCGGCGGAGCGGCCGGTCCCGCTCCACGCTGGTCGAGATCCGGCGCGACTGAGGGAGGTTGTGCGGGTGACGAGCTGGTTGTCATGGGCGATCCGTCGTGGTATTCAGCGTGGTTTCTTCGAAGGCAACCAGTTCTGGCTGGTCGTGGGGGCGATGGCGTTCCTGCTCAGGCTCGGGATCAGGGCGTACCAAAAGAGCCCCAAGGTGGTCTTCTCGGGCCAGGTGCCTATCGGAGAACAACTCACCGTCGCCCACCTCGAGCAGGAGCGCAACAATGGTCGGCGTGGGCGTAAAGGTCTGTTTGCGGAACCCTAAGCGCGAGGTCGAAGTCCCCGGCCCCGTCGGGGCGCTGGCGCTCGTCCGCCAGCTGGGTTACAACCGGGAAGCCGTGCTGGTAATCGTCGACGGGACGCTCGTCACCGGGGACGCAACGATCGCCGAGGGTTCCGAGGTCGAGATCCGCCCGGTCGTCTCGGGGGGCGCCGGGTGACGCCGACCCGGGTGACAGACCACGCAGGTGCGCCGGCATGAAGTGCCGTGTCTGCCGGGAGCCGGCGGTCATCGAGGTGCGGCGGCACAATGCCGGCTTCTGCTCCGGCTGTTTCCTGACCCATTGCCGTAACCAGGTTGAACGGGCCATAAAGGACCACAAGATGATGGCGCCGACCGACCGCGTGCTGGTCGCCGTCTCGGGCGGGAAGGATTCACTGGCGCTGTGGGACCTGTTGCGGCAGCTCGGCTACGAGGTCGACGGGCTCTACATCGGGCTCGGGATCGACGGGTACAGCGAGCCTTCTGCCACCTTCGCCCAGGCCTATGCCGGCCAACAGGGCGCCCACCTGCTGGAGGTCGACCTGCCCGCCGACTTCGGCTTCGACGTGCGCACGGGGGCGGCGGCGGACCACCGGGTGCCGTGCTCGGCGTGC
>DATJUH010000004.1:0-14482 GCA_035502515.1 Acidimicrobiales bacterium
TCTCGTCCGGCGCGTAACAGGCGACGTAAATAGCGCCCTCCGAGTCGAGGGCGATGCCGTCGGGAACTCTCTTCGGGAGTTCGGCGACCACCTCTACTCGCCCTCCCCCGAGCGGTACCCTGGCAATGCCGGGCAGGGCCGAAAGCGCGACGTACAGAGATTGGTCGCCGCGGTCGAGGGCCACGCCGTTAGGGACGGAATTTACGTCGTCGCGCAGGACCTGGCCGGTCCCGTCCGGGCGGACGACCCACAGACGGCCGTTGTCCCGGTGGTATTCGCCGGACTCGGAAAAGTAGAGGTTCCCGGACCGGTCGAACACCGGGTAGTTCGGGCTGACGAGGCGCCGTCCGTCGAGGCCGGCAAAATACGTGCTCACCTCGCCGTCGGGCGTTACCCGCATTATGGCGGCGTTGGCCGAATCGCAGGCATACACGTTGCCGTCCCCGTCCAGGCACAGCCCGAGGACGAACCCGCCCGTGCTGCCGACCTGGTGCACGTCGCCGTCCAGGCCGACCCGGTATATCTGCCCCGCCTCGCCGCCGGCGTAAACGAACCCGTCCGGGCCCCATGTCACGCATTCGGGGTGGTCGAGCCCATCGGCCAACAGTTCAAACTGTGATAAGGGCAAAAGAGATCCCATCCGGAGGTGGTCCCTCGCTCAGGCCGCGGCGAACGTCACCACGCCACCCTCGGCGATCCCCGCCACCGGTCTGGTCCCTGCGAACAACACTGCTTCTACCGTAACCTCGCGCCCGGCGCCGGCGCCGAGCCGCAGCCCGCTCTCACCCTTCGCCCGAGCGCCGGCCAACCCGTGCCCGGGGACCGTCGACGCCGGTTCCACGGCGACGGCATAAGCCCTCCTGAACCACGGCCAGTCCGAAGTCGAATGGACTTCCTGCCAGAGCCAGGCCTTGTCGAACACTTCGAGAGGCCAACGTAGCCCCACGCCGAGCTCGAGGCGGGGGTTGGTAATGGCGAAATAACCGGAATTGAACTCGAGGAGGTAGGCGAGGACGGCCCGCCGGTCGAGCGGGCCAGGGATCCGGCTCAGGTCGAGCATTTCTCCCGAAGCTGTAGTAGCCATTGGCCACGCGTGGCGAGCACCGGCGCTCAACAGCGTCCCCGGGGCCGGGTCATCGGCTTCCACTACCTGGCACCCGGCGCTGAGGACGGAACCGGCGTCCAGCAGCGGCGCCCCGAAGGCGGGGTGGTGTGACCACATCACCTCCAGGTCTTCTTCAGAACGGTTCGTTACCACTTCCCGCACCCGCAGCACGGGGCCATCCAGGCTGAGCTCACGCAACACGTGCAAAGGGGCGGAAATCAGGCTCGTTTCCAATGTGGCGCCGCCGTCAGTGAGGTCGAGCAACGTCCAGGGCACCAGTGCCGCCTCCCCATGGAAGCCCCACGTCACCCCCCGTTCCCGGCACTCATCGCCCCCGTTCGGCAGCAGCACCTGCCAGCCACCGCCGTACGCCTCTATCCAGCGCTCCATTGACGTGGCCGCTCTCGGCCACAGCCCCGGAGACCGCACCCCCCACGGGGTTTTGAACAGCACGTCCACGCCGGTGCCGCAATGGACGAGGGAGTAGATGTCGGCGCCTTTATCGGGCAAAACGGTGACTTCCAGTTGCCCATTGCTCAATGTGAACGCCCGGACGCCGGGGGCGAGCTCAGTCCAGGTAGTGGTCATGGTCTCCTGCTGGGGATGGGGGAATACGCCAGAGAAAGTACGTGATAGAGCGACTACGTGAGAGCGACGGCGGCACTCGTCGCATCGTCGAGGTCCATCATTTCGATGAGGCCCTGAATGTAACCGAGCGCGAACGCTCGCCCGCGGTGACCGTAAGGCGAGTCACCGACCAGAGCGGGCGTGTGGTCGTCCATGATAAAGCCGTCGAAGCCGTGCTGCCGCAGCTCCCTGATCACGACCGGCGGCCGGTAATTACCTTCGCCCAGGAAGCACTCCATAAATTCGGGCACCGTGCCCTTCACGTCCCGCAAATGAACGTAGGCGATCTTGTCCCGGGGGGCCAGGAACCTTATGGCCTCGAGCACCGCTTGTTCTCCTCCCATTTCGGAGACGGTGCCGAGGCACAGCTCTATGGCGAAGCCGGGACCGGGAGAAAGCTCCACCGCCCGCTCGAGGGCGGCTACCGACCTGAAGATCCGGGCCACATTGCCGAGCGTCGGGACGGGCGGGTCATCAGGGTGCAAGGCCAACCGGACGCCGGCCTCTTCCGCCACCGGGACGAGCGCCTTGACGAAGTACTCGAACGAACTCCACATGTCTTCATCACTTCTCGGGCCGGGCACATCGAACAGGGCGCCCCGGGTCCAGGAGTCCTTCTGGTCTTCGACCCGACGGTCCCGGCGGGCGACAAGCACCTTGTCAGCCTGGCTGCCGTCCTCGGCTACGGCCAGGTCGAAACCCGACACCACCGCCCCGCCGCGGCCTACGGGGGCCAGCTCGGTCCGCCAGACCGAGGTCGGCATCCAGTGCAACCCGAGGATGGGGATACCGGCTGTGCCCATATTGCGGATGGTGGCGGCGACGTTGGCAATGTCCTCGTCGCGTCCCGTGAGGCCGAGCATGGCGTTTTCGTAAAAAGTGTTCGGCATGTTCTCGATGGCCTCGAGGCGGAGCCCGTAGCGCTCGACGCGCTGGCGGAGGGCGACCAGGTCACCCAATTCCCACCGCCGCTCCCCGGGTAATTCCGGCGTGTTCAACTGCACCCCGCTGACGCCGAGCTGGCTGGCAAAGGCCAGGTACTCCTCAGTGGCTCGAGCCGCTTGGCCGGTCACGATTCTCATGGACATGGTTCAGGTTCCCTTCCGTTACCTCTGCCGAAGAGGTGGTAGCTCCCGCCGGCCGGGCCGTACTCCACGACTGACGTCGGGATGGTCACGCGCCGGGGTGGTTTGTCCGCAGTATTGGCCCCCACCCGGTCCAGGAGCAGACGAGCCGCCTCCCGCCCCAGTTCGACCGGGTCATAAGCCACGACTATGAGCGGCAAGGCTAATAAATCGGCCAACTCGAAATCGTCGAACCCGGCCAGGGCTATGGGAGGCCGGGAATCGCTGGCCGCCCGCAGTGCCCCGAACATATTGCGGTTATTGGCGGCGAACAGCGCGGTCGGCGGTGTCCTCAGGGCCAGCAGAGAACGCACTGTTTTCTCGGCTGCCGAGGCGTCGCTCTCCTGGTAACGGACATACCGCCGGTAAGAACGGAGCCCGGCCTCGGCCATAGCCGCCTCGAAGCCGCGGAACCTCTCCGCCCCTGTCCACACCGTAGAGGGCAAGCCGACGAAGCCGATCCGGCTATGGCCCCGCGCCACTAGCCGGGCTGTCGCCTCCTTCGTCCCGGCGAAGTCGTCCACCAGGACGCAGTCAGCGGCTATGCCCGAAGGCGGGCGGGCCACAAAAACTACGGGGGTGCCCCTCATCGGCCCTGCACCCAGGTGCCGGTGGTCATCACCTTCGGGAGCGACGATGATGCCTTCGACGCGACGGCTCAACAGATCGGAGACCAGTCGCGCTTCGCGCTCTACGTCCCGGCCGGCATTGACGAACATAACCGTAAGACCGTGTTGTTCGGCTACTTCGCCGGCTCCAAGGGCGAGTTGCGAGTAAAAGGGGTTGGCCAGGTTGCCGATGACGAGGCCGATGGCATCAGCCCCGCGGCCGATCCGCAAATTGCGGGCGGTGTCGTTGCGTACGTAGCCAAGTTGCTTTACTGCAGCCCGGACTCGACTTTTGGTTTCCTTGGTGATACGCGGGTCATCGTGCAACACCCGCGAAACCGTCATGACGCTGACACCGGCAACTACGGCCACGTCGCGCATGGTGGGCACGGCCCGAGGGGTGCGGGCGGGCCGAGAAGTGCCAGTCGCCGGCGCCGTCATCGCGCCAGCCGCGTGGGGCGCGGTACGCAGTCTTCCGGCGGCCCCTCACTGCGTTCGGCATAAGCGGCCGCTCCGACCAGGGCGGCGTGCTCAGGCCGCGCCGCTACCGAAGCGGTGAGGCCCTGGAGAGAGCCGGCGCCGTCGGGCTGAAGTCCTCGCAGCAAAGCCGGCCCAATCAAATCCCAGGAGCCTGTCATCGAACCCCCCACCACGAGCGTAGTGGCGCCGAAGTCCTCGAGCCAGGGCCTCAGCGCCGTCCCCAGTTGCTCGAACGACGTCCGCAGGACGACGGCCGCCGCTTCGTCACCGCTTCGCGCCTGGCTGGCAACGTACTCCGTGCCGGCCGGCATGACGCCTGTCCGTTGCTGGTAGGCACGTTCGATGGCCCGGGCGGACACGACTTCTTCGAGCGGCAGGCCGGAAATCCGCAGCAGGTCAACCCTTCCTTCGGGCGGGACACCGGGGCCACTGTGCTGGATCCGACCGTCCGCAATAAAGGCCGAACCAATCCCTGTGCCCAAAGTCACGGCTACGCACCGGTCATGACCGACGGCCGCACCGAACAGCCACTCTCCCCACAGGAAGGCGTCGGCATCGTTCAGAAAAACTATCGGCCCGGGCGGCCCCGGCAGCGCGGCCCCCAGGGCCTCGCCAATGTCTACGCCGTAGAGCCCTTCGAACTTGCCGACGTCGGCGAAGAGGCCGACCCCACGCTCGTAGTCGAACGGGCCGGGGATGGCCACGCCCCACCGCTCCCCTGCGCCCACCGGCAGCCGCCGGCCGCAACCGATGATGGCGGCCAGGAGTTCTCCGGCGCTGCCGGCCGGGTTGAGGGTCGCTCGGTGGAAACCGCTGGCCACGACGGCGCCGGCGTCCAGGTCGACCACGGCGGCGGTCACGTGAGTGCCACCGATCTCGAGCGCCGGCACTGTGCGCTTCGCCGGCCGGGCCCCTCTCAGGCTTCGGTTCAAGGTACGAGAGCCTTGACTACCCTGACCGGGCCAGCGCCAAGGGCGCGCATCGTGTAATGCCCTACCGCCGCCGGGACGACCAGAGTCTCGGCGTAGACGAGCGAGTGTTCGGGCGCCGCAGCCGGTTCGATGAGGACCCCGTCGCCCTCAACCACGTTGAGGACGTGGAACCGGCCGCTCGTGTCGTCGTCGGCGATGGCTTCGGGACCGAGGGCTAGCCGGCGCACCTGGAAGAACATTTCCGGCAGTGCGCCAAGCAGCTCCTCCTGCCACCCGTCACCCCGGCGGAGGAGGCGCGGCGACTGAACAAGTTCGCGGGCCACAGCCTCACCGCGGCGGCCTCGGTCCAGGTTTTTGAAGGCGTGGTCCACGTGCACGGGCCGCAACCCACCGTCGATGCCCTGACGGAGCCAGTCATAAAAACGCAGCGAGTAAAGGTAGGGCGTAGCGCTCACCTCGAGCACCACATTGCCCTTGCCGCTACCATGTGGGGTCCCGCCGGGGATCAGGAAAAGCTGGTGTGGAGTGGCCGGGAACGTCGGCACGTAGCGCGTAATTTCCAGTGGCGTGCCATCCTGGTCGGCCTTGCTCGCTTCCCGGTGGAAGGCGTCCACATCTGCATCCTCGTGCAGCCCGAGGAATACACGCTGGGTTGCCCCGCCGACCATGACGTAGTACGACTCGTGCTGCGTGTACGGCCACCCGAAAACCGAGCGCATGTAATCCTGTCTGGGATGGCAGTGGACTGAGAGGTTGCCCCCGTCGACCGTGTCCAGGTAATCGAACCGGACCGGGAACGACGTCCCGAAAGCCTGGTGGACGCTTTCGCCCAGGATCTCAACCGGGTGAGTGGCCACGGCCAATTGGAACGGCAACTCCACCATTGGGCCACCCTCGCCACCGATCAATACGCCCGCCTCGGGGGCAATGAGCTCGTAACCGAGGGCGGTGTTAAGCGAACCGGGGTTGTAGCCCAGTGTCCGCTGGCCCCAATGGCCGCCCCAGGGAGTGGTATTGAACGTCGGACGCGTACGAAAGGGGCGCATGGCCAGTTCACCCAGAGTGGCCCGCAACGTGGTGCCGTCAAGAACGGCGGGTGCCCCGGTGTCCTGCATATCGATCCAGAAATCGATGCGGGGCACGATTTCGTCGCGCTGGCGGTCGAGTAAGGGCCAGTCGATAAAAAACAGACGCTTGGTCCGACCCGGCCCGGTGGGCACGGGCTGGCCCAGGTTGAGCCCGGTGCCGGCCACCACGGCCGCTTCCGCGTAGCGTTTGGGAAGATCGGCGTACCACAACACGTCGTGGGGTACGAGGGCGGCGCCGGGACCATAAACGACCAGCAGATTGCCTGGCCGCACATCGAAACGCGGCGAAGGACGGAACAGGTCCGACAGCCGGCCCGACGGGAGGCGGTCGAAATCCGGGTCATGGCGCAGTTCGTACGACGAAGTCAGCGCCTCGATGCGGCTCCACGGCAACAGCCAGGTCCCCGCCTCCCGGAACTCCACCTGGAGACCCCGCTGCTCCAGGGCCTTACCCAGACCGGCGACCAGGTCTGCCCAACCGGCGATCACGGGCCCATCTATGGCCACCCGGTTGACGCCCGGGTGGAGCGAGGCGGCCAGTACGTCCCATCCGCAGGCCACGGGCCGGCCGGTGGGCAGGTAGGAGGGCCACGCAGTATAGGCACGCGCTACCAGGCTCCTCATCGGGTGTACCTCACCGTCTGACACCACCTCGTCTTGCTGATGACTAAACTATGTTATCGATAGCATAGGGAGGCGGTAGCGTCAAACGCCGCTGATCCTGAGCACCATTTCAGACATCGTCATCACCATTTCAGCAAAAGGCTCCTGGTGCAACGCGGACCGACCACGACGCTCACGGTGGCTCCCTCCGTCTGCACCGCCGCTTCCTCTCGCTCGTCCGGCAGTACCGTCCAGGCCCCCCGCACAGGCCGGCCGGCATCTATGGCCAGTCGCTCGTCATGGCTCTTACCGTTGAGGAGCCGGACCAGGATCCCGCTACCGTCTTCGGAAACTTTCGCACCGACGACCAGGTCCGCGCCTTCCACCACCCGGCATACCGTGCCCGTGGGCGGTGAGAAAGGTCTCCGGTCGCGCAACACCACCGGCGGCGTCCTCACTTCCGCAGAAAACCGGGTGGCCCGGGCCGCGTCCAGGTGGCCGGGCATGCTGGTCAGGCTATAACGAAGCCGGATCCGCCCGTCCTGTTGGGCGGCGAAATTGACAAACCAGTGATTGTTGAGGGCCCAGGACATTATCACGGGGCTACCCCGGTCCAGATGCTCTACCACCCGGCCCGTATTCACCCCACCAAGGTGGACAAGAGGGGCGTCCAGCGGTACCAGGACGACACTATGGAGCGGTCCGTCCAGACCGACCCAGCCCTGGACCGGGTACCAACTTTTCACGCTCCCGGGTAATTGTTCGGCGTCGGGTTCGCACGGGATCCCGTTGAAGTCGCCCAAAAAAGACGAACCTTCGATGGCAAATGGAAAGGCAAAAAAAACGCTTTCCGGGTCTTCGACGGCCACTTTGTCGAATACCCACTCCACGTCCACCCGCCGGCTCCCCTGCCACAAGGTAAACGTGCAGGTGGCCGACTTCACCCCCGGGCCGACCACGTCGACAGCCAAACTGGCCCGGCCGGCCCGGACCTCGGGCGGGCGGAGCCGAACCTGAGCCGGCCCGTCGTAAGCGAACTCGACGTCGTCGCGCCACGAGCCGAAGTCTTTGGCCGAGAAATCGGGCACAAACAGGGCGGTACGGCCGTCTTCGCTGGTCACCCGTTCGTAGACGTACTGGCCGAGCGCCCAGTCTCTGTACGACCCGGCCAATTCCTCACCGGAACCCTTGTCCAGCCAGTGCGCCAAACCGCCTCGGACCGGGTCGACCTCGATCCGGTAAGCGCTGTTTTCCAGCCAATTGGCGCCGCCCTGTAGCTCAGCAACCGGGGCGCAAGGCTCCTGCAAGTAGGCGTAGCCCCAGCCCGGCACCTCCCCTTGGACGGTGAGCCGCTCGACTTCCGGCTTCTCCCCGCCCCATGGGACTCCCTCGGGGAAGAACATATCGAGCATGCCCACGGGTGCTGCCCCGCCGCGCTGAGCGGGTTCGTCGACGATCAGCCGGCGAGGCCACGGCAGGGTGTTGAGGACAAGTACCCCGCGGGCATCATCCAACGGGTAAGCCTCTTCCGGCGTCAGGTCGCCCAAGTTGAAGCGGCCTCCTGCTGCGCCCTCACCGAGTGAACGGGCCACTTTGCCGGCCGCCTTCGCCAGCATGTCGTGAGCCGACGCCGAGGCTCGAAAGGCAAAGCCGGCCTTGGCATTCTCCTGCCCCTTGGTCCACGGGTCGTGCGGCGCGGCCACGCTGGCGTACGCCCCCCAGGTGTGCTCGTCGTAGAGGCTCGCCTCCTCGTACGTCGAGTTGGCATCGGTCCGCGAGTACGGGGCCTGGCCCCAGTCTTTCAGACGGACCCAGGTGCTGAGGGTCTCCGCCATGCCGAGCAGTTGATGAGACTGGCGGGACACCGCCGTCTCGTACGCAGTGGAACCGACGCCGTCGCACCACCAGTCCATCCACTCGCCCCGCATCAGTGGCAACTCGACGTCCTGCGCCCTCAATATCCTGGCAAATTCGCGGTGCGCCACCAGCTGGAGGCGAGGGCTGTTGCCGAGCTCGTTCCACTTCCGTACGAAGTCGGCGATCTCGAGGTCCGGAGGCCCATTATCGACGCGCATCGGGTGGGTGGACTGGAAAAACAGGAAGTTGAACGGGTAGCTGTCCCGAGCCTCCAATTTCTTGACGCAATCGGAGATCTCTCTTTCGGCGAAACGCCAATCGCCGAGCTTGAGGACACTGCGCCCGAAAAGGTAGTGATAGCCGTTCCACACCAGCAGTCTCCGGCCACTTGGCGCCTCCCACCAGAACGCCATCGGGTAGGGCTTGGGGACGCCACCCCTGACCGGGTTGATGGACATGGAAAGAAAATCCACGCCCATGTCCAGTAGCAAATCGGCATACAGCCAGGCGATACCGTTGACATCCGACTGCATGGCCGTGTCGACGTCGAGGCCCCAGCGTTCTCGAAGGCGGCGGACCGGCAGCAAGCTCCTGTACATCTGCTCCACCCCCAGAAGAGGGGTGAAGTTGTACTGCATGGCGCCCACATCCAACCGGCCCATTTCGTGCCATTTCTTGAACCGTTCGAGCTGGCCCGGCCCGGCTGCCTCGAGGTAGCGCTCCGTCGTCCCGGTGACTTCGCACGTCCACCGGTATTGCGCCTCTTGGGGGTAATCGGCCGTCCTCTCGCACAGGTCGATGGCCTGGTCGATAAATTCGGCGTGCTGCCTGAAGACGAGGTCCTGATAATCGGTGAAGCCGATGTCCGTATGGCTGTGGTTCAAAATGTAGAAAGTATCGATCTGGCCCACGACCACTTCTCCTTCTGAGCCGCGTTTTTCAGCCCGGCTGGCGGCTCGGCTCTCGCCGGTTGACGGTAATACGGGCACGGCCCCCCAGGCAAAGAGCTGAGGCTGGAACTATCCACGTGGGACGCCCGGCCGGCCCCGGGACGGCGCCAGCCACTCGCCCAGTTCGGCCAGGGCCGAGACATGGCTGTGGGAGAGGCGGCAAAGGGCGAATGGGTCGTAATGAACGGGCCGCAAACCAGCGGCCTCGGCCCCGTTGACGTCGAACTTTACCGTGTCCCCAACGTAAATAGCCCGGGAGGGCTCGACCTCCAGCACCTGCAGGGCCAACTGGAAGATCCGGGGGTCTGGTTTCTCGACCCCCACAACGTGGGAATCGATGACGGCCCCGACCCGGGGCATACCGTCCCCCCTGACCGAGCAGACCTGCAGGTCCTCGAGCTGGCGCTCGACGGTGCCAAAGGCGTTCGACACGACCGCCAGCCTGTAGCCGGACCCGGTCAGCAACCACAGCAGGTCCACCGCTCCCTCGACGGGCACCCAGGGCATAGATACCATCAGTTGCTCGATCATGGGTAGAGCGGCGTCCACCTGATCTTCGGGCACGCCCACAGCCGAAGCGATGGCGTGCCTCATCCCGCCCCCGTCGGCCGGCTCCAGGCTGTCCACTACGAGGTTGGCCTGGTAGTAGGCGCGGGGCCAGTCCTCGGGGCGGGAGCCGGGTTTCAACGCCTGTATGGCGGCTTGGCCGAACCCGGCGTCGGGCAACAACAGCACACCGCCGGCGTCAAAGATCACGGCATCGATTGAACCGGCAGGAGGGAGGCCAGACGATGGGGCCACTCTCGAACGTTAGCCCCGTGTGGCCTGAGGAAGTCCCCGTACTGTGGTAGTGGCCATGTCAACAGGTCTGGTCGCGGCGATAATTGTGCCGGTAGTGATCGCGGCCATCGTCGTCGCCATCAATGTGGTCCTCCGGCGCAAGGGCTACAACATCCCCGGCCGGACAGTTGTGCGCCGTAGCAAAGGGCACCTTTTCCGCACGACCTGGGTGGAAGGGGGGTCGCTCAAGGCAGAACGGCTGGGCCCGCTCACCCGCTACCAGCGGTGCCCGGCCGGCAAAGCCCGGCCAGCAAAGCCCGGCCAGCAAAGCCCGGCCAGCGGTGCCCGGCCGGCAAAGCCCGGCCGGCAAAGCCCGGCCGGCAAAGCCCGGCCAGGCGGGATTGTTACCTGTGCGCGCTAGATGCTCTTATCGTTACCCCAGCGCGCACAAGTCGTGGAAACTTAGGCCAGATCCGGCTGGAAGGCGACGGAACGATACGGTACGCGGGGGTTCACCCACTCACTGGTGCGTCTTCGGACCGGGCATGGTCCGGCACCGAGGGGGAAAGCCCTCACGGTTCGCCGTACTCGTCTTTCCACTCCTGGGGAGGGCCCAGCACGGAAGCCTCGGGCCCGAACCGGCCGGCATATTCGTCGCGCAGTTGCCGCCACTGACCTGAATCGAATTCATGGTCTCGCTCACCGGCCACGACACGTGCCAGCCCTTCGAGGCACTGATGCCAGCCGGCGCCATCCCGGGTGGCCTTTCCCAGCTCGTCGAGGGTGACGGTGAAGGTCATGGCCGTCCCATCGCCATCAGGTGCCAGCACGAAGCGGAGCCGGTCCGGCCCCCAGGTGAGCTCGAGCAGGACAGGTGGGTCGAACCTCAGCATTTCGCCCTGCATGGGGTCGATATCCAGACGCTCGAAACGAAACACCAGGGCGGCGCCCGCAGCGCGCTCGCCGTCGATGGTGGTCGGGAACCACGCCGCCAGTTGGTCGGGCTCCGTCAGTGCCCGCCACACCTTCTCGGGTGGGTGGGCGAACCGGCGCCGGTACTCGAGCATCGCTCGGTCCTCCGTCCTGATCAGTTGCCCGTATTGGGACACGGTCATCCTCTTGCTCCTTTTCAGTCGGCAGTTGTGTCCAGAGGGCGCTCGAGGGCGTCGAGCCGGGACGCCCATAGTCGTCGGTACGGCTGAAGCCATTCGTCGACTGCCCGTAGCGGTTCGCCGCGAACGCGGTAGATCCGGCGTTGGGCGTCTACCCTCACGTCCACCAGCCCGGCGTGGCGCAGGACGCGTAGGTGTTTCGAAACCGCCGGCTGGCTGAGCGCCGTTGCCTTAACCAGTTCGCCGACGGGCCGCTCAGCCTCGAGCAGCAAGTCGAGGATCTGCCGTCGGTTCGGCTCGGCGAGGACGACGAACGCTGGCGTCACCGACCACTAATATACACCTCTGAGTATATAACTGATAGAGCATGTACAGTCTTCCGGCGGAGGAACCGGCGCCGGCCTCTTGTCCCCACCACTGGCCGGGGGTCAGCGCCCTCCCGGCGACACTTAAGCATTTGCTTGACTATTGCCCGTCAGAGCCATACACTTAAGGACGTGGTTAACCGTCTGGAGGAACTCGACCACATCTTCCACGCATTGGCCGACCCCAGCCGGCGGGCGATGGTGGAGCGGCTGGTCGTCGGCCCGGCGTCAGTGAGCCACCTGGCCGAACCGCTGGCCATGTCCTTGCCTGCCGTCGTCCAGCACCTCGGTGTCCTGGAGGAAGCCGGCGTAGTTTCCTCGGCGAAGATCGGCCGGGTGCGCACCTGCCGGCTGGAACCAGGCGGCCTGCGGGTGGCGGAGGCGTGGCTGAACGGCCGGCGCACCATATGGGAAAACCGCCTCGACCGGCTGGCCACGGAACTGGGCCAACCAGCTGAGCCACCCCAACCAGGCGAGCAACCACAGAACTGATCACAAGATAGAGCCCCTCAAAGGAGGAACGCAGATGTCTGACCGCGGTGTCGTCCATTCCACTTTCACCCTCGAGCGGACGTACCCCGTCCCGGCGGAGCGAGGCGGCCAGCGCGGGTCGCGCCTTGCTCGGCAAAATCTCCTTGTTGCCTCAGCGTGACTGGGCGTTTCAGTGATCAGGCGACCCGACCAACACCAACCCGGACCGGTCCGGCTCCCCGGTCCGGGCGCACCACTTTTCGGGGCGCCACTGAACCTCTGGTGCCCGGAAGCTAGCGCGACATCATCGGAAGTTCAGGGATTGTTGTGCCGCCTGGTCGGGAACCCGTGGCTCGGTCGTCTCACCGGCCGGCAGGGGTTCGATAAGTTCCGGGCCGTTGTTCACCGTGCTGTTTACGGTGGTTCTCACGGGGTGGACGCTCAGCAAATCGTCACGAGCGGGCGCCAGGAGTTCCCGGAGGCGGTGCTGACCCAGCGGCGATGGCTGCAGCCATTCATCCCAGTGCTCCGGGCCCAGGATGGCGGGCATGCGGTGATGCACGGGTGCCATCGTTTTGTTGGCGCGGGTGGTGACAATGGAAAAACTACGGAGAGGCAGGCCTTCCGCATCCCACCAGATGTCCCACAGGACGCAGAAAACGAGAGGTTTTCCATCCGCCCGCCGGAAATAATACGGCTGTGAGGGCGGGCGGGCCGCCCGCAGAGAATTACGAGAATTACCGGCTTCGGAATAACTGGACTGGGGGACTCCGCCCTCGGGGACTTCGGGCTCGGCCAAGCGCCACTCGTAGAAGCCGTCGAAAGCGGCCAGGCCGCGCCGCCAGCGGGCTCCGTCGCGGAAGGCGGGCTTAGCGCCGAGCGTCTCGGCTCGAGCGTTGATAAGCCTGGCCCCGATGCGCGGGTCTTTGGCCCAGCTCGGGATCAGGCCCCACCGAAGTGCCCGCAGATGGCGGAGGCCGGCGTTGGAAACCGCGGCCACGAAGACGGGCTGGGTCGGAGCTACGTTCCAGTTGGGCGGCAGTTCAGGAGCATCGACCCGTTCAACGCTGAGCAGCTCGGCGACCTGGTCGCGGGACAACGTCAGCGTCGTGCGGCCGCACACGATGCCCACGGTAGCGGCTGCCGGGCATCAGCCCTGGCCGCATAAGACCGGGCAATGCCGGTGTGGCGACCTCGCTGATGCAGCCGGCGGCCGGCGGGCCCAAGACGTCAGCCTCAGGGACCCAACAGGACTAAATGCAATAGGTGCGTTACCCTGTAGCGATCACTACTTGATTGCAGGAGGATCCTCCAATGCCAGCCGAACCCGAGAGCGACGGGATCGTACTCGTCCCGGTTCCAGCTCAATACCTTCCCGATGTCTACCTGGCTCTTGCAGTTGCCATGGGGGGTTCAAATGCCGGCAGACAGCCCGGTGCGGAAGGGCCCCGCTCTGAGCCGGTTCGTGGCGGTCGCCCAGGCCGGGACGACTGGACCCAATCCATGGTCGTGCGCCTCAACCGCGTCTTGCACCTGGACGGTGCCCGCAGCCTGCTGGACGCCTTGGCCACCGTCGCTCCCCAGGAGCTGGCTTTGGCGGCCGGAGCGGAGCTGGCCGGTATCACCTCTCAGCAGATGGCCGGCCAGTTGGCCGGCCTCACGAGGCGGTGTAAAAGGGAGTTCGACCGGCTCATGGGGCCGTACCACGTCCGGTACGACGAGATGGGCAAGGCCTTTTACTGGATGGCCGAGGACGTCGCCACATGGTGGCGGGGCGGCCCGGAGGTCAAGGGACCGGAGGGTCGCGACCCCCGGTAAGCCGGCACTCGCAACGCTCGCAGAGGGGAGCTAGGCCGCTGGCCGTCGTTGGCCGTGGTCGTCGGCCGCCGGTCGTGGAGCTTGGTCGCTGGCCGTTGGTCGGAGGCCGCTGGCCGGTGGTCGCTGGTCACGGGTCGGTGGTCGGTGGTCGGTGGTCGGTGGTCGCGCCCATGCGGCACTAAGGGCGGCAGCCCGGCCAGGCCCGGAACCGAGGTATTGCCAATTTCTGTGCGCGCCAAATGCTCTTATCGTTACCCTGGCGCGCAAAAGTATCGGCGTCTCCGCCAGGTCTGGTCCGAGCCCTTCCATGGCTGCCGTTCCTACAGCTGCGGGCGCCTGAATTCCTCCCGGTACCCAACCGGCGCGTGAACAGCCGGCAGAGGTACGAGCTCGAAATGTGAAACCTGCTGGGCGGGTTCGGCGAGCGTCCAGGCCTGCCTGGGCTTCGTGTCGAGGGGGTTCGGCGCCGGCCCGACCGAGTACATAAGCTAAGCGGCTGTGCACATCGGAGGTGTCTAATGGAAAGCAATCAGGGTGTGGCGTACATCGGCCCCGGTGAGGT
>DATJUH010000005.1:0-15458 GCA_035502515.1 Acidimicrobiales bacterium
TCGGCGTCGGCCGTGCTGATCTATTCGGCAGTCACTGCGGCGGCACTGGCGCCGGACACGGTGCGCGGTTACGCCACGCTCGCTGCCGGGATGATCCTTATCACCGGCCTATTTTTCGTACTGGCGGGCATGTGCCGGCTCGGGTTTATAACGTCGTTCCTGTCCCGGCCGGTGATGGAAGGCTTTGTTTTCGGCCTGGCCATTTTTGTCACCATCAGCCAGCTCCCGAAGCTGTTCGGGCTCACAAAAGGTAGCGGGGACAGTATTCGTCAACTCGCCCACCTGGTCGCCCACCTGGGTGACAACAGCCTCGCCACGCTGGTTATCGGCCTTGTTGCATTAGCGGTCCTGTTCGGGGTGGAACGCTTCCCCCGCGTGCCCGGGGGATTGGTCGTGCTCGTGCTCAGCATTTCCGTGAGCGCCGGGTTCGACCTCTCGAACCACGGCGTCGACACGATGGGCAAGATCCCTACCGGGCTGCCGTCGGTGGCGTGGCCCCATCTCACCCTGAGCGAACTGTGGGTGTTGGTCCCCAGCGCGATCGGCATGATGCTCGTCATCTTCAGCGAAGCCCTCGGGGCAGGCCAGAACTTCGCCGACAAGCACGGTTACCGGCTCGTGCCTGACCAGGAAATGATCGCCCTCGGCCCGGCCAACATCGGCTCCGCCGTCCTGGGGGGGGCTCGCCTGCGGGGGCAGCCTGTCCCAGACGGCCGTCAACGACGGTGCTGGTGCCCGCACGGAGGTCTCGCCGCCGGTAGCCGCCGTCTTGAGCCTTGTGACGGTCGTGGCCTTGACACCGCTGCTCACCGACCTCCCCGAGCCAGGTTGAGGCCCTGCGCCTAGCACACATGGTTGCGCGGGATTTCCAACGCGCCTCAAATCGTCATTTAGCCGTGCGCTCCTGGCGCGGGTGAGTTATCCGTTCGCGGCGCCGAACCAGCCACCTCGCTTTTTGGACCGATATCAGGCTGACGATGTCGACGCCTGGCAAGCTGCACACCGGCCGAGCATGGCGAAGTGGACCGGGTCGATCGCAAACCCGAGACGCGCGTTGACGGTCTTGGCCAACCCTCTGAAAACGTCGTCGGGCGCCTCGATGGTGGCCTCGCACACCTCGCACAAGAAATGGGCATGGGCCGCCGATGCGAGCTGGTACGTCGCCGGGCCATGGCCGAGGTGGGAGTGCACGACCACCCCTAGCCTTTGCATCTCTTCCAGGTTGCGGTAGACCGTCGAGATATGCACCTCAGGCGCGCAGGACTGGACCGCTTCCGCCAGCTCCTCGGCCGTTAAGTGCTGTTCGGCTTCGAACAGCGCCTGCAGTATGACGCGTCGGGACGGCGTGGCCCGGCCCCCTCGAGCTCGCACGAGAGCTAGGACGTCATCGACCGACGACATGCGCGTTGAAGCGCCGGCTGCTCGGAGGGCCACCGGTTTGCTCATCAGGTCACCATGTTAGGCCTTATCGACATACCGTCACTGGAGTAGTACCTGGGCGCAATTGCGCTCAGGTCGCACTACGGGTACAGTACCGCAGAGCCAGCACGAGTGCCAGGTGCCCCCCTTTGGGGCCATTTTCCGGATCGGAGGACAACCGTGGCCGTACAGAGCGTGCCCGAGCCAGCTTTGACAACTGGCGTCATGCTGCGGGAGTCGTTTGCGGCGCTCACCCGACGGGAGAAAACGAGGGTCATTGCCATGTACGGCTCGATCCTGGCCCTCAACGTGATCGGCTTTGGCATCTTCATCGCCTTCGTAGTGCCGTCCCACTACAAGGGCCTCGGCATGGGAGTGGCTGTCTTGGCCTACACGCTCGGCCTGCGTCACGCTTTCGACGCCGACCACATTTCGGCCATCGACAACACCACCCGAAAGACCATGAACCAGCGGCAAGGGACCGACCAGCCCCGGCCACTGGCCTATGGCTTCTTTTTCTCGCTCGGCCACTCGACCATTGTCGTTGCCATCGGGGTCGGGATCATCATTGCCGAAAAGACCGTGTTCAACGCCGTGTCCCACAACAACTCTGGTCTCGAGCAGTTCGGTGGCATTTTCGGGACGATAGTGTCGGCCAGCTTCCTGTTCTTGATCGGCATCCTTAACCTGATCGTCCTGGGGGGCATCATCAGGGTGTGGCAATCGATGCGCCGAGGCCAGTACAACGAGGCCGAGCTCGAGCACCAGCTGGAGAACCGGGGGTTTTTCTACCGCTTCTTCGGGCGCTGGATGGGGACCATCAACAAGGAGTGGCAGATGTACCCGGTCGGGGTCGTCTTCGGCATGGGCTTCGACACCGCCACCGAGGTGGCCCTGTTGGCCACGACGGCGTTGTACGCGTCCCAGCACATCCCCTGGTACGCCATCATCTGCCTGCCCATCCTGTTCACTGCCGGCATGTCCCTAATGGACACCACTGACGGCATGTTCATGAACGTGGCTTACGGCTGGGCGTTCTTCAACCCGGTGCGCAAGGTCTACTACAACCTGGTCATCACCGGGCTGTCCGTGGCCATCTGTTTCTTCATCGGCGGCATCGAGACCCTCGGGCTGATGCCCCAGGAGATCCACAGCCTCAGCCAGACCCAGGGCTTCTGGGGCTTCGTCTTCAATTTCGACATCAACAAGGCCGGCTTTGTGATCGTCGGGTTGTTCGTGGCCACCTGGGTGGCGGCCCTGCTGGTGTGGCGGTACGGCCACATAGAAGAGAAGTGGAGCGCACGCCTTGGCACTGGGCCGGGCGACGGCTCCTAAAGGGAAGTTACGACCCCCAAAAGCGGAGCGTCCCGGGTCGGATAGCAGCGGCCCTAGTTAGACACCACTGCACAGCTTTGCAACCCAGGCAAGGCGCGCCGCATAAAGTAAAGAAAGAGCTTGAACCGCGCCGTGGTGCTTGTCCGCCGAAAGCTCTGAGCCGCAGGTCCCGACCTGGCTCGCGTCGCGAACGCGCACCGGCCACACCAACTCCTGCTGTTCGCCGCTCCTTCGACGTGAAAGTAAACGCCACTCTAGAACGGCGACCAGCGTGCCAACGAAGAGGCCGACGAAATCCGGGGCGGAATTGCTGTCGAGAGCCTTCCACAAGGGCCTCAGGAGCCGCACTCCTGGCCCGGCTCCCCGAGCTCCCGCGAGAGGTGGTAAAGCACTCCAGCGCTAAAGATCGGCATACTGAACGAACGGCCTCACCGGAAGGGCTGTCTGCAAGCGGGCACCGACGTGTTGCCTCCCCTCTGACGAGGATCAATTGCACCATCCTCGTCTCCTTACATAGCCTTGCACAATTGCGATCTGGACGCAACAAGATTTGGTATCCTCTTCCAGGCCATTGCGGCCCTTGGAGCGAGCGCTGGCGCTCCATGTGCGGCCGCTGTGCCCAAGACATTCATTGAAGCCCCGCGGATTTCAGAAATCATTTCACTGGCTACCGCCTCGGGCCGCGTGGGCTCCTTGACCGGCCTAACGCGAAGGTCTCGAGCAGGCGGCGTTGGATCTGCACCCATGAGACGCTCTCGACTAGCTCTTTGCGCTATTGCGCTCAGCTCCTATTAGTGGTCTATCATTCCACGGGAATGCCAGTCGAGCCGCCAACAGCCGCAAAACGAGCAGCATCACGGCCTCTCGCCGGCAGTGCTCCAGAAGGGCAAAACCCAGACGACCGCCGGCGTCACTGGGTCTGGCTGCAGCCCGTCCAGATACTCCGCGCCAACGGGAAGGACTGCGTCCACCTCACTTTCCAACCGCCCCCCTCGGGTACGTCCCGCTGCGCCCTGCCGAGCCGCATGGGGGCCGGCCCATGTTGAGCGCTCGGATGCTGGCGTTGCTGCGCCCGGCCCGGGGTCGGCTCGTGACCGCCGTCGTGCTGGGGTTGCTGATCACTGTGACGTACGTCCTCCAGGGGCTGTTGGTCGCCATCGTCATCGACCGGGCCCTGGTTGGCGCGCACCTGAGCTCCGCGATCGGTCCGGTGGCCGGCATTGCCGGACTACTCCTTGTCCGTGCAACTCTGTTCCGTTGGCGGGAGATCGTGGGCGCGGTGGCGGCGGCGACCGTAACGGGTGCGGTACGGCACGACTTGTACTCCAAGCTTTTGGCCATGGGCCCTTCTTACGGGATGGCGCACCGCACCGGTGAGTCGGTCTCCACTTTGGTCGATGCCGTGGAAGCGCTCGACCCTTACGTGTCGCTCTACGTACCACAGTTCGCAACGTCGATTTTCGGCGCAGTTGGGGTCATCGTCGCCATCGCCTTCGTCGACCCGTTGATCGGGTTGATCGTGGCGCTGTGCTCGCTCGCTGTAGCTTTTCTGCCTCGGCTCGTACGACGCACATTGCGCGCTCGGCGTAAGGACTACTGGGGGCACTGGCGGGCACTCGGCTCGGACTACCTCGACGCAGTGCAAGGCGTTACGACGCTGAAAGCCTTGGGTGTGAGCGGAGAACACGGGGCCTCTCTTTATAGACGAAGTCATGCCTTTTATCGTGCTTCTATCCGGATGACCGCTGTATCGAACGTGGGCGCCGGTGCCGTCAGCCTGGTAGCGAGCGCGGGGACCGCGGTCACGGTCGGGGTCGGTGTCGTGTTGACCGCCGAGGGGCAGCTCAGCGTGTTCCGGCTGCTGGTTGTCCTGCTGTTGTCCCGGGAGGCGCTCCGTCCATTAACCGACCTGCAGAACGCCTTCCATGCGACGTTCGGCGTCCCGCCGGCCGCAGATGCCATCTTCGCAGTGCTGAACGCCAACCTTCCGGTACAGGACTTTGCGGCTGCGGCCACCGTGGTGCGACCACCCGCAGTGGAGTTCGACGACGTGGTCTTCGCCTATAGGCAATCCGGCCGACCTGCGCTGGACCACTTCAACATGTCGATCGCGCCTGGAGAGACGGTTGCGTTGGTGGGTCGGTCGGGCGCCGGCAAGACGACCGCGGTGTCACTCTTACAGCGCTTCTTCGACGTAGACGCAGGTGCGGTCCGCATAGGCGGGACCGACATCCGTGAGATGCCGCTTGGGGCACTGCGGGCGGCTATCGCCGTAGTCGCCCAGGACACCTACCTCTTCCACGGCACGGTGGCAGAGAACATCGCCTTCGGCCGGGCCGGTGCAACAAACGAAGAGATCGTCGCTAGCGCGTCTGCGGCCAACGCGCACGAGTTCATCACCGCGATGCCGGAGGGGTACCAGACCATGATCGGTGAGCGCGGGCTGAAATTGTCGGGAGGCGAACGCCAGCGCATCGCCATCGCACGAGCGGTGCTCAAGGACGCGCCGTTGCTCGTCCTCGACGAGGCGACCTCGTCCATCGACGTGGCCGGAGAACGCACCGTACAGGACGCGCTCCTCCGCCTCCGCGAGGGCCGGACCACGATCGTGATCGCGCATCGCCTTTCAGCCATCGAGTCGGTGGACCGCTCAATAACGCTGTTCGAGGGTCGGACGCACGACGTCGACGACCATGTCGGCCTCCTTTCGCCTGACCGACGGCGGGACTCCTAGTGGTCATGGACCCGGTCTTAAGCGCCCTTCCCGCGGGAGCCACAGCGCGCACTCGTGTCGGGGCGCTCCACGTACTGCTGCGCCCGCACCGGCGGCTACTCGCAGTAACCATCTTTTTTGGCATTGCCGACCAAGGGTTGGCCCTCGCCGCCGCGGGCGTGGGCGCGTACCTCGTCGGGCGAGCCGCAACCGGAGCGTCGGTGGCTGAGCTGCGCGACGGCCTGATAGTCCTCGCCCTGCTGGTCGTGCCGAAACCAGTAACCGGTTGGCTCGAGTCGTTCATGGCGCACGACATGGCGTTCCGCATCCTTTTGGACTTGCGGCAGCGCTTGTTCGGCGCCATCGAACGCTTGGCACCGAGCTATCTGTTCGGGAAGCGCTCCGGCGACGTGGGTGCGATGGCGATGGGCGACATCGAGTTGGTCGAGCTGTTCTTCGCCCACACTTTGAGCCCCTTGGTTGTGGCCACCGTTATTCCCGCTGGTGCGTTGATGGCTTTGGGGCTGATCGACCCTTACCTGGCGCTGGCTCTGTTTCCTTCGATCGTCGCCGTCGCCAGTATTCCAGCCTGGTTCCGGCGCCGCGCCGCGGCCGACGGCCGTGCGCTCCGGTCGGCCAACGCCGAGCTGTCCGCTGAAGCTGTCGATAGCGTCCAAGGACTCCGAGAAGTCGTGATGTTCGGGCAGCACGAGCCCCAGTTGGATCGGCTCGACGCCGCCGGAAGCCGCCTTGCTCGCGCTCAAATCGCCCATCATCGTCGAGCTGGCACCGAGCGTGGCGCCCTCGACGGGCTGACAGCTGTCGGTCTGCTCGTCACCGTCGCCACCGCGGCGGTTCTCGTCTCGCACCATCATGTACCAGCAAGCGCATACCCACTCGTTGTAGTGCTGGCCGGGTACGCGTTCGTCCCGCTTACGACGGTACTCACCACTGCCCGCGAGCTCGGGGCCGTCGCGGCCGCGGGTACACGCTTGGTCGCCGTCTTGGAGACTCCGGCGGTGGTGGAGGAGCCGCAGGACCCGGTGCGCGTCAGCGGGGTGGCTGGCGATGTCCACTTCCAGCACGTGACCTTCCGGTATAGCCCGCAACTTCCCGTTGCGCTCGAGGACGTGACACTCGACATCCCGGTTGGCTCGACAGTCGCGCTCGTCGGGCACTCCGGGGCGGGCAAGTCGACGTGCGCGTCGCTCTTGTTGCGCTGGTGGGACCCTGAGTCGGGCCAGGTGACTTTAGGTGGTAGTGACCTCAAGACCTTGCGTCAGGGCGACCTTCACCGGCTGGTTTCGTTGGTGCCGCAGGACACGTACCTGTTCAATGTGAGCGTGGCCGAGAACATCCGGATAGCTCGCCCGGACGCCACCGACGCCGAGGTTGTCGAAGCGGCCAAGGCCGCGCAATGTCATGAGTTCATCGAAGAGTCGCTCCCCGAGGGCTACGACACGATCGTCGGAGAGCGAGGAGCACGACTTTCCGGTGGACAGCGCCAGCGCATTGCCATTGCCCGAGCACTTCTGGGCGAGGCGCCGGTGCTCGTCCTAGATGAGGCGGTTTCGAACGTCGACCTGGAGAGCGAAACCGCGCTCGATGAGGCAATGCGTACCGTCCGCCGGGGACGTACGACGCTCGTGATCGCTCACCGGCGCTCGACCATCCAGTCAGTAAACCTGGTTGTGCTCCTGGATCATGGGCATGTCGTCGACGTAGGTCACGATGCAGAACTCTCTAAACGAAACCCGACCTACCGACGACTTCTGGGCCTTACGGACGAAAAAGGGCCGACGTCCGGGACATAAAAGCGATCGCGCAGAGGTTCGACGGAGGAGGTTCGGCAATCGCCCATTAGCGGCCTGGCGGGTCTCGTCAGGTCGCCTAATGCGAAAGAAAACTGTGACTGTCGCAGCCGCAACCAGCACCACTAGCAGGGAGTGCAAGGGCGGGACCGATTGTCGAAGAACGTCACGGCGAGGTCGACGGCCTTGCGGACCAGCGCGATCGCCGCGTCGGGCTCCATCTTGGTGCGGTGGTAGTTCATCCCCATGCACCCCAGCCCAAGCGCCGAGATCTCCGGGCCGCTCGGCCCCAGCACCCGTTTGTACAAGGTCTGTCCCATGCCCCAATGCAACCACGCTTCACGTCGGGAACGGGGCCTCGACAGGGACAGCGCCTCACCGCGGGCGACGGGTGGTGCCAGCGGGCCGGCGCCGGCCGGCCCGGAACGTACCCGTTAGCTACTGGCCTCGCCACAAGTGTGTGCTTTGGCGTTTACCGGTCCCGTGACAGCCCAAAACGCGCTCTAATTAACAACGGATAGTTCCTGGCGCACGTGGGACCGGCTACGCGCTAGTTCGGCCGGGTTCGGCGAGATCCTGGTGGGGAAAACCGTGCCCATTTTCGCGGCCATCGTCACCCAGCAAGCCATCCTGTTCGGCTTTTCGGCCGTCGCCTTCGGGTTAAAGCCTCGAGCCGGGTGGTGGGCCCTGGCCGTCTGTGCGGTCGCCTGGTCGGCCTGCGTCCTACTCCTCGGCGTCGGCGCCTCGACCCCCGCTCGTAGCCCTGCCCAACTCAGCGCGGCCGGCGACATCTTCGCCCTCCTAACCACGGTTCTCGCCGGCTCCCTCGTCCCGGTCGTGCTCCTTCCCGGCTGGTTGCGCCATCTGGCCCCCGCCTCGCCCGGCTACTGGGCGCTGGACGCATACCGGAACGCGCTCATCGCCAGCCCAGCCCAGCTGGTGCGACCGCTCATGATGCTCGGCGTGTTCGCCGCCATCGGCACAGGCATATCCGCGCTTATCGGTGCTTGGCCCCGCCTGAGCGCCATATGGCGCCAGGGCCTCGGAGTTGGGCGAAAACCATGAGCGTCACCCCAAGGCTTTGCGCCGGTAGAGCCGCACGGCGAGGGGCGCGAACACGACGGTCAGGCCGATTGCCCACAGCACAGTCGCCAGCTCGGGGTGCTGCATCGGCCAGACGTCAATGGTGGCGGCCGGGTTGGGGTTGCCGAACAGGTCCCGACAGGAGGCGGCGACTGCGCTGAGTGGGTTCCAGTTAGCCACCGCTTGAAGCCACCCGGGCATCCCCTGGGTAGGGACGAAGGCGTTCGACACGAACGACAGCGGCAAGAACACGATGAACCCCATAGCCTGGGCCGCTTCAGGATTGGCCAGCACCATGCCGGCGCACGCCCCGGCCCAGGTCATGGCGAAGGCGATCAGGAGCGACAGCCCGATGGCTGCCAACGCGTCCGGCAGCCCGTTATGGATACCCCAGCCCACGGCCAGGCCGGTTACTACCAGGACGACGGCGCCAAGGACCTGGGTGCACAAGTCGGACAACACCCGCCCCGCCAGCACCGCGGAGCGAGAAATGGGCAGGGAGCGGAACCGGTCGATGAGGCCGCTCTTCATGTCGGTACTGATCCCCACGGCGGTGCCCGGGGCGGTGCCGGCCATTGACATGCCGAACATGCCGCCGATCAGGTACTCGTGGTAATTGCCGCCGCCCGGCAGGACGATGGCCGAGCCGAAGACGTAGGTGAACAGCAGCACGAAGATGACCGGCTGGATCGTGACGTCCAGGAGCTGCTCGGGCTCGCGGGCGATGCGGGCGATGCTCCGTCTGGTTAGCACCATTGTGTTCTTGACCGCCCACCAGGCTCGGCTGGTCAGCGGCTCGCGTGAGGTGGGCAGCGGCAATGTGAGGGCAGTCATGCGCGTGCGGCCTCCTTGGGTTCGTCGGTGTCAGCCGTCATCACGGCGTGCCCGGTAAGGGTCAGGAACACATCGTCGAGGGACGGGCGGACAATGGCCAGGTCATCAAGCAGGATCCCGGTCCGGCTGAGGTCCACGACAACGTCGGGTAGCTGCCGCGCCCCCACGGCGAAGGGCGCCGCCACCGTGCGGTGTTCGACGTCGACCTGTACCGGGCCGGAGCCGTGGCGGGCGAGCACACCCCCGGCGGCCTGCAGGTCAGACTCGGGTGCCACTTTGACCCGTATGAGCTCGCCGCCCACGCTGGCCTTGAGCACGTCAGGACTACCTTCGGCGATGACCCGGCCCTGGTCGACCACAGCGACGTGGTCTGCGAGCTGGTCGGCCTCGTCCAGGTACTGGGTCGTGAGCAACACCGTCGTGCCGTCAGCCACAAGGCTGCGGATCACGCCCCACATGACGAGACGGCTGCGAGGGTCGAGGCCGGTGGTCGGTTCGTCGAGGAAGAGGACCTCGGGCCGGGCAATGAGGCTGGCGGCCAGGTCGAGCCGCCGTCGCATCCCGCCCGAGTACGTCTTGACCCCGCGGCCGGCCGCGTCGGTCAGGTCAAAACGACTCAGTAGTTCGTCGGCCCGCTTGCGGGCCTGGCGACCGCTCAGCCGGCACAGTTGGCCCACCATGACGAGGTTTGCCCGACCAGTGAGGGACTCGTCGAGCGCGGCGTACTGTCCGGCCAGACCGATCCGCCGCCGTACCTCGGGAGCGTCAGCCACGACATCGTACCCAACGACCCGGGCCCAGCCGCCGTCCGGACGAAGCAGGGTGGTGAAGACCCGGACCGCGGTAGTCTTGCCCGCCCCGTTGGGTCCGAGCAGCCCAAAGACGGTCCCGGCTCCCACGGCCAGGTGCAGGCGGTCCAGCGCCTTCGTCGAGCCGAACCATCGTTCCAGGGATGAAGCCTCGATGGCCAGTCCCATTTCCACTCTCCCGTACGTCGTACGCCACTAGTACGCTGTACTAAAACATACGCTGTACGAAATGTCAAGCGGAGACTCCGAGGGAACGGCGGGCACCGAACCCGACCTGGACGACCTGTGGCCTCCCTTCGGGCCAGTCCCTCCCCGCCACGGCGCCGTCCCCCGTCACCACCGCGGCCGGCGCCAGGCTCGCCCGCTTACTCGAGCCGAGATCGTCCGGGCCGCCATCGCCGTCGCTGATGCCGAGGGCGCAGGCGCCGTCAACATGCGCCGGATCGCCCGGGAGCTCGATGCGGGGGCCATGTCGCTCTACTGGCACGTCGCAGACAAGGACCACTTGCTCGACCTCATGATCGACGGCGTCGAGGGCGAGCAGGAAGTGGGCGATGCCACCGGGGACTGGAAGGATGACCTCGCCCGGCTGGCCCGCCAACAACGCCAGGGACTGCTGCGCCACCCCTGGGTGGTTGACTTCCTTGGCGGACGACCTCGGCTCGGGCCTCGCATCATCCTTCACCTCGAGCAGTCCCTGGCCCTCGTCGACAACCTGGGCCTCGACACTCGCACCGGCCTCGACGTCCTCATGACCCTCAACACCTATGTGCTCGGCGCCGTTATCCGGGAGTTGCAGGAGATGCGAAGCGAGCAGGATCTTCAGGCCATCCCGGACCGGAGAGTGGTCGACGCCGGTATCTTGCAGTGGCAAGAGAGCCTGCGTGCTTCTGGCCGCTTTACCCGGTTCTTGCGCATCTTCGACGAGGACATTGACCCCGACTCGCCCGAGACGCGAGAGGAGCGCTTCGAGTTCGGGCTGGGCTGCATGCTCGATGGGATCGCCAGCCAGATCGAGCGGCGGAGGAGCTAGCGGAGCTCTGGTGTCATCGCCCCCGCCCCACATATGGCAAGCGCTCGCCGCGTCGATGATCAACGGTGTTCATCGGCGCCAGCAACGAAGCGTCCCCTTCGCCAGCAGCGTGGAGGTGGCGCCCGTGCCGGGCGCCGCCTCGAGCACAGTGCCCGGCAAGATTATGGATTTTCCCGTTATGGTTACGATCGTGCTGGGCGCTTGCCATTGCGCCAAATGCAGGCCATAAAGCACAAAAAAGAGGGCATCAGCCTTTTTGTAGGTACCTGGGCCGGTGTAGCCCTCGATCCCCAGCGAGAAATAGGCGGTGTCCTCGCTTGTGGTCTTCAGGGCATAGTCTGCCCCGAAGTCGTCGCCCCCGGAAGCATTGCATTGAGCGGGACCGTCAGTACTGACGTGGCACCGGCCGGTTATGGTGAAAAGGGCCTGTCCAGGTGGTAAAGATGATCTGGCGTTGCAGCTCGCGAGTGGCGGCTCTGAGGGGCCAGGTGGCGTGGTCGTCGCTTGAGGCGAAGCCCCGGCCAGCGCGGACACTGGTAACCGCGTCCCACTGCCTGCCCAGAAGATGAACCCGATGGCCACCGCACCCACCAGGCAAACGGCCAAGCCGGCGACGAGGAGGGCGCGTTTCACGCTGCCCGCCTCATGCCGGCGGCCGCGATGACGACCGAGACCACGGCCACGGCACCGAGCACGGTGAGGTCCAACGGCATGTGCTGAGGCTGAGCATAGAACAGCACCTGACGTAGGCCGTCGATGGCGTAACTCGTGGGTACCGCCGCGCTTACGGTCTGAAGCCAAGAGGGGAGGAACGCGATGGTGGTGAACCCGCCTCCCAGGAAGAACAGGTACGAGCACAGGGTGGTGCTGGCCATGGCCACCAAGCGGGGCCGGCGAAATAGGAGGGCCACCACCAGGCCGAGGCCGATACCTACGGCGCCTGTGAGGATGACGAGGGCACACACCACCGCGATCCTGGCTGCGTCGATGCCCTCGGCCCACGCCGCGTAAGCGACGAGAGGGGCGTCGATCACAGCGATAACGCCAAGGGCGGCGGCCAGCCGCCCAGATGCCATCCCAAGTCCCGTCGCCGGGGTGGTCCGCAAAAAGCTCATAGCGCCAGACCCGATGTCAGCCGCCGTCAGCCAACCGATACCCAATGTCCCCACGCTGAGGACAACCAGCAAAAGTACTGGCGCGATCTCGTAGGCCAGGAAGCCAACATTTGTTTTTCGCAAAGTCGTTTCCGCAATGGCGACGCGATAAGGGTTCGGGACCACGGCGTGCAAGCCGCCCTGGGCCAGTTCGCCCCCAAACCCGAGGAAAGGCGCGTCAAATTGGGCCACCGACCTGGCCACGGCTCGGCGGATGTCGTCACCGAAATCGATGTCGACGTTGTTGAGGGTGAGGTCGACGGTGGCCGTGCCCCTCTCGACATCGCGGTCGAACGTCGGTGGGACCACGATCACGGCGGCCACCTGTTGGCTGGCCAGTTTGCTCGCGGCCGTCGTCAAGTTCGTCTCGATGAGCGCGTACGCCTCCTGGTCCGAGGTAAAGATGTTGGCCATCAGGGTTGCTTGTGGCCCGTGGTCATCGACCACCAGAGCGACCGGCTGCCTCCCCACCGACAAGGTCAGGACCCAGATGAACAAGCCCATGGCCAGGGGTGGGATAAGGGCCGCAGCGAGCATGGTGCGGGCTCGCCGCCACCGGGCCAGGTCGAGCCGGAAGGCCGCCCAGGAGGTCATCTGTCCAACCGGCGCCCGGCTAACCAGCCGGCGGTGATGAACGCCGCTAATGTCCACGCGACCATAACGCCGGCGTCCACGGCGACCGGTTCGGGGGTTATGTGGAGCCCGTGGAACGCATCCTCCATCACGCCCACTACGGAGTACAAAGGCGACAAGTGGGCCAAGGACCAGATTTTGTTGCCGTCGAACCGTTCCGGCTCTAACGCCCCGCTATCCATATAGAGGGGGATGGCTAGACCAAACAGGAGCGCCGCGGTCGGTACGACGCGTTTGGTCAGCGCGCCGAGTGCCGCACCGGCACAGGCAAACAGGACGCAGCAGCCGAGGAGGGTGGCGATCACCTGGCCCCAGTGGAGGGGTACGACGCCGTAGGCAAAAACTACCAATAAAAGAGGGGGCAATATGCCGACAGCCCCGACGACTATGGCGGCCGCGATCTTCCCCAGGACGAAGCCGGTGGCCGAACCGGCCGTCTTCCACACCGCCGCCGTCCCGCCTTCCCATTCGCGGGCGACCGCAGATCCTGCCACCACCCCCGCTACGACGAGGACGTCGAGGGCCAGCGCGCTGACGACAAGGTACTGGATGTAGCCGGTGTCATGCGGGATCTCGTCGTGCTCGACAGACCTGACCCGGATGCCGGGGAACCCGAGGTGGTCACCGAACAGGACGATAGCGGAGGGCACGGCCCGCTCTATATCGTCAGTCATGTCGGCGTCGACGTTGTCCAGCTCGACCTGGACCGCTGCCGTGCGGCCGCCAGTAATCGAGGCCTGGAACCCTTTCGGGATCTTGATAATGGCGACGATACGCCCGGCATCGAGCTGGGACAGGGCTTGTTGGGCCGTCATTGGCCTGATCGAGAACGAATCGTGTGCCGCTCTCAAGTCGTTTATGAACTCCCGTGACAAAGCCGTCCGGTCGGAGTCGATGAGAGCGGTGGGTGCCCGGCTCCCGGTCAAGGCAAAAAGTGACACTAATACGAGGAACGTCATCCCTTGCACGAGGGCCAGGATTAGGAAAAGGACGCTGCGCCGAAGATGGGCGATCTCGACCCGCCAACTGGCCGCGCAGCTCGCTCCCAGGTCACTTTTCATTGCGGATGGCGGCAAAAACCTCGACCAGGTCCGGGCGTCGCTCGCGAATGGCGGAAACGGCCCCACTATCAACCAGGTCGCTCATCGAACGGTGGGCGTCCGTGGCATTTGCGAACCGCATCCGGACCGCCGGCCGTTCGACGACGACGTCCAGCGCACCCTGCTGGCGGCAAACCCGTTCGAGCTCCCGGAACTCACTCTCGGAGGACTCGGCCTCGAGCCACCAACCGGCCCGACGGAAAAGCTCACTCGGCCGCATTTGCCCCGCCACCCGGCCAGTGTCGAGGACTATGACGTCGTCACAGAGCGCCTCCACCTCGTCCAGGTAATTTGACGAGAGGAGGACCGTTACACCGGAACGTCGAACGTCACGGACGTATTGCCAGATCCGATGGCGGTTGTCGCTGTCGACGCCCAGCGTCGGCTCGTCCAGGACCAAGAACTCGGGCTCGTGAACAAGGGCGCGGGCAATAGCCACCCGGCGCTGCATCCCTCCCGACAGCGTGCTTACGACCGACGTACGTCTATCCGTGAGGCCAACGAGGTCCAATACCTCGCTGACCCTATCCTTGGAGCAACGGTGTAGGTCTGCGGCAAAGCGCAAGTTGTCGTCGACCGACACATCTTCGTACAGCACCGACCTCTGGGGCAGGAACCCGAGCCGGTGCCTCGTACGCGGGTGCCCTGCCGGCAAGCCCTGTTCGAAGAGCCTGATGGCCCCCGTCTGGACCGCCCGCAGTCCCGAAATCAGTTCGATGAGAGTGGTTTTCCCCGCCCCATTAGGACCGAGAAGCCCAACTACACTGGCCGTCTTCACGCTGAAGCCGACGTCGCTCAGCGCCCGGGTTTGGTGCCGGCGGCCCCCAAATATGTAGTTCACGCCTTCACACCGCAGCGCTACGGAGTTGTTTTCGTCGTCGGGGACCGGCCGCGTGGGCAGCAGGCGGTTGGTGGCGGGGCGGGACGTCTCGCTCAAGGCTGGCCCATCGCAGCGGAAATGCTGAAAAGTCGCTGTTGGGCGGGCGGCATCAGGCGCCCGTTAGACCCCTCAGGGCGGCACGGGTGGGGGCGTGAACTGGTTGAGGTCGTAGATGCCAAGGCTACGCTGGATTTCGGCCACGTGGTCGACGACCGCACCGAAAGCTCCAGCCCGGAACTGCCGGACCTCGAGGTCGGCGAACGTCGATGCGAGGTCGTTCAGCTCATCCACGCCCACTAGGTTGCGGTACGCGGGGAAAACGACCGTGTCGCCGGCGACCGCGAGTAGGCCCGCGCCTGTGGCGAGCAGTCTCCTGCGGTCGATCAGGCTGCTCGCATTTCGAGTCCCGTCGTCACGGCCGGTCACCTGCCGGCCCCCTGCGCACCCAACAACCTGGGCTGGCCGATGGAGGCTGCCATTGGCCGAGTCGTAGTCCTCCAGGGCCGAGATGGCCTCGACCCATGGCACCGGCACGTCGTGGCCGTCCAGGTCGAAGCCGCTCAGCAGGCCCCGGGACCGCCCCTCGAGCAGTACCGCCTTTGCCAACTGGTCATCACCGCTGAGCCGGGCCCGGTCGTAGGCGGCCAGGGCCTC
>DATJUH010000006.1:0-6476 GCA_035502515.1 Acidimicrobiales bacterium
CGGGGCCCGCAGCCCGGCCCAGGTCGATGGTTGGCTGCCGGCGGCCAGTTTGGATCTCACGGCCGCGGAACTGGACGAGGTGTCGGCCGCTATCGAGTCGACCGGAGCCGGGTTTGGGCCGTCCCGCCCCCCTCGCTAACCTCCCGGTCCCCCTCGCTAACCTCCCATGCCCTTCGCCAACCTTGCCGGCCACTGAGCGCGCCAGCGCCGGGGCTATACCCAGCCCAGCTATCGCCAGCGGGCCCAACTAAGGGGCGGCTGCGCCACGCTAAGAGGTCGCCTGCGCCCAGCTGACGCCGGCTGGGTCGCCGCCTGAGAGGCCGGCTGCGTGCTGGCTAGGCTAGGCCGGCTGTGCCCCGGCCTCGATGCGGGCCAGCTTCCGGCCTACCCTCAGGTAGAGGCGTCCCGATAAACCGTTCAATTTGCTTTCGAGCGCCGCGGCCAGCGGTTCCCGGATGTCGTCCGGACCGAGCACAAACTGTTCCTGGCCGGCGCCCCCGGCCGGCTCGACCACGAGCCGCAGTCCTTTTTGCTCGGCGACCCGGCGTACATCGCTGTTGCTGGCAGCAAAACCGAGGCTCTTGACCACCTCGACAATTGATCGGCCGAGGTCGGTGACGGCGGGGAGATCGTCCACTTCGGCAAAGCTGCGGCGGGAAAACTGGGCGTCGAAATCCTCTCGCGCCTTCATGGCCGCGTCGACCCCGTGAAGAGCGGCCGTGACCTCGCCGGCCACGATGCGTTTCAGGTCCATCGGGTGCAGCGACCCGTCGGCCAGCCGCTTGCCCACCAATGCCAGCTCGGGACCTTGCCATTCCGACAGGGCCATCAGGTACGGCTCCATTAGACGGTCCGGGATGGACATAACTTTTCCGAACACCTCGCCCGCCGGAGCCGTCAACGGCACGTAATTCCCGGCCGATTTACTCATTTTTGCCCCGGTGCCATCTGTACCCTCGAGCAACGGCATGGCCACCACCAGCTCCGGGTCCTGGCCGCAGATCTCCATGACTTTCCGGCACATTTGCATATTGAGGAACTGGTCGATGCCGCCCACTTCGAGGTCGCACTGCACTTCCACGGAGTCGATGGCCATGGCTATCGAATAGAGCAGCTCGGCCAGCGTCAGGCTGTGGCCGGCAGCCAGGCGGCTGCGGAAGTCCTCCCGCTGGAGGGACATCGACAACGGGACGTGGGAGGTGATCTCGATCAGCCTGGGCAGGGTCACCAGCCGCAACCAGTCGCCATTATGGCGGAACTCCGCCTTTTCGAAGTCGAAGAAGGGCGATGCTTGCTGCTTGTAGGTGACCAGGTTTCGGGCAATGTCCTCGTCGGTCAGCTGCGGACGCTCGTCCGAGCGCCCACTCGGGTCACCGATCTTGGCCGTGACGTCGCCCACGATGTACACCACAAGGTGGCCCATGCGCTGGAACCGGCTGAGCATAAGCATCGGCACCACGTGGCCCAAATGGATCTCGGCACCAGTGGGATCTATGCCGAACTTGGCTCTGAAGCGCCGGCCTTGTTCTCTCGCCTCTGTCACCCGACTGGCCAGAGCCTCGGCGGAGGGCTGCAGCTGCTCGGCCCGCTCGGCCACCAGCTCGGCCTGCTCGGTGGGCGAGAGGTCGCTCAGGTCCATGTGCCGGCGGGCGTACGTGAGCTCGAGCAGTTCCCGGACAACACGTGCGGCGGCCAGGTCGCCGTCGGCCAGTAAGGCGCTGGCTTGTTCGACCGAACGGCTGAGACGGCTCATTTGTGGTCCGTCATACGGGGCCTGTCACACGAGGGCGGGGAGCGACATAGGGGCAGCCGCAAGCCTAGTTGGGGCCGGCCAGGACGGCTGCTCGCTTTACCACCCGCCGGACCGCGCTTCCTTGGACGGTTTCTGACGCTGCCGGAGGCCGAGACCGCTACAGGCGGGCCGAGACCGCTACAGGCGGGCGCAGCTACCGGCGGGCGCAGCTACCGGCGGGCGCAGGCCGCCGCACCGGCGGGCGCAGGCCGCCGCTCCGACGGCCGGAGCCCACTCCAGCGCGAGTGGACCGCTACCAGCGGGAGTAGACCACGTTCCCGTAGCGGTGCAGGCTACGTGTCAGCACCTGTTCCCGTAGCCAGCGGGTCAGCTCGATGCGCCCGGACGAGCAGATGGGTTCGTCCAGCATGTTGAGGCCGGCTTCAGCCGCGGCTTCCAGCACAGCTCGGTCTACCGCGCCCAGCAGCCGCAGCCGTGCGCCTGACCCACGATGGCGGGCCAGCGAGGCGGCGAACGACCCATCGCTCTCCACCACTACCCTCCGACCGGACTGGCCACCGGGCCAACCATCAGCCAGGCCACCGCTTGGTCCTTCTGACCGGCTGCTCGTCCACCCGTCGTCACGCGCCCGGGACAGCGAGAAACTGACCGGCGTTCCCGTCAGCCGGCTCAGCCCGGCCGCCTTGCGCAGCTCGTCGTCGGCCACGTCTTCGCCCGCCCTGATTAGTACGCCGGGAGCGAAAGGCCGGTAGCGCAGCTCGTTCGATTCCGGCACCAGGCCGGCCAGCTCGGTGCTCCGTCCGAAGTGCCGCTCCCACCAGCGCCGGTAACCGGCCAGCGCGGTCTCGGCGTCCACCGGGGCGGCATCGCGCCAGCGGCGCAAGCCGATGAGGTAGTTGGGCCCGCCCGCCTTGGCCGTCGGCCCGAGGCTCGAGCGCTTCCAGCCCCCGAACGGCTGCCGCCCCACCACCGCCCCCGTTGTCGAGCGGTTCACGTACAGGTTGCCCGCCTCAACCGTCCCGGCCCAGCGGCGGTGCTCCGAAGGGTCGAGCGACGACAGACCGGCCGTGAGCCCGTACACGACGGCGTTCTGCCAGGCTAGGGCCTGCTCGAAAGTGGCCGCCCGCATGACGCCGAGCACAGGGCCGAACCACTCGGTCGTGTGCGCCCAGGAACCCGGCCGTACACCTATGCGTACTCCCGGCGACCACAACCGCCCACCCTGGTACCCCGGTCCCCCGCCGGCTCCGGGCCGGCTCGGCCCGTCCGGCCCACCCGTCCGGCCCGCCCCGCCCGTCTCCCTGCCGTCGAGACAAGCCGGCTCGACCAGCCACGACTCCCCCGGCCCGAGCCGTGTGAGCGCCCGCTCGAGCGCCTTCGTGAAGGGCCCGACGATGGGGCCGACCTGAGTGGCGGGATCGGTGGCCGGTCCCACTCGCAGACTTCTTACTGCGTCGGCCAACTGGCGCAGGAACGGGCTCCTGTCGTACACCGGGCCGACCACTATGGCCAGGCTGGCGGCGGAGCATTTCTGGCCGGCATGGCCGAACGCCGACGTCACCACGTCCCGCACGGCCTGGTCGACGTCGGCGGTGGCCGAGACGATGATCGAGTTCTTGCCGCTGGTCTCGGCCAGGAGCCGGCGTTGCGGCGCCCACCCGAGGAACAACCTGGCCGTATCATAGGAACCGGTCAACACGACGCCGCCCACCTCGGGGTGGGTCACGAGCGCGCGACCGGCGGGGCCGTCTTCGGCGGCGACGAGCTGGAGGACGCTCTCGTCTATGCCGGCTTCATGGAGCTGGCTGACCAGCCAGTCCGACGTGGCCCGGGCTTCGGGTGCCGGTTTGAGGACGACGGCGTTGCCGGCGGCCAGCGCCGCCAGAGTCCCGCCGGCCGGGATAGCGTAGGGAAAATTCCAGGGAGGGGCCACCACGACTGCTCCCAGCGGCTCGTTCTCCGCTTCGCCGTCGACCTCCGCCAGCAACCGCTCCAGGGACCCGGCGCCGGTGGCATACCAGCGGGCGTAGTCGACCCCCTCCGAGACTTCGGGATCGCCCTCTTCCAGGGTCTTCCCCGCCTCGGAAGCCATCACGGCCAGGGTGTCGCCCCGGCCCGCGGCCATCATTTCTGCCGCCGCCGTAAGCACTTCTGCCCTCTTGGCCGCGCCCAGTGCCTCCCAACCCCCGGCCGCCGAGCGCGCCCGCCTGACCGCCGCCTCTGCCTCTTCCTTTGAGCTCACAGGGCTGGGCGCCGGGCGACGCGGACGCGCCAACACGTCGAGGGCCCATTGCCGGTTGGCCGGGACGGTGAGGTCCGTCGGCGGCTCGTTGGCAAAGCCGTCGGCGACGCTCGGGGCCGTCCCCGGAGGCACGGGCCCAGAACCCGGCACCACGTCGGGCAACAGGCCCGGGCTCGACAGGATCGTCGCTTCACGCCGCCGGTCCTGGTGCGGCGACCGTTCTGTCCGAACATGGTGACGAGCTCTCACGGCCTCGGCGAAACGCCCGGCCTCGGTCTCCCACGCCGCGCCCCCGGGGACCAGCTCCAGTGCGTGGCGGAGGTACCCGTCCGGGGTGGCGTTCTCGTCGAGCCGGCGGGCCAGGTAGGCCAGTGCGTTCCTGAAGTCCTTGCGGGCGACCACCGGGGTGTAGAGGAGGACATTGGCCGTGCGCTCGGCTACCGCCGCCGCCTGGTCGTCGGCCATGCCCGCCAGCATTTCGATGTCGACGGTCACCCCCAGGGCCTCGGACAGCACCAGGGCGAAGGCGACATCGAAAAGGTTGTGAGACGCCACCCCGACCTCAACCGCTCCCGTGCTTGCCCCCTCGAGGAGCGGCACGAGGAGGGCTTTGTAGGAGGCGTCGGTCGCCGCCTTTGACTCATAGGTAGGTGGGGGCCAGCACGCCAGCTCCGCCGTCGTGTTTTCCATGGCCAGATTGGCCCCCTTCACGAGGCGCACCCGTACCGGCGCCCCGCCCGCTTTTACTCGGTCCTGGGCAAATCGCAGGAGCCGTGCCAGGGCCGAGTGGCTGTCCGGGAGGTAAGCCTGCAACGCGATCCCGGCCCGCAAGCTGGAAAGCCCCGGTGCCGCCAGGCAGCGGGTAAAGGACTCCACGGTCAAGTCCAGGTCCCTGTGCTCCTCCATATCCAGGTTGACCAGCTTCGGGACGGGGCTATGGGCCACCACCCGGTAGAGCTCCCGGAGCGGTCTGGAAATGCGCTCGACCGAGCCCTCGAAGTCCACCAGCGACAGCCCCGATGCTATGGCTGACACTTTCACCGAGACGCAGTCGACGTCGTCACGAGCCAACAAAGCCTCCACGGACTCCAGCCTCCGCTCGGCCTCTTGTTCTCCGAGCACGGCTTCGCCGAGCAGGTTGAGGTTCGGCCGGCCCCGTACGGCAGCCAGACGCCGCCCGAGCAATAACGGCTGGGCCGGGTAGATGAGGGACCTGGTCTCGTAGCGGAGACGGGCGCGTACAAGCGCTACGACGGGAAAGGGGGCCACTTTGGCGGCCGCGCCGGCCAGGCTCAGCAGGCCGCGGTCGGTAACAGACAAGCCGTCCATAGGCCCAGCCGTGACCGCCGCCAGCTGCCCGGCCGCGGTCTGGTCGTCGACCGGCCGCAACACCCGGTCGGCCAGGGCAAAGACCAGGCGGGCCCCGGTCGGGCTGCCCAGAAGACGACGGAGCCGCCGTTGCCGGCGACGCGTCGGACGGCCGCCAAGCACCCGCGCCCGCGCTGCCAGCTCGGCGGCAAGGCCGACCGAGCGAGATATCAACTCGTCGTCGCCCGGTACCACAGTGCTATCTAGTGTGGCCACCCGGCCCGCCTAGTGGCTCGGCCAGGCGGTGCCACTCCGGACTGGAACGACGACGATCGCCCGGGGCGATCAGGCAGGGCCGATCAGGCAGGGCCGATCAGGCAGGGGCGATCAGGCAGGGGCGATCAGGCAGACGCCGGGCGACGAGCCACCATGTTCAGCCTCACGTAGTCGATCACCGGAGCAGGCATGGCGCCCGCCACGGCCTCGGCAAACGAATGCCTCTCCTCAGGCGGCAGGGTGGCCAGGTGCTCGCGGAGGCAGACCGTCTCCAGGAACGCCGTCAGCCCGTCCCCATCGGGGAAAGGCACCGGCTCCGGGTGACACCACGTCTGGACGTCCACGAAACCGGCCCGGGCCAGCCGTTCGGCTGTCTCTTCGGGCGTGGCGTACAGCCACGTGCCCGCCCTGTCGACCCCCAGTGATCTGACCGCCTCGATGACGCTGGTTATGTTGCCTTGGCCGCCACACTGCGCCACCAGTTGACCCCCGGGCCGCAGCACACCATAGAGGTTGGCGAAGAGCCTGTCGTGGTCCGTGACCCAGTGGAACGTGGCCGTCGACAGCACGGCATCAACCGGGGCCATTCCCCCCAGATGATCAGGGGCCAGGGCGGACAGGTCCGCTTCGACGAAGCTGACCCGCCTACCGGCCGCGTGCAGTCGGGCCCGGGCCTGGTCGAGCATGGACGGCGAGGAATCGACGGCCACCACCCGGCCCTGCGGGAGACGGCCGAGCAGCTCTTCGGTCACACGGCCGCTGCCGCAACCGGCATCGAGGACCGTCTCATCGCCGTACAGCTCGAGCCTGGCCAGGACAACCTTTCCCCAGCCGGCCTGCGGGGTCGACACGCGGTCATACGACGCGCCGTCCCAGTCCGCCGTCATTTCCAGTGCC
>DATJUH010000007.1:0-27082 GCA_035502515.1 Acidimicrobiales bacterium
GTAACGACGGTCCTGGTACCCAGTCCGGCGACGGGCAGGGGCCGGCACCGCAGGCGGACGATCAGCCCAGTTCGGCAAATACTTTCTCCTGCAAGAGCTGTAACGGCGCCATGTCGAAGGGGTGGCCCACCGCGAACACAAAGTGGTTGATGCCGATATCCAGGTAGGCACGTATGCCGGCCGCCACCTCTCCCGGCTCTCCGACCAACCAGTTGTCCCGAACGGAGTCAAAATCGACGGAATTGGCGGCCGCCGCTTTTCTGGCCATTGTCTCGGCCTCGGCGTGAGTCGGCGCGATTGCCACCGGTGGGTGCAGTGACAACTCGAGCTCGTCGAAATCACGACCGACCTGGCTGCAGATCTCTGCCAGCCGCTCGAAATCCCGGGTGCATTTGGCCGGAGGGCCTTGCACGTTGATGCGGTCGGCGTGTTTGGCCGCCAGCCGGAGCGACCCGGTCCCGGAGCCACCAACGGTTATCGGCGGCCGGGGCGATTGCACCGGCTTGGGCTCGCACGGCGCGTCGTCCAGGTGGTAGTAGCGGCCGTTGAAGGTGGTCCGGTGCTGCCCCCATAGGGATTTCACGATCTGCAAGGCCTCGTCGGCCCGGGCGTAGCGTTCGGAAAGAGGTGGGAAGGGCATCCCGTAGGCGCGGAACTCGCGCTCGGCCCAGGCCGCCCCCAGCGAGAAATCGAGCCGGCCCGAGCTCATCTCATCGACTTGAGCCGAAGCTTTGGCGAGTACAGCCGGGTCGCGGTAAAGGACGCCGTTGACCAACATCCCGATCCGGGCCCGGTTCGTCAGGAGCGCCATTGCACCAAGCGTGGTCAATGTTTCGAACGCCGGGCGGTCGTCGGCGCCGTTGAACGGCAGAAGGTGGTCGAAGCCCCAAACGGAGCCATAACCCAGTCCCTCCACTGCTTTCACGGCCGCGGCGTACTCTGCCCAGCTCGTCGCCTGCCCCTGCACCTGCACACCAAAATGAACTTCGCGCCCCCGGACCTTCATATCGTCACCCTCTCTCAAAATTCTTTGTCGTACTGGGCCAATCGAGACAGAGGCCTGGCGCCGCAGGCGGCAGCCCGGCCTCGCCGCTTACCTTAGTGGCGGCGGGTGGAGGTCCATGAAGGTCTCACTCTCGGCAAACCGCTGGCTGTTGGCGGCTCGCGGTCAGCCGGCACGAGCCCTATACGACGAGGGCCGGGTCCTCGCACCCTGCCTCGGCAAAGCCTTTGCGGCGCAAGAGGCAGGAATCGCAGGTGCCGCACGGACGGCCGTTGACGCCGGGGTCGTAGCAACTGTGCGTCAGCGAATAGTCGACGCCGAGGTCAAGGCCGCGCCGAATGATCTGCGCCTTGGTCAATTGCGAGAGGGGTGCGTGGACCCGAAGGGTTTGACGGCCTTCCACGCCCGCCTTGGTGGCGAGGTTGGCCATCTTTTCGAATGCAGCCAGGTACTCGGGCCGGCAATCGGGGTAGCCGCTGTAGTCGATGGCGTTCACACCGATGAAGATGTCGCTGGACCCCAGGGTTTCGGCCCACGCCAGAGCGAAGGACAAGAACACCGTGTTGCGGGCCGGTACATAGGTGACAGGTATCCCGCGGTCGAGGTCATCGACGCTGTCGTGATGGGGCACGTCGATGTCGCCGGTCAGAGCCGAGCCCCCGAAGGCGCGCAGGTCGATGTCCAGCACGACGTGACCGGCCACCTTCATGGACCCGGCCACATTGCGAGCGGCAGATATTTCCACGTCGTGCCGTTGGCCATAACGAAAACTGAGGGCGTAGGGCTGGAACCCCTCTGCGATGGCGATGGCCAGCACCGTGGTGGAGTCGAGGCCGCCACTGAGCAGTACGACCGCCGGCAAGCCCGGCGGGTGTGAAATCAATGGCGCTCTCCTCTACCAGCTCGGCCTCGAACCTGTACGCCTTCGAAAGACATCTGCTGGGGCCTCCGGGCCAACGCTAGGCCATATCCGGGGAAAGGCGTCCCGAGCACGGTCAGCCGAGCGCGATAGAAACCTGCCGGGTGGTCACGAGGGCGCCGCCCCGCCCCGCCCCGACCCGCCCCGCCCCCGGCCCGGCCCGGCCCGGTAGGAAGCCACATCACTCAGGGCCAGCCGGAACGTCGCGCTCAGCACACAACCCGTGGTCGAGCAACCAGGGCCAGCCGGCGACGCCGCTCTGAAGGCGACGGCCATCGGCACGATTACGAGACCTACCGCCGAGGGCCGGAGGCCCAACCCGCCCTCAGTGGCCCATCGGCCCCAGGCGGACAAAAGTACCAACTGACCCCGGCATAAACCCGCCCGCTAGTTGCAAGTTTCGACGCGCCCGCCGCGCCTGTAGGGACTTTTGCTCGATTTCCGGATAAAGATGCGCCTAGTCCCGCCATTTCAAATGGCGAGCTTCACCTCCAGCGACGCCACCCCTCGAAGCGTGATGTTGTCTTTATACGGCGGGGGGTCGTCGACGAGCTCGAGCGAGCTGAAGCGGCGGGCCAAGGTGCCCAGGGCCACCTGAGCCTCCAGCCGGGCCAGCGGCGCACCGAGGCAATGGTGGATCCCGAAGCCGAAGCCGAGGTGGCGGTTGTCGGCCCGGGCGACGTCGAACCTGTCCGGGTCGCTGAACTGGCCGGGGTCACGGCTCGAGGCCGCCGGCAACATGACCAGCTCTGACCAAGCCGGGATGGTCCCGCAGGAAAGCTCAATGTCCTCGACCGGCAACCGGCCCATCATGTGGACGGGCGGGTCGAAGCGGAGGACCTCCTCCACAGCCCCCCTAATGAGAGAAGGGTCGTCCTGCACCAGGGCAAACTGGTCGGGATGGCGACCGAAGGCCAGCACGCCGTTGGCGATCAGGTTGACGGTCGTCTCGTGGCCGGCGATCAGCAACAGGTTTAACGTGCTGAAGAGTTCATGTTCGGTGAGGTGGTCGCCCTGCTCTTCGGCCTCGAGCAAGCCGGACAGAAGGTCGTCCTGCGGTTCGCGCCGGCGCCGGGCGATGAGCTCGCCGAAGTAGTCCATCGCTCGCCTGCGCAGCTCTTGGAAGCGCTCGAGCAGCCCCGGCGGCCAAGTAAAACTGGGGTCGAGGCCGCGCGCCGTCGCCGCGGACCACTCCTTGAACTCGTCGACGTCCTCAGCCGGGACGCCGAGCAGCTCGCAGATCATCATCACGGGGAGAGGAAAAGCGAGGTCGCCTACGACCTCCAAGCTCCCCGTGGCGGCGGCCCGGTCGAAGACCTCATCGGCGATCTGCTGGGCCCGGGGCCGCAATTGGTCGACTCTACGCGGGGTGAAGGCCCGGCTGACCAGGCCACGGAGACGCGTGTGGTCGGGCGGGTCGAGGAAAAGGAAAGAGGGCGTGATCTCCTCGTCGTCCTCGACCGCCGGAGCAAACCGGGGCGACTTGCGGAAGTCGTTGCTGGTGCCCGGGCTGCGCAGGACCGTCATACAGTCCTCGTAACGCGAGACGACCAGCATCCCGTAAGGGCTCTCGTAAAGCGGTGACTCTTCCAGCAAAACCCGGTATGCCGGGTACGGGTCGGCCCGGAAAGCCGGGTCTATAGGGTCCCACATCGCGCCCATTGCGCCACCTGACCTCTGCGAAACTTGCGGTATTTATCAGGGAAATCGGCACCGGGATAGCCGCTCCGGGCACCGTCTCCCAGTCGCCTCATCGTATACGTCGCGCTGCCGGGTCCCGGCCGGACCGCGAGAGAATGGGCCAAGGGGCCTCTCTCCACCCGGCTCGCGGTTAACGTCAGCATCAATGCCGTGCCCACTACCACTCCGATCGACAGCGCCGCGTCCGTCCGCCGCCGGCCCGGCACCGGCCTGGTAAGGGACACTGTGAGCGCCGAAGTGATCGCACCTGCAAGCGAGGCGTCGTAAGGGGCCCAGTGAGCGACCCAGTGAGCGACCCACTGATCGCACCTGCAAGCGTGGCGTCCCCTTCCCCCGGAGTTGCAGCCGCCCTGCTTTGTGCCGGAGGGGGCAGCCGGTACGACCGGGGGCGGCCCGGGGCCAAATTGGTCGCGCCTTGGCGGGGCCGTCCACTTGTTGTTTGGGCTGTCGATCACCTGGTGGCGGCTAACTTCGACACCGTCTTCGTCGTTACCGGGCCGGCTGACCTGGCCGGCTTGCTCCCGGACGATGTGGCCGTGGTCGAAAACCCGGATTGGAAGGACGGCCTGGCCACGTCTCTTCAGGTGGCCATATCTGCCGCCAGGTCGGCCGAGGCCGACGTCAAGGCGCTCGTCGTCGGCCTGGGTGACCAGCCGCTCATCGGCCCCGAAGCCTGGCGAGCGGTGGCCTCGGCCGGCGGCCCGATCGCCGTCGCCACCTACGGCGGCCGCCGCCGCAACCCGGTGAAGCTGGCCCGCGCCGTTTGGGGCCAACTGCCGACGACCGGGGACGAAGGGGCCCGAGCCCTGATGCGGTCTCGTCCGGAGCTCGTGGTCGAGGTGCCGTGTCCGGGCGACCCGCTCGATATCGACACCAAGGACGACCTCGCCGGGACAATGTGATGAGCCTGGCTGATGAGACCGGCTCGGCCGGTCAGCTGATGAGCCTGGCTGATGAGACCGGCTCGGCCGGTCAGCTGATGAGCCTGGCTGATGAGACCGGCTCGGCCGGTCAGCTGATGAGCCCGGTCCAGGCAGTCAGTGGATCGGCCCCGTACGGTCCCGAAGCGAGAGCCCCGGCCGTCCCGTCCGCAGGGCGATGATCTCGGCGAAGATAGCCACTGCCGTTTCCTCGGGCGTCCGGGCTCCGATGTCGAGGCCTATCGGTGCCATGACCCGCTTGATGGACTCGGCATCCACGCCCGCCTCCGCGAGGTGGGCCACGCGGTCCGCATGGGTACGTCTCGAACCCATCGCGCCGAGGTAACCGACCTCCGTCGACAGCGCAGCCACAATGGCCGGCACGTCGAACTGGTGGCTGTGGGTGAGGACGCACACGGCGTCGCGGGCGGTCAATTCGCCACCGACTTTCTGGAGGTACCGGTCCGGCCGGTCCACCACCACCTCGTCCGCCATCGGGAAACGATCGACGCTGGCGAAGACGGGCCGGGCATCGCAGACCGTGACGCGGTACCCGAGGGCTTTCCCCAGCCGGGCCAGGGCGGCGGTGAAATCGACGCCCCCGAAGATGATCAGCCGGGGTGGGCGGGCAAAGACCTCGATGAACACCTCGACGGAGCGCTGACGCGCTTGCCCCGTAGGCCCGTAGTGGCGGGTGGCGGACAACCCGCCGGCCAGCGCGCCCAAAGCGTCGCGGCCCACGACCTCGTCGAGGTGGGCCTCGCCCAGCGAACCGACACGGCTTCCGTCTTCCCTCATGAGCAGACAGGCGCCAAGCTCGGGAGCGGCATCGCCGTGCCCAACCTCGATGCACGGGTCGGCCGCCCAACCTTCCGGCGCGTCGGTTACCCCGGTCACGGTGGCCAGTACGACCGGCTCCGATCGCTGGATGGCGTCACGCAGGTCGTCGTATACGGGCGGCAACTCCGGTTCGACCAGCACGTGAACGGTGCCACCGCAGGCCAGGCCCACCGCGAAGGCGTCCTCGTCCGAGTACCCGAACGAGCACAGCCTGGCCCCGGCGCGTGCCTCCATGGCGGCCATAGCCTCGGTGACGACCGCACTCTCGACGCACCCGCCGGAAACGGACCCCGCCACCCTTCCGTCCTCGCTGACGGCCATGGTCGCCCCCGGATCCCGGGGCCCTGAGCCATCGACTCCGACGACCCGGGCCAATGCCACCCGCCGGCCTTCCTGGCGCCAGCGTTCGACCTGCTCGATGACCTCCCTCACTGACCCGAGACCTTCTCTCCTTCTCCCCCGGTCACTCACCCACCGGCTCTGCGGGCACCATGCCCTCCTCTGGGTCCCTCTTCCGAAAGGGTCCCTCTTCCGAAAGCAGAATATCCCGGCCCGCCCGTCGGCCCTCGGCAACACGCCTCTTAGCCGTAGCCCCGAACGAACTCCCGATCGGTCCCTCTCAGACTCCGGACAAACTAATGACGTTCGCCGGATACCTCGGCCGGCCCGGTCCTCAGGCTCCGTCAGCCTCCTCCGAAACACGCATACGAGAGGCCGACAGTCCCAGGAGTGACCGCCTGGGCCCCGGCCAGCGCCGCGGCAGGCCGGTCCCCGGCCAGGAGGCGCTGGTGGAACGCCACCATCAAGTCCTCGCTGGCCCGGTCTTCAACCGGCACCACAGACGCCACCACGGAGCCGGCCCCGAGGGTCAGGAGGGCGGCGACCAGGCCCATGACCTCGTCACCGGGCCGCACAGAGGACAGGCCGGACTGGCAGGCAGACAGGACCACCAGCTCGGGCGGCCGGCGCAACTGTTCCAGCTCGTAAACGGTCAGCACGCCGTCGGCCAGCTCGAGGCTCGACCACAGGCCGTTATCAGCCCGGAAAGAGGCGTGGGCGGCCACGTGGGCTATGCCCGCGCCTTCCAGAGCACCGAGCACGGCGGCCGCCTCCGCACCAGGCCCGGTCAGCACCTCGGCCGAATCGTGGAGCGACCCGATGAGGACGGCCTCGTGCTCGGCGCCGGACAGCCGTGGCCCGGCCACGACAATTGTGCGCCGCCTGGTCCGTTGCCGCCGGCGCCGTGACGGACGGGACGACCCTGTCACCGTGGAAGCAGTCCTGGCCGTCGTGGCGATTGACGTGGTCCATGTGGCCGAGATGTTCGACGTAGCCCGCAACCACAGACGGGCAGACGGCGCCACCGCGATTGGCCGCCCGCCGAGCGTGGGTAGCGCCGCCCATGGGGTGGCGTGCAACTCTCCAGTCGGCACCACCACCACGGGTCGCGACCCGAGAAAGGGCGCAATGGGCATCATCAACAGCCGGTCGAGGCGGGCCACGGCCCGAGCCAGCTGCGCTTCGGCGCCCGCACCAAGGGCGGCGTGGGCGCCCCCGTAGGCCAGGCGGCGCAAGGCCAGCCTCACATGACCCAGCTCCCTGCGCACCTCCGCCATATCGCCGAGGTGGCGGTGCCGGCCGGTGCCGGCGGCAGCCACGACCGCGTGCAGCTGACCGTCGACGTCCGCGAACTCGACCAGGGCGGCGGGGCCCAGCGCGTCGAACAAGTCGGCCAACTTCGGTGGTCGCGAACCGCGCCCAGGCGGACCGGGCGCCGGCGTACGGCCCGCGGGCGAACTGGCCGCGGCCGCCCCACCACGCTGCCATGCCCGTTCGCGAACCTGCCGCTCCACTTCGGACTGGCGGCCCAAAAGAGGCGCCGGGTCGTCGCCACTGGTGGCACAGGCGGCGATGTCCTGGCCCAGCCGGCGCAGTTCGGCGAGGTGAGCAGCCAGGACCTCATCACGAGGAGGACGGACCGGCAGCGGCTGGAGGCTGTTGGCGCGGTGAAGTTCCATCCACTGCCAGATGCAACTGGCCCGTCGCGTGTCCAGCGCCAGGCGCAGCCCCTGCCGGGCGGCGTCGCCGGCGTGCGAGGCGATGTTCGCTCTCAGCTCGGTGGCGGCCAGGTTGGCCTGCTGGTCGTTGACGACGGCCAGGGCACGGCGCATGGCGGCCATGGCTCCGCGGCGGTCCCCGCGGGCCAGGCGGGCCACGCCTTCGGCTTCCCAGGCCGCCAACCGTCCGGCCGCCGTACCTCGCCGCCGTTTTGACCCGGCCCGGTCCAATTCGGCTACGCCGGCGGCGAAATCGCCCGCCGCCAGCCACAGGCGGCCGGCCACGGCGTGGGCCATGACGGCCCGGTCGCTCAGGCCCATCTGTTCGAGTTGGGCGGCGGCCGCCGTCGCCAGGCCGGCCAACGGGCCGTGGGAATGGTCATCTGCCTGAGCCAACCCGGCCCGGGCCACGGCCGCTTCGGCCAGGGCTTGCCAGCCGGGCCTTTTTTGGTGTTCGAACAGCTTGGCGGCCTCGTCGGCTGCGGCCCGCGATGCCATCGGGTCGCCGCCCAGCAGCGCAGTATCGGCCAAGAGGACGAGACCCTCGGCCAGATCCTGCTGATTGCCCCCCTCCCGTAACTGCTCGATGGCTTCCTCCGCGACCTGGCGGCTGTCGTGGAACAGGCCGGCCGCGACCAGTGCCCGCGCCCGGTTGAGACCGCGAGGCCCCTGGTCGACGCCCACTTCCCGGCACCGCCGATCGGCTTCCTCGAAAAGGGCGAGGGCCGTCGGCAGGTCCCCTTTACGAGCCGCCGCCGACCCCCGGTTATGGCAGAACCGGGCGGCTTCAGTAGGGTTGCCGATCTCGAGCATCAGCCGCTCGGCCCGGGCCAGGTCGGCTTCCGCCAGCCCGAACCGCCCGTTGTACATATGGAGCAGGCCGCGGTTGTTGAGGGCCCTGCCTTCCCGGACGCGGTCACCGGAGCGGCGGAGGCCGGGGATGACCTGGCGGTACGCTTTCAATGCCTCTTCGTACCGGCCGAGCATGGCCAGGACCATCGCCCGCTGGGATTCGACAGCCACGGCGGTGGCGCCCGAGGCACCGGCTCCATCGAGCGTGCTGATGGCTTCCTCGCCATTGCCGGCCAAAACGAGCGCCCCGGCCAGGCTGAGGCGCGCTTCAGCAGCCAGGTTGACATCGCCAGCTCGTTCCGCCGCCTGCACCGCGGCCCGCAAGTGGACGAGAGCCTCGGGGATGCGGTGACGGGAGCGGGCCGCTACTCCGAGGGCGCGCAGCGCCGTTGACTCGGCGGCCGGCAGCCCGGCCTCGACGGCCCGGTCGCGGGCCTCGATGGCCAGTTGCTCGGCCCGGTCCGGGTCCTCGCTGGCCAGATGCAGCGACAAGCTCGAGAGCTCGGTGGAGAGAGTCGGAGCCAACTACTACCTCATGTAAGTGGACCTGCGCTGTGCGAGATGCTAGACGGAAGTCGTATTTCCACGGAGGCGTGCCGACTCCCGTTACCGGTTGTGACTTTCACCACAGGAGGCTCTATATGGATATGGCTGATGGCCCTACACCCAGGAGCCATGCTCGGGCCCGCCGGCTCCTCGAGAAGCGGCGGGACATAGTGGTCCACCCGGACAACGCCCTGGAGGACGACTCCGCCGCCAGCCCGGTCCCCCACCACTACTACCGGCCGGGGGAGTTGCTCGTAAGGAACGACGCCGGGCAGGCCGACGCCTTTGAACGGGTGGCCCACCAGCTCGGCCTGGACCACCGCCGCCGCGAGGACCACGGCCGGCCGAAACTCCGCGGCAAGGCCCGTGAACTGGCCAGCCCCCTGCCTTCGGCCGCCCGCTATCACGTCTTCAGCGATGATCCTCTGGAAGACGTCTTATGCCGCCTGGAAGACCACGCCCACGGCGATTTCGAAGTCACACCCAACCACGTCCTGTTCGGCCTGGAGCTGTGGGGGATGGACCCCTACGGCGACCCCCGTCCCCCTGCGGCGGGCGAAGAAGGACAGACGCACCTCACCGGCGACGGGGCGGGCGTCACCGTCGCCGTCGTGGACAGTGGGCTCCCACGCGGTTACGAAGCCAACGACCTGCTGAAGGACAACGTGGAAACCTGGCTGTCGGAGGAGGAGCCCTGGGACTATGCCGGCGAAACGCCAGTGCTGGTGTCCCCCCAGGGACATGGCTCTTTCGTGGCCGGGGTGGTCCGCCAGTCGGCCCAAAACGCCACCGTGCAGTCCTACCGGGTGCTCGACTCAGACGGGGTGACCGACGAGTGGTACCTGGGGAACCAGCTGGCTCTGGTACTGGGCAGCGGGGCGAGGGTGATCAACCTGTCCCTGGGCGCCACCACGAGGGCCGAAGCGAAGCTCATGGGCCTGAGCGCCCTCGAGGCCGCCGCCAAGGGCCAGAGCGTGGGCCGGGCGCCGATCGTGGTCGCCGCCGCCGGTAACCTCGGAGACTTTCGCAAGATTTGGCCGGCGGCCGACGACTGGACGATCGGCGTCGGTGCCGTGCAGCTGACGGGACCGGACAAAAAGGACCCGGTTCCTGCGCCCTTCAGTAACCGGGGCCACTGGGTCGACGTGTGCACGAACGGAGTCGACATTCTGAGCTCGTTCGAGGCCAAGCGGTTTCAAGGCTCATCCGCTCCCGAAAAGATCCAGCAGTTCCATGGCAAAGCTCTATGGAGCGGCACGTCATTTGCCGCCCCGCGGGTGAGCGGGAAAGTGGCCGAGATCCTTCAGTCGTCCCCCAACCTTGACCGCCATGGCGTTCTGGCCCAGCTCAAGGCCCTCGGCGGCAGCCGCGGGATCGAGGACCTCGGCTGGTACGTGCCATGACAATTGTCACTGAAGTGCCTCGCTATACTCTCGCCATGGACGCCGCCCCCGGTGCTTTGGTCCGTCGCGCCGCCGCGGGCGACCAGGCTGCTTGGGCGCCTCTGGTGGAGCGTTACCAGTCTCTCGTGTGGTCGATCGCCCGGTCGTACCGCTTGAGCGGTGACGACGCCTCCGATGTGGTGCAGACCACGTGGCTGCGCCTCGTCGAGCATCTCGACCGAATACGCGACCCGGATGCGGTCGGGTCTTGGCTGGCCACCACGGCCCGCAACGAGTGCCTTGCCCATATACGCCGGCGGGGCCGCCAGGGCGTTTCCCTCGACGCCGTCCCCGAAGTAGCCGACGTAGGACCGAGCCCGGGGGAAGGGGTCATAGTCCGCGAACGCGACGCCGAGTTGTGGGCCGCCCTCCACCACATTTCTGAGCGGTGCCGGCAGCTGCTGCGCATACTGGCCAGCGACCCACCCCCCTCGTACCAGGAGGTGGGTGCCGCCCTGAGCATGCCAGTGGGCAGCATCGGCCCCACCCGGGCCCGCTGCCTCCAGAAGCTGCGCTCGAGCATCTCCGCCAAAACTCACCCCGACGACCTGCTGAGCTCGCCATGATTTACATGACTGGGCCCGGAAAGGGCGGTCCCGGGGACGACCAGACCCCCGGGCCGGACGAGGAAGAAAGCCTGCTGGCGGAGCTCCGTCAGGCGGTGGCGAAGTTCGACGCCCCACCGGCGTCTGTAACCGAGTTCACCCTGGACCTGCTGTCCTGGCGGGACCCGGACGCCGAGCTGGCGGCTTTGATCGCCGATTCGAGGGAGCTGGCCGGCGCCGTTCGCGGCGGCAAGGAAGAAGTACTGCTCCGCTTCGAAGCGCCGCCGTACGCCATCACGCTCGAAGCCAGCCCGGACGCCTCCGGCCATTACCGGGTAATCGGTCAGGTCGAACCGGGTGTGGCCGGGCGGGTCGACATCCGCCAAGGCGACGCCGGCCCCGGCCAAAACGAGCTGTCCGTGAGGTGCGACGAATGGGGACGGTTCGAGGCCTACCCGGTTGGGTCCGGACCGATCAGCTTGCGCTGGACGCCCGACGACGGGCACCCAGTGCGCACGACGTGGGTGGTGCTGTAAGGCCGGCCGCGGTTTCGGGCGCCCCAACACAGTGGTCCCGGCCGGTCGTTTGGGCCCGGCCCAGTCCACGGAGCTCGAGCCCGGATGGTCCCAAGCCAAGGAGCGGGGTTAGACGACCATAATGTTCCGATGAGCACTGACGAGCCCCAGGGAACAGGGTGGCCACCTGACGAGGTCAGTTTCCCACTTCTCACCGAGGCTCAAATCGCCCGGCTCAAGGCGCACGCCGAGCCGGCCGATTTCGAGGCCGGACGTGTGCTTTACCGGGCCGGCGAGGGTGATTACGACTTCTTCGGCATCGGCTCCGGCGAGGTCGAGATTGTGCGGGAAGCGGCTCCCGGTCTGCCTGAGGAGGTGGTGGCCACGCTCAAGCAGGGTCAGTTCCTGGGCGAGCTCAACCTGTTGACCGGCCAGTTGGCCTACCTCACCGCCCGTACCGCCACGCCCGCCCGCCTGTACAGGATGCCGCGCTCAACGTTCCGCCGGGTGATGGCCGAAGACGCCGAACTGTCCGACGTCGTACTTTCCGCCTTCATGGCGCGGCGGGAGCTCTTGAGGCACAACGAGGCGGCCAAGAGCGTCGAGATCCTCGGTGAGGAGGTTTCGGCTCCGACTCTGGCCCTGCGTAATTGGGCCGCCCGCTTGAGGCTGCCCCACGCCTGGGTCGACGCCGACTTGGAGGAAGGCCGCGCTCTGAGCCAGCTCCTCAAGGCGTCAGCCGATGACCTGCCCATAGTGGTGACGCCGACGAAAGTGCTGCTCAAGGCCACACCCGGGCTCCTGGCCGAGGAGCTCGGGCTGGTCTACCGGGAAGTGCCCGGGCGGGTGTTCGACCTGGTCGTGGTGGGGGGCGGGCCGGCCGGCCTGGCCGCCGCCGTGTACGGTGCCTCGGAGGGCCTGGACACGGTGCTGGTAGAGTCCAATTCGCCGGGTGGGCAGGCGGGGGCGACCACCCGCATCGAGAACTACCTCGGTTTCCCGAGGGGCGTCTCCGGTCAGGATCTGACGGCAAAAGCTCTGTTACAAGCGGTGAAGTTCGGTGCTCTAGTCAATAGCCCGTGCGAAGCGTGCCGGCTGGAAACGGTCGACGGTCAGCTCGTCATTACGCTTTCCACCGGGGCGCAGGTCCCGGCTCACGCTGTGGTCGTGGCTACCGGGGCTCGCTACGGGAAACTACCCCTGGAGCGGTGGTCGGAGTTCGAGGGCACGAGCATCCACTACGCGGCCACGGAACTGGAGGCCCGTTCGTGCGAGGGCGCCGAAGTGGCTGTCATCGGCGGGGCCAATTCGGCTGGACAGGCGGCCATATTCCTGGCCGGCAAGGGAAGCCTCGTCCGGTTGATATGCCGCGGCGACGACCTGTCCAAAAAGATGTCGCGCTACCTGGTCGACCGGGTGGAGTCCCACCCGCGGATCGAGGTCCACCTCTCGAGCGAGGTCGTAGCCCTCAACGGGGCCAAGCACCTGGAGTCGATTACGGTGGCCAACCCGGCCGATGGGACGAGTAATGACTACATATGTCAGGGTTTGTTCTGCTTCATCGGCGCCGAGCCCTCGACGGGCTGGCTGGACGGCGTCGAACGAGACCAATCCGGGTTCGTTTATACCGGCACCGCTCTGCCCGAGGAGGCGGCCCGCCATATGTTCGAGGTGCTGGGCCGGTCTCCGTTCCCCTTCGAGTCGAGCGTGCCGGGCGTGTTCGCCGCCGGCGACGTGCGGCGGGGCTCGATGAAAAGAGTGGCCGCCGCCGTCGGGGAAGGGTCCAGCGCCGTGAGCTGGGTGCACCAGGCCGTGGGCAAATAGGCGAGAGCGCCGCCAAGTAGCCCAATGAGTAAACACGGGAAATCGGGGACTGCCGGCGCCAGAGCGCTATTGCGGGCTGTCCCTCAATAGAGCCCTCGCACCTGCCCGCCGTCCACGGCGATGAGCTGGCCGGTGATGTAAGCGGCGGCGTCGGAGCACAGGAACGCCACCAGGCTGCCCATATCGCTGGGTTCCCCCACCCGGCCGAGCGGGATCTCCTTCGCCACCTCGGTCCGGGCCAGGTCGTCGACGGGGACGCCGGCCTCCCGAGCCCTCGGTATGAACATCTCCCGCAACCGGTCGGTGAGGATCCGGCCCGGCAGGACGGTATTGACAGTTATCTGGTCGGGCGCCAACTCGTCGGAGATGGTCTTGGCCAACGCCGCCACTCCGGCCCGCAAGCTGTTGGACAGGATAAGCCCTTTTATAGGTTGGCGCACCGAAGTCGAAGCCACGTTGACCACCCGGCCGTGGCCGCTCGAGCGCAGCTGCGGCAGCGCCGCCCGGACCATCCGCACCACATTGAGCAACAAGAGCTCGAACGCTTTTTGCCAGGCGGCGTCGTCGAAATCCTGGAAGTAACCGCCGGGCGGCCCGCCGCTGTTGTTGACCAGGATGTCGAGCCGGCCGAAACGCTGGACGGCCGCCCCGACGAGCGTTTCGGCCGCTTCGGGCCGGGACACGTCCGCCGCCACCGGGACCACTTCGGCGCCGTAATTGGAGACTATTTCAGACGCCGTCTTGTCGACCGCCTCCTGGCTTCGGGACGATATCACGAGCCGGACACCCTCGGCCGCCAGGGCCTCGGCGATCCCCCGCCCGAGGCCCCGGCTGGCTGCGTTGACCAGCGCCACCCGTCCCGTCAAATTGAGATCCACGACTGTCCTTCCGCTAGTAGCTCGTCCCGCTCAGTTTTACATTTCCGCATCGACGGGGCGGAGGGGGCCAGCGTCTCGGCCACCACCCACAACCGAGAGCATGGGGCCGTCTTTGCCCAACTGGCGTTGCTCCACGGCTCTCCCTTCCCGAGATGACATAATCAGAGGATCCTGTCATCCCAGGTTAGGTGACCGCAGCAAGCTGTCACATCTTCCAGCAACTACGGACATGTTCGCACCGGCAGAGTGTTAGCCTCAAGAGGTATGGGTGGAGAACAGGTAGAAGAAGTAACTATCCCGGCTGAACTACGGGCCAGCGACGACCAGTTGAGGGACCCCGAGGCGATCCCCTGGGTCCCGCAGGCGGACGGGATCTTTTTCAAGCCCCTCCGCATCTGCCCGCAACGGGGGTGCTGGACCAACCTCCTGCGGGTGACCAAGCAGGGGACGGTCAGCCTTCACCGGCATCTAGACGCCGTGGAAGCGTGGGTAATAAAGGGAGAATGGCGTTACCTCGAGCGCGACTGGGTGGCGCGGCCCGGCACTTACGTGTTCGAACCACCCGGTGACATACACACGCTGGTAAACGCGGGCGAGGAGGAAATGGTTACGTTGTTCTCCATTCACGGCCCGATCGAGTACTTCGGCCCGGACGGCGACATCATCTTCACCGAAACGGCCGAGACCAAATTGGCCAAGTATGTCCGTTTCTGCGAGGAAAACGGCCTCCCCCTGGCTTCGATCGTGGACTGAGCCGCTGCTCCTGTGCTGGTCTGCGGCCGCACCTCGGGCCGGCCCATTGTCGCTACCTACGGCCAGCTACGGGGGTTTGGCCCCGCCGGTTTGGCGCCGCCAGTTTGGCCCCGCCAGGGCGCTCCCGCCAGTTTGGCCCCGCCAGTTTGGCCCCACCGGTTTGGCGCTGCCAGGCTCCCGCCAGTTTGGGCTAGCCAGTTTGGCCCCGCCAATTTGGCCCCGCCGGCCGGAATCTGTGCGCGCCAGGTGTCCTTATCATTACCCTAGCGCGCAAAGTCCTGGTGTGACCTCCCCTTTTCGTCCTTCAGTAGGTGGCGCGCCCGCCACTTATGTCATAAACAGCGCCAGTGGAGAAGCTGACCCGGTCCGAAACGAGAAAAGCCACCAGCTCGGCCACCTCCTCGGGGCGGCCAAGACGTTTCATGGGGATGAGGTTGGTCATGTAGGCCAGGACCTCCGGCGTCGTGTCCTGGATCATCGGCGTTTCGATGACCGCCGGCGCGATGGCATTGACCAGGACGCCCGAAGTGGCCAGTTCCTTGCCGGCTGATTTGGTCAAACCGATGACGGCCGCCTTCGAAGCCGAGTAGACGGACAGATTGGGGTTGCCGTCCTTGCCGGCCATACTGGCGATATTCACCACCCGGCCCCAACCCCGGTCGCGCATCCCGGGAACGAACACCCGCATGGTGTTCACCGTGCCGAGGACATTGACGTCGAGGACCTGCCTCCACTCCTCGAAAGTGGTCTCCACCAAAGGCTTATTGGGGCCGACGATCCCGGCCGAGTTGACCAGGGCGTCGACGGGGCCGACGTCGCCGGCCACCTTCCCCAATGCGTGGTCGTCCCTTACGTCACAGCTGATGTCGGCACCGGCGAGATCCAGGGTTACAACGGTGAGCCCATCGGCCCGGAGCCGCGATGCGATCGCCGCCCCCAGGCCCCGGGCGCCCCCGGTCACCAGCACAGTTATCGCCCTAGCCACGGCCCTCCTTACACGTCATGAGCCTGCGTCCATCCAGTCGTCGGGTCTGCACACGACAGCACGTTGCTGTTCGGCGCTGGCCTCTATTACCGTCTCGAGGTAGCGGTCACAACAGGCGCGGTACACAGAATAAAATTCGGGGCCACCACGGACGTACTCGGACATCCGGACGAGGCATTCGGCAACAGCCACCTCCTCATCGGTGACCGGGCCGAGCCCGGCCCTTTGGCTGAAAACAGCCTTGTCCTTGAACCGGATCTCGACCAGGCCCAACTGCCGTAGGTCCCCGTACTGGCCCCCTTCGACTCTCACCAGCCGGTCGGAGCGAGCCCGCCAGGCGGCACCGGGCGGGAGGTACACCACCTCGTCGTCGACCAGCTCTCCTCTTTCCCCCCGGACGGCCACGCTTTGCCGGCGGATCTCGGAGAAATACTGCTCTCCATCGAAATCGTAAATGCCGTTTTTGGTCCCGCGGCCGAGCACCGCCAGCATTCGGTCGCTCGTAACTATCTCCTCTTGCTCCGGTGGCCCCAGCCGGCCCGGGCCACGCACGACGGGCGCGCTTATGCGCCGGGCGCTGACCGATATCTCCTGCCAGTCTTCGCTGCTCAGGCCCAGGTAGTCGTAGAAAAGGCTGACTGCGTGGTAACCGTGGGCCACGGACAGGCGGGCCTGGTGACGCTCGCCGATCACGCCTTGGTCGAGAACCGCCAAGCGGGCGGCATGGTGCGGCTGGAAGCGGTACTGCTCCGCCACTTGCACCCGACTGCCCCGGCTCACCCTCCATGAGCGCCGGAGCGCCGGTATGTCGAGGCCCGGCGGTGTCTCCAGGAGGACCGGTACCCCTTGAGCACAGATGTCTTCCAGCAGGTCCGGCGCCGACTCGCGGCTGGTGGCCAGGACCACGAAGTCACTGCCACACTTCAGGGCGTCGTCCACCGTTGCGAACGTGCCCACCCCGAACTGGCGGTGCAGCTCCTCTCGCCGTTCCGCTCGTCGTGACGTGACCCCAGCGCACGTGACCAGCCCCGGCATCCCCCGGGCCGCCCGGAGGAAAAACTCGGCCCGCCAACCGCCGCCGACGATGACAAACTCAGAGGGCGCGCCCATCCCGGCCTCCCATCCCGCGGTAGGACGCGCCCGGGTCCCACGAGACTTGCGGCGGGGCGACGAAGCCGGCCAGCGGCAGACGCACGGCGCACCGGTGGCGGTTCGAAACGTAGGCCGCCTCGCACATCTCCAGAGCAGCCAGTGACAGTTCCGGCAGCTCGTAATCGGCCTGCCCCGATGCGATCATTTCGGCCAGTTGTTCGAGGTAAATCTGGTGTGGACTGGCGGCAAATGACGGGATCCGGAACAGCTCACCCTCAGGCTGCTCAGAGCGGCGCAGGCGAAAGCGGTCCTCCCAGCCCCAGAACTCGGCGCTCCCCTCGCTGCCGTAGATCCTGAACACCAATGCCTTTTCCGGGCGGGAAAGAGGGATGGAGTCGCCGGTGTGCATTACGATCCTGGCCCCTGAACGGGTCCCGGCGTAGGTCACGGCCTCGGTCTCCACTTCCAGGCCGTCCCGAAAGGTCCGTGTGTGCGCGTCACAGGCATTGATAACCCATTCGACCTTATCGTCGCCCAGCGCGGCCAGGGCGAAGTCGGTCCAGTGTATGCCCGCGTTGATCAGGTCCCAACCTGTGCATTGGATATCGATTAGTTCGATCGAGCCCACCTCGCCGGCCCGGAGGCGGCGCAGGAGCTCTTTTGGCCCGCTCCTCACCAAGAGGCCGTGCGGTACCACTACGGGCAGCCCCCTTCGCTTCAATTGGTCGAGGACGGTCTGGCCGGACGCCCACGTGTCGCATACCGGCTTCTCCAGTAGTAAGCCTCTCACGCCTGCGGCCATGGCCTGTTCGGCCACCTCGGCGTGGCTGCCGGCGAAGGTGCTGACGCAGACCACATCCGGGCTCGCCGCTTCGAGCAGGCCCTCGCCGCTGGCATAGAGCTCAAGCCCCGGGAACTCGCCCCTTACCCGCTCGAGGGGGCCTGGGCGGAGGTCGGCCACGCCTACGAGTTCGTAGCGCTCCGAGGCCTGCAGGGCCCGCAAACTGAGCAAACCTCCGGTCCCGGCGCCGACAACGCCGGCGCGCAAGACCGTTTTTTCTATCGCCATAGCCCAACTTTATGGCCCAACAGACCGGTGCTGTGCGGGCGGCGGGACATAGCGAAGACGGACCGCCTAAGAGGAGTAGAAGTCCCTCACCCAGCGGTGGTGATGAAGGATGTCGACCTCTTGCGGAGACAGCGGCCCGAGGGCGGCGGCGGCGACGTTGGCATCGACGTTGCGGACCGAACGCATCCCGGGGATCACGGTAGAAACGGCCGGCTGAGAAAGGCAGTACCGGAGCGCGATTTCGGGCAGGCGCTCCACCGGCGCGGCAAGGTCCTTGGCAATGGCCTGGGCCCGTTCCCACACTTGCTCTTTCCGGTCGCCCCCGAAATATCTGTTGCGGAAGTCGCCATCAGGGAACGTCGTGCCCGGGTTGACCCGCCCGGTGAGGGAACCTTCGTCGAATGGCACCCTCACTATGACGCCGACGCCGGCCGCCTGCACCGCGGGAAAAAGCTCGTCCTCCGGGCTCTGGTCGAAAATATTGTAAATGACCTGCACCGTGTCGACGTGCCCGGAACCGATCAGCGCTATGGCGTTTGAAGGTTGGTGGTCGTTGATGGAGACGCCGAAAAACCTGATCTTCCCCTGGGACCGGAGTGTTTCTATCCCTTGCCGCCAGCTCCCCTGGTCCACCCACTCGTCCGACCAAACGTGGAACTGTTGCACGTCGATAGTGTCGAGCCCGAGGTTTGACAGGCTCCGCTCGGTGCACTCGATGACCCAGTCGGCCGGGTAGGCGTCGTCGGCCGGTACGCCCTTTGGAGCGGGCCAGACCATGTTTTTGGGCGGGATTTTCGTGGCCACGTATACGGCGCCATTCGCCTCCCGGGCCACCTGGCCCACCAACCCCTCGCTGTGCCCACTCCCGTAGGCGAGCGCAGTGTCGAGGAAATTGACGCCCTCGTCGACGGCCCGGTGGAGCGCCCGCAGCGACTCTTCGTCGTCAGCGCCAATCCAGTTCGATTTTCCGATGCCCCAGGCACCGTAGCCCAACTCCGACACCTGCAGACCGGTCTTTCCCAAGCTACGGTGGTTCATGGTCGACCTCCTCGACGTGTAGTTATGGTTGAGGTTGTGGTAAAAGCGTAATCAGGCTGGGCCCGTGGTACGAGCTTGATATCCTATCATGACAAGATGGTCTGACCAACGTGTCTTGGCATCCGTTCGCTGTGCCTCCCGGCCGCCGGCCGGAACAGAATGGCCCGGGCACGCCTGATCGGGCCACAGCTGATCTGTCACGCCTGATGTGGCACGACTGATGTGGCACGACTGATCTGGCCACAACTGATCTGGCACGCCTACCTGGCAGCAGGATCCGAGAGGAGGAACAGTGGAGGCTTTGATGTGGCAGGGGGGCGAACTGGTGCAGACGGTCTCGGTAGCCGCGCCGGAACCGCCGCCGGGCTGGGCCCTAGTCGAAGTGGCATATGCCGGAATTTGCGGGAGCGACCTGCACATCTGCGCCGGTGAGCACCCACGGGCCAAGCCGGGCCTGGTGATCGGCCACGAGATCGTCGGACGCGTCGCCCAGGACCCCGGACATTTGGCCGCCGGGGCACCGGTTTTTGTCAACCCACTGCTTACATGCGGCTCATGCCGCTCGTGCCGGCACGGACAGCCGAACACGTGCGAACACCTTGGCTTCGTGGGGATCGACGCCAACGGAGGCGCTGCGGAACTGGTGGCGGCTCCATCCGGACAGCTCCTGCCCTTGCCCGCGTCAATCGGGCTCCGCCAGGCCGGGCTGATAGAGCCGCTGGCGGTCGCCGTACACGCCGTCGGCAAGGGAGACGTCCGCTTCGGCCACCGGGTACACGTCCTGGGGGCGGGCCCCATCGGTTTGCTGGTCGCCACTTGCGCCCGGATCTTCGGCGCCGCCGTCACTATCAGTGAACCATCCAGCGGCCGGGCCGGAACCGCCGCCGAACTGGGCTTCGAGCTGGTGGCGTCGCCGGCCAGGGACAGTCGAATCGATAAGGACAGGCGGGTCGATGTGGTCTTCGACTGCACCGGCCATCCGGCTGCTGCGCCCGAGGTGCTGAGGTGGGCCACCACGGGGGGTACCGCCGTCGTCGTCGGGGCCTACCCCGGGGTGGTGGGGGTCGACCTGCAGGACCTCATGTTCCGCGAGGTCACCATGATCGGCGTCCGGGCCTACACCCCTGACGACGTGCGGACGGCCGTCAGCCTGATCGACCAGGGCCTGGTCGACCCGTCCAGGATTATTTCCGACGTCCTCCCCTTGAGCGAAGGGCCGTCGGCGATCGGCTTGCTCCGGGCGGGACAGGCCATCAAGGTCCTGCTCGCCGGTCCGGCCGCCTGAGGCCGCCTGGGGCCGCTCGAGGCGGCTGAAGGCTGCTGGCCACGCTTACCGAAGCCACGCTCAGGTGTAGCCGGCCTCGATCCTCACGTGCTTGGTGTTGAGGTACTCTTCGAGGCCCTGGTGTGAGAGTTCGGTGCCGAGGCCGCTCTGCTTCCAGCCACTATAGGGAAATGCCACCTCGCCCCCGCCGACGTTATTGACGTTGACGGTGCCGAACTCGAGCCGCTCGGCGCCGAGCAGGCTGGTCCGCAGATCCCGGGTGTACAGGTAGCAGACCAGCCCGTATTCAAGAGAGTTGGCCCGTTCGATCGCCTCGTCCAGGTCGTCGACGACCACGACCGGCGCCACCGGGCCGAAAGTCTCCTCCCGCAGCATGGTCATGCCGTCCCCGCCCACTACTACTGTCGGTAGGTAATAAAAACCTCGGGAAAGGGATTCATCGTGGGGTCGCCGGCCACCGACGAGCACCTCTGCCCCCCGTCGGCGAGCTTCCTCCACGTGCTCCTCCACCCGCTCCCGGCCCCGTTCGTTGGACATAGGCCCGACATCGGGGTCGTCGAGGCCGGCCCCGACGACCAGTTTCGTCGACGCGTCCGCGAACCTGCCCACGAACTCGTCGGCCACCGCCCGCTCGACGAAGATCCTGTTGACCGAGTTGCACAATTGGCCGGCGTTGCGGAAGGACCTCTTGACGGCGTCGGCTACCGCTCTGTCCATCGGCGCATCCGCACTGATGATCATCGGAGAATGGCCTCCGAGCTCCAGGGTGACTCGTTTTACGTCCCTGGCCGCCAGCTCCAGTAGCCGTTTGCCCGTTGCCGTGCCACCCGTGAAGCTGATCTTCGTCACCTTCGGGTGACCGGCCAGCAGCATCCCGACCGTAGGCCCGTCCCCGTTTACCGAGTTGAGCACTCCCGGCGGCAACCCCGACGCCGCCGCCCCCGCCACCATGTCGAGCACGGCCAGGGGCGTTTCCTCGGCCGGTTTGGCCACCACGGTGCAACCGGCGGCCAACGCCGGGGCAATCTTCCACGCCATCAGCCCGAGGGGGTAATTCCACGTGGTGATGGCGGCCACGACCCCCATCGGTTGACGGAGGACCAGGCTTCGCAGCGTCCGCGACCCCGTCGGGATGATCTCCCCGTAAACGCGCACGGCTTCGGCGGCGTAATAGTCAAAGGCCTGGGCGGCGGCGTCGACCTCTGAACGCGCTTCGCTCAACGGTTTGCCCTGTTCGAGCGTGAGGGTCTGGGCCAACCGGTCCCGGTTGTCTTTGACCCAGGAAGCGATGGCGAGCATCCGGGCCGAACGCTGGGGGGCGGGCGTCGCCGACCACTTGGTGAACGCCTCTGCCGCCTGGCTCACCGCCTCGTCGACGAGGCCGGCGTCGGCGACAGGTGCGTACCCGATGACCTCCTGGTCAGCGGGGTTGGTTACGGCGAGCGGTTTGTAGGCCCCGTCGGCCGGCACTATGGAAGCGCCGACTACGAGCTCGGCCCTGATTGTCGTCATTGGGGCCCTCCCAACCCGCCGGCCAGAGACGGCGGGCGGAGCTCGGGGCCATCAGCGCCCTGGTACACGCGTTGCGAAAACCCGAATCGTTCGACGGCGCGGTAATCGTGCCCCGCACCAGCAAAATAAACGGCCAAGAAGACCAGTGGTCCCGGCCCCGTATTAACGGTCCGGTGCGCCCACCCCGGCGGCACGTACACGGTTAGCGACGGTACCAGCGGTTCTGATGCGAACTCACCATCGCGTGACTCCATGACCATGAGCCCTTCGCCCGACATCCCGAGGTAGAACTCGCCCGAATCCTGCATGTGGTGGTGGCCCCTCGTCATGTAAAACTCCGAGCCCACTTTGCCGGCGGCAATCGTCGTGGTCAGGAACGCCAGGTTGCCGGGACGCTCGGGCACTTCGGCCTCATGGCTGCGGTATATCACCGGGTCGTTCCCGGCGCGCAGGGATTCGCTGACCGCGACCTGGTCTTCGAAAAAGCTCGCCATGTCACTGAGTTTGCGGACCAAACCCCGCGACGGGGCCAACGGCCCATTGGGGAAGTCGAGCGTAAGAGCGAACGGCCGCACAGGGTTTGGCCCGCCGTCATGATAGGCCGGCGCTGACGGTCGTCCCGCCGTCACGTAGGCTGCCCTCCACGCACCTCGGACCTCCAGGTGAACTTGGGGTCGTACCCGAGCAGTCGCCGCGCCTTTTCGACGGAGAACATCGAGTCGAGCGGCCCGACCTCATGACGCCAGGGGACGTCGGGGTAGAACTCGGCCACCAGCTCGGTAATAGGCTTGCTCATGACGGTATCGGGGCTGGCGATTATGAACACCTCCGCCCCTTTGAACGACGCCTCGAGCGACTTGCGTACAGCTTGAGCCGCGTCCCTGGCATCGATGTACGACCACAGGTTCCACTTCCGTAGAGCGGGGTGGTCGTCGAAGCCGGGAAAAGCGGCATAATCGGCCACCAGCATCACGTTGGAGAACCGAAGACTCACGATCTTCATCTCCGGTTCCCAGCGGCAGAAATGGCGAGCCATTTCCTCTCCCATGGCCTTCGCCAGCGCGTACGCCGATTGGGGTCGCGGCGGGTACTCCTCGTCCACGGGCACGTATGGCGGCGGGACGTTGAACGGTAGGCCCAGGACCGTCTCGCTGGACGCCGACACGACGTTGCGGATGCCGAAATGCCTCGCCGCCGAGAAGACGTTATAGGTGCTGACGGTGTTGTTGCGGAACAACTCCGATCCCGGCGCCCATCCCGGCGCGGGTACGGCGGCCAGGTGGACCACGGCGTCCACACCCCGGTGCCGGTCGTCGACCTGATGAAGCACCTCCATCGTCTGGCCCATATCAGTGAGATCGGCGCGCACGAACGGGCACGGGTCGTCCGGTGGGCGCACGAGGTCCACGTTGGTGACCGAATAACCGTGCTCGAGGAGCTCGGACAGGCAAGCTCGCCCGAGCTTGCCACTACCGCCGGTCAACACCACTTGTGTCATCGCTCCACCTCCTGGGCCGTCGGGCCACATCCTATAAGGCACCGTTGGGCCGTGCGGTTGTGATCCTCGCATGCTGTGATCCTGTTATGATACCCTTACAGCCGCTACGTGATGACACAGCTGAGGGGGTTCCGCGTTACGAGCATTCGGCCGCCCTGCCGTCCTCGGCCATCTTGATGCCCCGGCCACAACTGGGGCCACAGCAAAGGAGGAGACACCCATGCCTCAGCGCTTTGGGGATTTGCGTCCCGGGTCAGTCCCGGGTAGCCGTCCATCGAGCCGGTTATGCCGCGGCGCCGCGACTGCTGTCGCGATGTCGCTCACCGCTGGGCTAGTCGGGCTCGGCGGAGTGCAGGTGGCGGCGGCGAGCTCGGCGCCGACTGTGCACCTGACCTACGCCCTCTGGGACCCGGTACAGGAGGTGGGGTACAAGAAGTCGATAGCGCTTTTCGAGAAGTCACACCCCAACATAAGTGTGACGGTCGAACAGATCCCTTACCCCGACTACGAATCCAAGCTGACGGCGGAATTCACCTCCGGCAGCGGCCCGGACGTTTTCTGGGTAAACACACCTTTCCTGGCCCAGTTCGAACAGGCCGGGGTCATGCTCAACCTGGCCCCACTGATCAAGAAGTACCACGTCAACATGTCCATTTACCGCCCGGCGTTGATCGCTCTGCACTCGCACGACGGCGCTATCTACGGCCTGCCGAAAGACTGGGACACAGAGGGCATCTTTTACAACAAAACCTATTTCGCTCAGCACCATATCAGCATCCCGGCCAACCTCAACTGGAACCCCACCAACGGAGGGACGTTCCTGACTTTGGCCAAGGAAGCCACCATCGACACAGACGGCAATAACGCATTGTCGCCGAAGTTCAACCCGAACTCGGTGGCTACTTACGGGATCGCCATCGTCAACCAGCCGGACATAGGGTACGGGCCCTGGCTGGCCAGCAACGGGGCCAAGGTCTTCGCCCAGACCTCCGGGGCCTTCGGCCAGTGCTCCTGCTACCCCAACTCCGTCACCTTCGACACGCCGGCCGGCGTGGCCGCGATGCAGTTCCTGGTCAATCTCGAGAACAAGTGGCACGTGGCCGCGCCCGCCAGCGAGTACGGCGCCAACGGTACCGCACCGACCAACCAGGACGTAACCCTGTTTGCCCGGGGCAAGGTAGCCATGGACTTCGAGGGTGACTGGTTCACCGATACGATCCACTCCACGGCCACCTTCCCCTTCGGGGTCCTGCCCGTCCCCACTGGCCCGGACGGCCGATGGAGTTTCACCAACGGCCTGATCGACGCCATCAACGTGCACAGCCCCAACCAGGCCGCGGCATGGGAGCTCGAGCAATGGCTCGGTTCGCCAACTTCGGAGGACATAATGGGCTCGGGTGGGTACATATGGCCCGGTATCGGCGCGCTTGACAACACATTCCTCGACTACTGGAAGGCCAAGGGCGTCGACGTGAGCCCCTTCCTGCAGGAGGCGGAGGCCGGCAAAGTGGAAACTCTGCCCGTGGCGCCCGAAGCCGGCCAGGTCATCGTGACACTTGGCAATGACCTCGGTCCGGCGTGGCTCGGGACGGAACCGGTGGCCAAAGCTATGTCGCAAGCGACCACGGACGCGAACCAGTTGCTGCAGCACCCGGGGGCGTAAGGGGGAAGGCTCGGGGGACGGAGGACGGCAGCGCAAGGAAGGTCGCCCAAGTGAACAAGGCGTCCGCGTTGGCAGGTTCACCCCAGGCGGCGTCCCCGGTGCGGGGCGACGCGGCGCGCCGCCACCCGGGGCGTCCTGACCACGCCGCACCCCCGCAGGGGGCCGGCTTCCGGGCCTTCCTGCACGCGCTGCCGTTCCTCACCCCGAGCCTCTTCGGCGTCATCATGTTCCTGCTCATTCCGGTGGTGCTGGTGTTCGTCATCAGTTTCTTGAACTGGAACGAGATAAATCCCGCGACCTGGGCCGGGTTCAGCAATTACATCAACATCTTCCGCTTCAACCAGGCGGCGCACTCTCTGGGGATAACGGCGTACTACGTACTGCTCAACATCCCCTTACAGACCGTCGTCGCCCTGTCCATGGCCATCGCCCTCCATCGGGGCCGAAGAGGGTCGGCGCTCTACCGCGTGCTTTTCGTCGCCCCTTACCTGTCGACCCCGGTAGCAATGGCCGTCATCTGGTACTGGGTTTTCGACCCGCAGCTGGGCGCCGTCAATACCGCCTTAGCCCACGTCGGGATCCATGGCCCGGACTGGCTGTCCTCGTCCCAATGGGCGCTGCCCGTCGTCGCCCTGGTCAACATATGGCAGTACGTCGGCTACAACATGCTCTTCTTTCTGGCCGGTTTGCAAGCCGTACCCAAGGAGCTATACGAGGCCGCCGACCTCGACGGCGCCAACAAGTTCCAGCAGTTTTTCCGGATCAGCTTCCCACTCCTCAACTCGACGCTCTTGTTCGTCCTCGTCACCGGCGTGATCGGCTCGTTCCAGGTCTTCGACACCCTCTACGTCCTTACGCAGGGAGGCCCGGGCAACTCCACCGAGGTGCTCAACTTGCAGATCTACCAACTGGCCTTCACGGACTTCAAGATGGGTGAGGCGGCGGCCATGTCTGTGCTCCTGTTCGGGGTGATACTGATTTTCAGCGTTGGGCAGTTCCTTTTCTTCAGGAACCGGACCACCTACGAGTACTCGGTATGAGCGCCTCCGCCCTCGATATCGGCGCCGGGCCCGGCCCCCACAGTGCCCGGCAGACGAGGACGCGGAAAGGGACCGCCACGAAAGTCATAAAGCTCACCCTGTTTTACCTCGTCATGACCGCGATCGCCCTGGTCTTCATGGTCCCGTACGTACTGACGCTGTTCGCCGCCTTCAAACCCATTTCCCAGATTTTCAGCCAGCCCGCCTGGTACCCGCCCCATAGCCTGTACCTGCACAACTTCGCGTACGTCTGGTCGAACGCGGGCTTTGCCCGCTACCTGGCCAACACTTTCATTGTGACGGCGGCGCTCACCGTGGGGCAGGTATTCTTCAGTATCCTGGGTGCGTTTGCCTTTGCCCGGCTCAGTTTCCCGGGCCGAGACCTTATCTTCTGGCTGTTCCTGGTGACGCTGATGGTCCCGAGCGCGGTGACGGTCATCCCGCTCTACACGATCATGAAGGAGGCCCACCTCCTCAACACATACTGGGCCATCTTCCTCCCGTACGTGTTCGGCACTCCGTACACTATCTTCCTCCTGCGGCAGTTCTTCCGCCATATCCCCCAGGAAATGATCGACGCCGCCCGCGTCGACGGGGCCTCCGACACCCGGGTACTGTTCCGTATCATCGTGCCATTGTCGAGGCCCGCCATCATTACCGCCACACTGATCGCGCTGGTGTTCGGCTGGAACAACTTCCTGTGGCCACTCATCGTGACCGAGTCCCAGAACCACTACGTGCTTACCACCGGGTTGGCGAACTTCCAGTCCAACATGAACTCGCAGTGGAACTACGCGCTGGCCGGGTCGGTGATAACCCTGGTCCCACTTGCCATACTGTTTATAGTGTTCCAGAAGCACATCATCCGTTCGATCTCGATCACCCAGATCCGGTGAGCCCAACCTGCTCGTGACCGAGACCGCCTACCCAGCCATCGACTTCCGCTCGTTCGAGCCCTACTACCTACAGCTCAAGCGCATATTGGTGAAGGGGATGGAGGACAACGGGGCCGAGGGCAGCCTCTTGCCTTCCGAGGCGGAGCTGTGTGCCCGGTACTCGGTCAGCCGCACAGTCGTCCGCCAAGCCTTGGCCGAGCTCGAAAACG
>DATJUH010000008.1:0-12483 GCA_035502515.1 Acidimicrobiales bacterium
GGACCGGGTCAGCCCTGGGGGCACCCTGTGGCTGGTCTGGCGCAATGGCTACCAGGGCTTTGGTAACAGCTGCGGCAACCTGGCCAGCTGGCTGCAGATGTTGAGCCCAGGGGGCCAGACTCTCATTACGGAGGACACCTCCTATTACGAGTACGAGAACCTGACCAAGTTCCCCACGTAGAGTGGCAGCTTGAATATCTGAGCGAGCCTGAATTACCTCACAGAAGCGCCGGTGGCCGGCACGCGGTCGATGAACGCACGCTCGAGAGGCACACCGGCCGCCCGGATAAGCGCGCTTTTTGGGACGACTCGCCCGGCGCATCCGGTCACCCGGCCGCCCGGCGCCCTTACTTTGTCCCGGAAAGTTGTTTAAACCTGAGAGCTTCCTAAGGTCCGGTGGCTGTCTGGCCCGGAACGCACTGTGAGCGGCAGAATGGGTCGTCGTAGGCTGATTGGCCTCGACGGGGTCGTTCGTCCCACCTCTGCCAGGAGCCTATTTGTGCCCGTAAAAGCTAGCCGTGCCAACTCCGACGTGAAGGATGCTTACCGGGGGGCCAACGCCGACGACGTAGTCATCATCGGGGCCGGCCCGGCCGGGTTGACTGCCGCCTACGTGCTGGCCGGCCACGGCCAGACCTGCACCGTGCTGGAGGCCGACGACACGGTGGGCGGCATCTCCCGCACGGTCGAGCGAGATGGTTGGCGTTTTGACATCGGCGGGCACCGGTTCTTCACCAAAGTGAAGGCGGTCGAGGACCTCTGGCACGAGATCCTGCCGGGCGAGGAGTTGATGGTCAGGCCCAGGATGAGCCGGATCTATTACCAGGGTAAGTATTACGAGTACCCGCTCAAGCCCATGAACGCGCTGCGCAACCTGGGAGCAGTGGAATCATTGCGTTGTGCCGCCTCCTATGGCTGGGCGCGCGTCCACCCGCCTAAGGACCAGAGCACCTTCGAAGGGTGGGTGGCGGCCCGTTTCGGTTGGCGTTTGTACAAACACTTCTTCAAGACTTATACGGAGAAGGTATGGGGTTATCCCGGCTCAGAACTGCAAGCCGACTGGGCCGCGCAACGCATCAAAAACCTCAATCTTTTGAACGCGGTCACAAACGCCCTTTTCCCCAAAAAAGGCCAGCGGGAGATAACGACGCTTATCGACCAGTTCGAATACCCGCGCCTCGGGCCCGGGATGATGTGGGAACGCTGTTGCGAAATGGTCGAAGCGGCTGGGTCCAAAGTGCTGATGGAGGCAAGGGTGACCCGTATCCGTTGCGAGGGTGGGAGGGCGGTAACGGTCGAGTCCGTGACCGACGGCGCCGTAACTTCCCGCCACTGCAGCGCGGTCATCTCCTCGATGCCGATCTCGGCTCTGGTGAGGGCGCTCGACCCTCCGCCGCCGGCGGACGTGCTGGCGGCGGCGGACGACCTCCACTACAGAGACCACATCACTGTGGCGCTGGTCGTCCCGGAGTCGGCCGGGTTCCCGGACAACTGGGTCTACGTCCATGACCCAACAGTGAAGATGGGGCGGATCCAGAACTTTGGCCGATGGTCGCCCTACATGGTCAAATCCGGCTCAACCTGCCTCGGCCTCGAGTACTTCGTGTTCGAGGGGGACGAAATGTGGTCGATGCCGGACGAGGATCTGGTCGACCTGGGGCGGCGAGAAATCGGCCGGCTGGGCCTGGTCGACCCGGCCACCGTAGACGCCGGCTACGTCGTGAGGATGCCAAAGGCCTACCCTTATTACGATGCCGACTACGCGCGTAACGTCGAGATGCTACGAAAGTGGCTGGAGGTGAACGTCGCCAACGTTCATCCCGTGGGCCGCAACGGGATGCACCGGTACAACAACCAGGACCATTCGATGTACACAGCCATGCTGACAGTCGAAAACATCATGGGGGCTTCTCACGACGTATGGTCTGTAAACGTGGAAGAGGAGTACCACGAGCAGATGAAACCGGCCGAGGGGACTACCGGGCCCATTGGCCGGTCCGGTGGCCGGCCCGCTGGCCCGTCGAGCGGGAACTCCGGGCGCGCTGCCCCGGTCCTCCCGAAGAGACAGCCGCCGAAGGGGCAGGGGTAAAGCCGCTGTGCCCACCAAGGTCTGGTACTGCGCCAACTGCGGTTACGAGGTCACGAGCCGCGGGAGGTGCCACAGTTGTGGCGAACGCCTGGTGGCGTCGTCTTTGCCCGAGCTCGAGTCCGGTCCCGATGATGACGAAGTGGGCTACCGGCTCGACATGTGGGACGACCCGACGAGGGCGCGCCTGATAGAAGCCCTTATCAATGCCGGGATAAGCCACCGCTTCGAGGAGGAAGAGCTGGTCATCCTGGCTGTGGACGAGGCCGAGGTAGACCAGCTGGTGGCCCGGGTCACGGGCCACGTATCTGACAGCAGGTACGAAGGCTACGAGGACCGGGACGAAGACGAGGAGGCCACCGCCGACGATGCCGAGGGCGAAGAAGGCGAAGCCGTCGCCCGCGAGCTCTACGACGCGGCCAGGAGGCTCCGGGACGACCCGACCGACATGCTCGCCGATGCCGCCCTGAGCGAGGCATCGGTAGCCGTCTTCTCCCTCGACTACATACCGGGCATGGACGCCGACCACCTGGCCGCGGTCGGGCGGGTCACCCGCCGCCTCCTCGGGGCACTCGGGGCCGATGAAGCTCTCGACGACGACATCCGCCACCAGGCCGAGGTCCTGTGCCGGCTGGTGGCTCCGAGTGCCGGCCCGGCGCAGGAAGCGGACGAAGAGGAGCGGGCGCGTGCCCGGCTCGAGGTGGGCGCGGCGGACAAGGGGCGCGTGGTGGCCCTTCCGCAGTCAGACGTGACGCCCGGGGGCGAGATGGGGGCCGCCGATCTGGCCGGTACGGCCGAGCTGGCCGAGACCGAGCTGGCCGAGACCGGGCTGGCCGAGACCGGGCTGGCCGGTACCGGGCTGGCCGGCACCGGGCTGGACAGTCCCAACGGGGAAGCTGAGGTTCTCCCGGAGGCGCCCGCGTCTGCCGCCGCGGCCGCCAACGGCGATGGCGCCAGGTCGGCGCAGGGGTCGGTAAACGTGGGGCCCGGTACGGACGCATTGGCCGGCCGCCAGGCGGGCGCGGTGGACCTTGGCGCCGCTGAGGCTGATGCGGAAGAGCCTGATGTCGACGACGCCGGGGCTGAGGCCGAAGACGAAGCCCAAGTGGCCGGCGTCACAGAAGACCAGGGCGGGGCGGACCAGTTCGACGAGGAAGAGTTCGAAGACGAGGAACAGGACGAGGACGGTGAGGGCACCGGCGAGCTCGTCTACGAACTGGCGGAATGGTTGCCGGAGCAGCGGGTGGAGCTATCGATGCTCCTGGAGTCGGCCGGGATCGCCTACAACTGGGACGGCTCCGACCTGACCGTGGCCGAAGAACACGAGGACGAAGTCGACGGTCTGTTCGAGCAGGTCCACGGAGAGGTCGAGGAGGACGACGAAGCCCGCTACCACTCGATCGAGGAGCTCTTCGGTGCCGTCGACCGGCTGGCGAACGACCCGGGCGACGAAGACCGCCGGCGCAACCTGCTGGAGACGGTCGGGGTGGTGGAGCTGCCCACGCCGGTCGGGGTCGACGACGGCTACTGGTGGAGGGTACGCAGCCAGGGCCACGCTCTGGTGGCAGCCATCGAGCACGGCTCTCGTGACGACGAGGTGTCCCGGGAGGCGGCCCTGCTGGCCGAGATGCTCCACGAAATGGTCTGAGCACCCTGGCAAAAGGCCGTAGACAACCCTGGGGCCTGCTGCTGGCGCCGGGAGCCAGCGCCGGCAAGGACCAGGCTGCTCTGGTGGCCATCGACCAGGCCGCCTCGGCCGAAGGCGGGAAGGTCCGGCGCATGGACTTCCCCTACCGCTTGGCCGGCCGGAGCGTACCCGACAAGCCGGCGGTCCTGGTGGAGGCGGTGGTGAAAGAGGCGGCGGCCCTGGTCGCGGAGACCGGGTTGCGGCCCGGCCGGCTTTTCGCGGGCGGCCGCTCCATGGGTGGGCGGATCTGTTCCATGGCCGTGGCCGAGGGTCTGCCGGCGGCCGGCCTCGTACTGGTGAGCTACCCCCTACACCCGCCAGGGAAGCCGGAACGACTGCGCACGGAGCACTTCGGCCATCTCCAGGTGCCGTGCCTGTTCGTCTCGGGTACCCGGGACCCATTTGCCGCGCCGGCTGAACTGGAGGCCGCGGTGGCGCTTATCCCCGGCCAGGTCACCGTTCATTGGGTCAGCGGCGATCATGGGCTGCGAGGTCGTGACGGCGAGGTGGCCAGGACCGTGGCCGAATGGTTGGCCGGCCAAGCAGGACCGTCGAGCTAGGGCGTCAGTTGCCGGCCGGCTTCACCTCGAGGCGTGCGAGTGCAGCCAGGGTTCGCGCCAATGGGGGTAACCGGCCAGGAGTTTGTCGGCCGACGCGGGTCCCCACGACCCCTGGGCGTAAACCTCGACCGGAGGAGGCGCCTCGAGCAAGGGCTCCACGATGCGCCACGTCTCTTCGACACTGTCCTCCCGGGTGAACAGGCTCGAATCGCCTTTCAAGGCGTCGCCGAGGAGGCGTTCGTAAGGCTCGGGCAGATCGCCCAGTTCCTCCGAGAAGATCAAAGAGAGGTCGACTGTCCGCGGCGTCTGGCCCCCCGGTTTCTTGGCTTGGACGACGAGGTCGGCGCCGGGGTTGGGATCGATCCGCAGGATCAGTTCGTCGGGATACAGATTTGCGTGCGGAGCGAAGGGAAAGTGAGGCGTCGGCTTGAAAATTGTCCTCATCTCGGTAGCCCGGGCGGCCATCGATTTCCCGGCCCGGATGAAGAACGGGACCCCCGACCAGCGCCAGTTGTCGATCTCGAGCTTCAGCGCGCAGTACGTCTCGGTTTGCGAGCCGGGTGCCACCCCCGGTACCGACAGGTAGCCGTCGTACTGCCCGCGGACATAGTGGCGGGGGTCGGCAGACGGCATGGCTTTGAAGACCTCGTACCGCTTGTCGCGCAGGCCGTCGGCGTCGACCGTGACGGGCGCCTCGGAGGCGAACAGGCCGAGGAGCTGCAGCAGGTGGTTCTGCACCACGTCACGGAGGGCACCCACCGGGTCGTAAAAGCTGCCGCGGTCCTCGACCCCGAAATTCTCGGCCATGGTGATCTGCACGCACTGGATACGGTCCCGGTTCCAGAGCGGCTCGAGAATAGAATTGGCGAAACGCAGGAACAATATGTCCATGGCCGGTTCTTTGCCGAGAAAATGGTCGATGCGTAGGATTTGGTCCTCGTTGAGCAATTTGCGCAGCTCCGCGTTCAAAGCCCGGGCCGACGCCAGGTCGTGGCCGAACGGCTTCTCGACGACGACCCTGGCGTTGGCCGTCAAGCCGGCGGCGGCCAGGCCTTCTACCACCCGCCCGAAAAGCGAGGGCGGGATTTCCAGGTAGAAAACAGGGACGCGGCGGCCCTCGATGGCGCGGGCGATGCGGTCGTAGGTCCTGGGGTCCGTATAATCGCCCGAGACCATGGAAAGGCGTTCGGCCAGCCGCTCGAAAACGTCCTCATCCACCTTTTCGCCGCTGTCCTCGATGTCACGCCGGGCGTTGTCCCGAAGGGTGCCGGCCGACCAATCTGTTCGAGCTACTCCCACGATCGGGCAGTCGAGCATCTTCCGGCGCTCCAGGCGGTACAGAGCGCGAAAGGTCATTTTCTTGGCCAGGTCTCCGGTGATCCCGAAGATCACGAAGACGTCCGCTGGCGCGTTTGGCTCGGTAGTCATTTAGGTTTCCCTTCTCATATGAAACCTTCTCAGGTGAGGATGAACGTTTCCACCGCGTTGGCGAAGCCCTCGTCCTCGTTGGAGGTCGTAACCCGGCGAGCCGCCTCCTGGACTTCGTGGCTGGCGTTGCCCATGGCGATGCTGAGCCCCGAGTGGGCGAACATGAGCACGTCATTGGGCTGGTCGCCGATCGTGGCGATTTCCTCCAGTGGGATGCCCTCCGTCTTCGACAGGTATTTGACGACATTGCCCTTGTTGGCGTTCGGGTTGGTGATATCGCCGTAGTAAGGCTGAGATCTGGCCGCGGACACATGGTCCCCGAACTTGGCCCGCGTGGCGTCGACCGCCTTTTGGACTTTGTCGTAATCGTCGTTCACGGCCACGATTTTCGCCACCTCGGTCGAAACCGAGCCGTAGCTGGCCACCACGGTAGGCTCGAACTTGACCGTCCACGCCTCACGGTCGACGTGAGGCGCTTTCCGGTTACGCACGAACCAGTCCGCGCCCCGGTAGACCCAGACGTCGACCCCTTGCCCATCGAGCAACTCGATCACGCCCGGGGTGATGTCGTCGGGTATGGTGTGCTGTTCGATAACCGACATGTCCGGGCGGACGAACACCCCACCATTGAAAGCCGCCACCGGCGTTGTCAGTTCCAGCGGCTCGATCAGCATCGACATGCCGCGCGGGGGCCGGCCGCTGGTGATGGCGAAGAGTATCCCGGCCTGCTTCAGTTTCTTCACCGCGGCTATGGCCCGGTCGGTCAGGATCTTGTCGTTGGTGACGAGGGTGCCGTCGACGTCGGCGAGGAGCAGTCGAATCGGTTTGTTGGCCACCGTTCCTCCGGCTTGGTGTTTTATTTCTCAGATCTTTCCTGCTTTAGCGGCGGCCCGTCTTGCTATATCCTGGGGCCGAGGGAGCCAGTGACGTGACCACCCAAGACGAGAAAAAGTTGGCCGCAGAGGCAGCCGCGGAGCTGGTCGAAAACGGCATGACGGTCGGGCTGGGCACGGGTTCGACCGTTGCCCTCCTTCTCCCGGCTCTGGCGGCCCGCAAACTCAGTATTCGCTGCGTTGCCACTTCCCCCCGCACCGACGTGGCCGCACGACAACTCGGGCTGGACGTGGAAACCTTCGCCGACGTCAATCATTTCGACATGACGATTGACGGCGCCGACCAGGTGGCCCCGGACGGCTGGCTGGTAAAAGGTGGAGGGGCGGCGCATACCCGGGAGAAAATCGTGGCCGCCGCGGCCGAACGTTTCGTCGTGATCGCCGACTCGTCCAAACCGGTGGACGCCATCCACAGCCCCATCCCTCTCGAGCTGCTCTCGTTCGGCCTGCCGGCCACAATGCGCCTGGTTACTCCGGTCACATTGCGCGACGTCCCTCTCAGCCCCGACGGCGGAGTGATAGCCGACTACGAGGGGCCGGTTGGCGACCCCCGTGTTCTGGCGGCACGGCTGTCCGCCACGCCCGGGGTCGTCGAGCACGGGTTGTTCCCGCCCTCGATGGTGGCGGTCGTCCTCATAGGCCAGGGTACCTCCGTCGAGCGCAGGGACATCCAGCCCGTAGCAGGCTGAGCGTTCTCGACCGGGGAAAGCCACCGGTCGCCGCCGGCCCCCGGCCCTGTAACCCGCTGGCCGTGGCACCTCTGCGCTCAAACCGCGGCCTGGTCGGCCATCACCAGAGAGGCGGCCGCGTCCACCCGCCCGGCCGGGATGGACGTGTCCCCGGCCAACAGTTTGGACAATGCGTCCTTTTTATCTGCTCCCGTGATCAACCAGAGGATCTGCGAGGCGCGCGCCAGGGCGGGATAGGTGAGCGTCATCCTCACCCGTCCCTGGTACGGCCGGGTCAGCGCCACTAGCCGGTCGGTAACGGTGAGGACAGGGTCGTCCGGTACGAGCGAGGCGGTGTGGCCGTCCGGGCCCAGGCCCAGGTGGACCAGGTCGAAACTCTCCGGCAGGGAAGCAGCGTAGCCGGCCGCCGCTTTGTCGAGGTCTGCCTCCTCGACCGGCATGGGCCGCACTTGCGCCGGAGCCGGCCCCAACGCCTTTCGCAGGTGGACCAGGTTCCGGTCGGGGTCGGCCGCCGGGGCCACTCGCTCGTCGACCTGGTAAATGATGACGTGCTCCCACGGGACCGTTTCCGACGCCAGCTCGGCGAACATTTCCCAAGGCGTGTGGCCCCCGCTTACGGCAAAGAGGAAATCTCCTCTGGCGGCCACTGCATCACGAGCGCGTTGGGCGACGAACGCCGCCCCGGCCCGGGCCACGGCGTCCGGGTCGGCCAGGGCTTCGAGTTCATGGTGCATAACGCCGGCTCCTCACTCGGGCCGCCCGGGGCCGTTCCGGCCGCCTCCTCCCGGGAACGCAGCCCCAGGCTCCTCCCGGGAACCGTTTCACGGCTTCTTTTCGGCGTGGCCGCCGAACTCGCTGCGCATGGCCGAAAGGATTTTGTCCGTGAACTCACCGAGGCCACGCGACTCGAACCGCTCGTACAGGGACTCGGTGATGACCGGGGCCGGGACACCTTCGTCGATGGCGGCCATGACGGTCCAACGACCCTCCCCGGAATCCGAGACCCGGCCGGCGAAATCGTCCAGGTTCGGTGAACGGGCGAAAGCATCAGCGGTCAGGTCCATCAACCACGAGCTGATGACCGAGCCCCGCCGCCACACCTCGGCCACCTCTCCGACGTCAATGTCGTACATGTAGGCCTCGGGGTCCCGCAGGGGCGTCGTCTCGGCATCGACGACCTGATTACCTTTGCCGGCATTGGCATGTTTGATGATCGACAGGCCCTCGCCGATGGCCGCCATCATGCCGTACTCGACGCCGTTGTGGACCATTTTCACGAAGTGGCCGGCCCCGTTCGGGCCGCAGTGCAGGTAGCCCTGCGGGGCGGTGCCGCCTCGCTGGCCCCGGCTGGGGGTTGGTTCGGCGCTGCCTTCCCCGGGGGCGATCGTCAGCCAGATGGGGTCGAGGCGCTTTACGACGTCGGTTTCGCCACCGATCATGAGGCAATAACCGCGCTCCAGCCCCCACACTCCACCGCTCGTCCCGCAGTCGAGGTAATGGATTCCTTTGGCCGCCAGTTCTTTGGCCCGAGTGATGTCGTCGCGGTAGTAGGAATTCCCGCCGTCGATGACCGCGTCGTCGGCGTCGAGGACCGGGACCAGCCGCTCCAGGGTGGCATCCACGATGGCGGCCGGGAGCATGAGCCATATCGCCCGGGGCTTGTCCAGTTTGGCCACAAAATCTTCCAGCGAGGCCGAACCTGTGGCCCCTTCGCCGGCGAGCTCTTGGACCACCTGGGCGTTCACGTCGTACACGACACATTTGTGCCCGTCGCGCATCAGCCGCCGTACGAGGTTGGCCCCCATCCGGCCGAGCCCGACCATTCCCAGCTGCATTGGCTTGTCAGTTGGCATGTAACCTCCTACCTTTCTGTGGTCCTCAGTTCTTCAGTGACCGATAGCGCCGGATCAGGGTATTGGTCGACGAGTCGTGTTTCAGGTCGGGTTCAGGGACGCTTTCGAGTTCGGGGATTATGGCGACGGCCAGCACCTTGCCGAGCTCCACCCCCCACTGGTCGAACGAATCGATGTCCCAGATCGCTCCCTGGGTGAAGACGTTGTGTTCGTACAGCGCGACCAGAGCGCCAAGGGACCGGGGCGTCAGCTTCTCGACCAGCATGACGTTGCTGGGCCGGTTCCCCTGCATGACCCGGTGTGGCACCACCGCTGCGGGAGTGCCTTCGGCCCGGACCTCCTCCTCGGTCTTGCCGAAAGCGAGGGCCTGGGCCTGGGCGAAAACGTTGGACGAGAGGATGTCGTGGTGGTCCCGCAGGGGGTTCAGGGCCTTGCCGAAGCCGATGAGGTCGATGGGTATGAGGCGGGTCCCCTGGTGGATGAGCTGGTAGAAGCTGTGCTGGCCATTGGTGCCCGGCTCGCCCCAGTAAACGGGGCCGGTGTCGTAGTCGACCAGCCTTCCGTCCAGCGTCACGTGTTTGCCGTTCGACTCCATGGTGAGTTGCTGGAGATAGGCCGGGAACCGCTTCATGTACTGTTCGTACGGCATCACCCCCATCGTCTGCACACCGAAGAAGTTCACGTACCACACCGTGAGCAGCGCCATAAGGACGGGCAGGTTGCGGTCCAGCGGGGCGGTGCGGAAGTGTTCGTCCATGTCGTGGAACCCGGCCAGCATTTCGTTGAACCCCTCGGGCCCCAGGGCCACCATGGTCGACAGCCCTATGGCCGAGTCCATCGAGTAACGCCCGCCGACCCAGTCCCAGAACACGAACATGTTCTCGGGGTCGATGCCGAACTCCTCCACCCGTTTGGCATTGGTCGAAACGGCGACGAAATGCTTGGCGATGGCCGATTTGTCCCCCAGTTGGGCCAGCACCCAGTCGCGTGCCGACGTGGCATTCGTCAATGTCTCGAGAGTGCCGAACGTCTTGGACGACACTATGAAGACCGTCTCATCGGCGGAGAGATCCCTGGTGGCTTCCACGAAATCGGTCGAGTCGACGTTAGAGACGAAGCGGAAAGTGAGGTCGCGCTGTGTGTAATGGCGCAGTGCCTCGTACGCCATGACAGGGCCGAGGTCGGAGCCACCTATGCCGATATTGATGATGTTGCGGATCGGCTTCCCGGTGTGGCCTTTCCATTCTCCGGAACGGATCTTGTTTGCGAACGTCGCCATTTGGTCAAGGACCTTGTGCACCTCGGCCACCACGTCGACCCCGTCCACGACGAGCGACGACCCCCGTGGCATGCGCAGCGCCACATGGAGCACGGAACGGTTTTCGGAGACGTTGATCCGCTCGCCGGCGAACATGGCGTCGCGGTGGCGCTCGACACCGGCTTGCTGAGCCAGTTCCATCAGCAGGCCCAGCGTCTCATCGGTAATCCGGTTCTTCGAATAGTCGAGGTAAATGCCAGCGGCTTCGGCGACCATCCGCTCGCCACGGGTGGGGTCCTGCGCGAACAGCTGGCGCAGATGACGACCCTCTATCTCCGAATGGTGCTTGGCGAGAGCCTCATAGGCCGGCAGCTCCCGCAAGCGTATCTTTGGTATTTCGTAAGTCGACATCTGCTGTCTCCTCTCTCCCGATCACGCCGTCATCGGGTTCAATCGGCCGCTTTTTCCGAACGGTGCTCAATCCCGGCCATCCGTCCGCCCAGCTGCGCCGGGCCGGCACCCCTGTACCCCTTCTCCCTCGGTTCCCGGAACATCTGCTTGCGCACTCTCTGTTCGAAATGTTGGGTCTGTTCGGAAATGTCTCGCGTGACGAGACGGCCGGCGGCCGGGCACCCGCACAAAGGTTCAGGTCTTGGTGGCGAACTCGACCCGGGACGCGAATATGGCGGCGCCGATTATGCCGGCGTCGTTCAGGAGCTGGGCGGGGACGATCGGCGTGCGGAGCTCTATTTTCGGCAGGTACTTCTGCGCACTGGCGCTCACGCCGCCACCGATAATGATCAACTGGGGCCAGAGCAGGCGCTCGACCAACTGGAAGTAGGCCTGGAGCCGGCGGGCGTACTCTTTCCAGGACAGGTCGTCGTGCTCGCGGACTGACTCTGCGGCCCAGTTCTCGGCCTCCCCGTGGTGTAGCGGCAGGTGGCCCAGCTCGGTATTGGGGACGAGCGTCCCGTCGACCAATATCGCGCTCCCGATGCCTGTCCCCAGCGTTATCACGGCAATAACACCGGGCACGCTGCGCCCGGCGCCGAAACGGACCTCGGCCAGACCGGCGGCGTCCGCGTCGTTGACCACGGCCACCAGCCGCCCCGTCGACCGCGAAAAGAGGTCGACGGCGTCGGTCCCGATCCAGGCGTGGTCGATGTTAGAGGCCGTTTCAACGGTGCCGCCCCGGACCACCGCCGGGAGGGTCAGGCCTACGGGCCCGTCCGCTCCGATCTGGTCGAGGACCAGACCTACGGTCTCCGCCACGGCAGAAGGCGTGGCCGGGTGCGGGGTGTTGAGGCGCACCCTCGGCGCCGCCAACTTACCGCCCGGCACATCGACCAGTGCGCCCTTGATCCCCGTGCCGCCAATGTCTATGCCGACAACGTGGTCTTTAGCCGGCTGAGCTGCCATGTCGTGTCCCCTTTACGCCGTCGGCCTGGGTACCTTGCACCTCTCTGCACCTTTCCGGCACGGTCCCACCAGCGACACCGGGCTTACTTCGGCCACGCTACAGAGGGCCGGTATGGCCTGCAAACCTGAAGGACCGGCAAACGCGAAGCTACCGGGGGGTCCGGCCTTCGACCATTGCTCGTAGCCACGGCGGCATCCTCACCCCGATGAGGTGAAAGGCGGCGTGGTCCGCCCGCCGATATGGCGCTGTGAGCGGCCAAGCGGTACTCGTCGTCGGGGGACCTTTCACGGCCCGGCATGGGGCTAACTCGGGAGACCGGCGGCGGTAGACCAAGCGTGAACCTAAACGTGGCTGTCGGGTAACGCCGCCAGCCCCGCCCCCCGGATCCTCCGGGCCGCCTCCCATGGGCGCGGCGCCCCGAAAATGGCCGACCCGGCCACGAGCACCCTGGCGCCGGCCCGGACAACCACCGGCGCCGTGTCCTCGTCGATGCCGCCGTCGACCTCGATGTCGGCGCTCAACTCGCGGCGGTCGAGTTCCCGGCGGGTACGGGCGATCTTGGGCACTACTTCGTCGATGAAGTGCTGCCCGCCGAAACCGGGATGGACG
>DATJUH010000009.1:0-10047 GCA_035502515.1 Acidimicrobiales bacterium
GACGAGAAAACCTCGATCCAGGCTCGCGCCCGCCGCCACCCTAGCCTCGCTCCTGCGCCCGGGCGCGACACCCGGGTCGAGCACGAGTACGGCCGGGCTGGCGCCCTGCAGTACTTTGCCGCCTGGGACGTGCACCGGGCAAAGATCTTCGGCCGGTGCGAGGCAAAGACCGGCATCGAACCCTTCGGCCGTCTGGTTGGGCAGGTGATGGGCTCAGAGCCTTACCTATCGGCCCGGCGGGTTTTCTGGGTGGTCGACAACGGTTCCAGCCACCGCGGTGAAGCCGCTTGCGAGCGGCTTGCTGCCCGTTGGCCGAACGCCCAGCTGGTCCAACTGCCCGTCCATGCCTCCTGGCTCAACCAGGTCGAGATCTACAACTCGATCATCCAGCGAAAAGTCCTCACTCCGAACGACTTTGCAGACCTTGCCGAAGTCGAGCGCCGCCTTGGTGCCTTCGAGCGCCGCTACGAGCAGAGCGCTGCCCCCTTCGAGTGGAAGTTCACCCGCAACGACTTGGCCCTGCTCATGAAGAAGCTGGCCGACAAGCCCGGCTACCAGGCAGCCGCATGAGCCCGTACCGATACGTGATCGAAATTACGGTCCAGAGCACTTAGCGACCGAGGGCAGTACGAGGCTCATGAACGGCACGGCCGGGCATAAAGAACGGCCCGCGGGGGCCCTTGCGGGCGTCCGGGCCCCGATTTGAGCGCCCCGACGGGACGTACGCGGCCCTGACCAGTTGGCCAGGAGCTATCAGGGCGCGCCCAGCCTCTATGTAGGCGCGACGGCACAGGCCGCCGAGCGCGACCGGCAGGGGTGGAGCAGGGCCGAGGACGGCTCAGGTGGCGAAGTCGAGCGCGGTGAGACGGTCGAAGGCCCTGGCGAGGGACTTCACCCAGGGCCAGGTGGTGTCGAGGCGAAGGAAACTGCACCGGCCGGTACGTGCCAGGCGCCCGGCGACGTGCAGGACGCAGTAACGGAGGCGCTTGGGCTCGGCTTTCGCGAGGTCGCCGTCCAAGCACAGGCGTTTTGCCCAGGTCAGCAGGTCCTGGGCCAGCAGCACGACAAAGGCCCAGCCGGCGTTGGAGGCAAAACTGTGCCCCGGCATGTGCGACAGCCCGGTGGCCTTGGCCTCTTTGATCCTGTCTTCGACGTGGGCGTGGCCGCGGTGGCGGGCTTCCAGGTAGACGATGTCTTCTTCGGCCGAGTTGGTGATGAAGACCTGGTGGCGCCAGCCCTCGGGGTCGAAGAGGTTGAACTGGGCGCCAACGTGGGGCTGCTCTCGCCTGGAGATCGCCCTGGTGCCTCCCGGCCAGGCAGAAAGGTCCAGGTAACCGGTGATCTCGGCCACCCCGGCACCGTCCCGGTCCTCCATGTCCAGGGTCATGGGGACCACCCAGGCGTCCGCGGGGACGTCCAAGATGGCGAGGCGCACGGCCTCGGTGACGTCGAAACCGATCGAGAACTCAAAGCCTTTTGCCACGATGGCGTTGACAAAGCCGTGGGTCGCGCCGGCCGAGTCAGCGCGTACCAGCACCTCCACGCCGTTTTCAGGGCCCTCTTCCTTGGTCGGGACAGGCAGCTGGGCGACGGCTTGCTCCAGCAGCTCGACGTGGTCGGCCGCGGTGTTGGCCCCCGCCGAGCCCGGCCGCAGCTTGCCGGCGAAGGCTTCATGGGTCTGGTCGCAGTAGGAGAGAAGGGGGTGGAAGCCGTAGCCTTTCTTGTAGGTCGGCTCTGCACCCTCCTTGTCGTCGGTGTGCACGTCAACCAGGGTGGCGTCGAAGTCGAGCGTCACCTGCTTGGCCTCAGGTGCGAGCCCCGCCGCCCAGGCCCTCTCCCGCGAAGCCGCCCGGGCGGCCTGCAGGCGAGCCAGCAGGCCCTCGTCGATGGCATTGAGCAGGCGCCACGACGTCGGCTGGGAAGCGACCTCCCCGAACAGGCCAGGCTGGTCACGCAGCACTCTCAGGTCCGAGACGGACTCGTTGCCGTCGGCCAACATGACAGCCAGGTCCACCAGCACCTGTCCAGGAGCGTGACGGCGCCGGCCCTTCACGATCGGTGCCAGCGCCCCCGACAGGTCGTCGGCGATGCCCATGCGCTCGGCGAGCTCGGCCAGCAAGCGCGTCCCGGTGTGGCTCACGAGCCCCTGGCCATCGGCGGTCACCTTCAGCCTCGGTAAACGACGGCTACTCGCCCCGCAACGGCTACGCTTCACTTTCAAGGTGACCCTCCTGGTAGGGGTGTTGCTTGTGCTAAGTCAACTTTCCCTTACCAGGCGGGCACTTTGGTGGATCGTAGCTGCTCATGACCGCTGGGAGTGAATAGTCGCGGTTAGTGCCTTGTCATTTTCAGGATTTCTGGCGCAGGTTCCCAGACGAGGTCTGCAGGCGCCCGACGGACAAAAGCGCAGGCGACGTCGACTAGCCACGTGCCGACCCGGAAGGCGATGAACGTGCGGCCGTCGGGGTGGTTGAACTTCCACTCCAGTACCGACCGCTCGTCGAGAGGCTGGGTGAACAGCTCAGCCGCCCACCTCTCGATCACGTCCGTGGGGTAGGCCGACCACGCCTCGTCGGCGCCGAAGTTGTCGCGGGCGAAGGCCGTGGCTAGGCCTTCGGCGACCGCCACGTGCTCCCAGGTACCCCCATCGACTTCAGGCGGCAACCGGCGGAAGCGGGCGGCGTGGAACGCCTCATGAGCGAGCGCCTGAGCCAAGTGCCGGCGGGCCACGTCGGCCACGCCCAGGGCTGGGTCGGCCATCCACCTCACTAAGTGCGGCGCCAGCGTTGAGGCGTTGTCACCGGTGGGGAGCACCGCCTCGGACGGCTCGACAAGCAAGTGGAGGTGCTCGACCAATGGGAGGAAAACGCGCAGCCGCTTTTCAGCTTGGACGGCAACACCGTCGATACAACGGCGGTCCTCGGGCGAAAAGGTGTACTGGTCGGAGTCGAGGAAGTGGACCGTGAGCATCTGGCAGTTGACCTCCTGCTGGCATGGTACGGGCTGACGCGGGGAGACTCGCTTGCGTGCGGGCTAACACCGACCGCTCTGCGAGGTTCGTCTTTGGCGACCTGGTCGAGTTTTATGACCGCGGTCGGCCGAAGGCGCCGGCGACCTATGTTGAAGCGGCCCTACACCGGTTGCGCTCGGGCTCGCCGCGGCGCCAGCTCGAGGTCGGCGCCGGGACGGGCCAGCTGACTGCCGCCCTAGTCCGTCTCGCACCGACAGTCGCCCTCGAGCCGTCGCCTCCAATGGCCGAGAGGCTCAGTGACAACCTCGGGCCTGAAGTAGCCGCCGGGCGCTTACAGGTCTGGGAGCGCACCTTCGAGTCGCTGGACGCGAGCGACGGGCCCTTCGATTACATCTGGAGCAGCGATGCTTGGCACTGGCTCGAGCCTGCTGTCGCCTACCCTCTGGCGGCGACGTTGCTGACTGCCTCCGGTCTGCTCATCAACACATGGGGGTTCCCGGCACTCGCCGACCTCGGGCTCACCACTGCCCTGAACGAGGTGTACAAAGAGCTGAACCCTCACCTCGTTAGGGAGGGAGCACCCCGGTTGTCGGTCGAAGATGAACTGTTTGCTGACGGCCGGGACGAGGTCGAGCGCAGTGGGGCCATGATCGTGGTAGATGCATGGCTTGACCATCGGGCCGTGGTCGTCACAAGCGAGCACTACCTCGACTGGCAGCTGTCATTTGCGCACACCGCCTACCTGGCTGTCGAGCAGCGCCTCAGGCTCCGAGATGCGATAGCCAGCGTCTTGGCTCAACGTCGGACCGAACTGGTCGAAGTGCTGATCAGCCAGTACACGGTCGCAAGCGCTAAGACCCGCATGGCCGGTCCCTGAGGTTGGCCGGGGCGCTCGGCGAGCCATCCCATCTGGCCCAGTTGCCCCAGGGGCCGGAAGGCGGCCTGGCGCCGGGGGCCAGTGAGCCCCACACAGGACGCGTGGGAGGGTCAGACGAGCAGCACGCCAGGGTGCTTCACAACACCCTGACAAACGAGGGCGAGCCGGGCTATGCCCGAGGCGAAACGAAATGCAGATGTCTATTTGCCTGATTTCATCTCGTGGGGTGTTACCGAAACCGACGCCGGGGCTCCTCTAATTCTGCCTTCGACCCCACCACCTCAGCGCCGGCCGCCCGTGACCGGTACGTGGCACCGGGCACAATTGTCCAATGGAGGATGTGGCCGTCTGGCGCGGTGAGTTTGGGGACCGTGTCCCCCTTTTCGGCCCTCTGCCGGCCCTGCGGTCGGGAAATGTCGTTGCCTACGAGTTCAACTTGCCAGACCGGTTCGTAGCATGGCCGGGCCGGTCGCTAGCCCAACGCTCTTTCCTGCTCACCGATGTGGGGGTCGACCTGTCATTCCCCTGTTGGCGTGAGTGCACGACCGCAAAGGGCGAGCTCGTGCCGGGTATCGACCATGACAAAGACAACCCCGCTACGTGGTACGTCGACCTGGTCGAGCTCACTGACCAAGGCGACCGCCTAGAGGTGCGAGATCTTTTTATCGACGTGATGGTGCCGACCGACGGCCGTCCTTACCGCCTCCTTGACTTCGACGAGTTCGCTGACGCCGTCGACAACGGGGTATTGCCCGTGGGCGTTGCAGTCGACGCGCTGCGACGGTGGCAGATCTTCTTGGACCGCTACCTTCACGATGGCAGGGACCCAAAGTTGGGGTGGTCCGACTTTCCTCCGGCGTGTATCAGCGACCTGTACCAACTCGACGGCCTGCCAGGACCGGCCGTTACGGTGCCCGAGTGAGCGAGCATGGTCACAAGAAGAAGCCCGGCTTATCGCAGCCCTAGACCCCGGACGGCTTGGGAGGCGGCTCAAGCACCTACCCGGTACGGTCCGTAAGTATCATTTCGCTGGGAGTGCCCCGAGCTGGCGGCGGCCTACGACTTCGGGCGGCCGGGATACCCTCCCGAGGCCGTGTCCGTCTTGGCGGCCCGGCTGGCGCCTGTACCGGCCGGTCGGCTGCTCGACCTGGGAGCAGGCAACGGGATGCTCACCCGTCAACTGCTGGGCATTGGCCGGTCGTCACCCTGGACCCTTCGGCGCCGCTGCTGGCCCGGCTGGTCAGCAACACGCCATCGGTCGCCGTAGCACGGGCGGTGCCCGAAGCGTTGCCCTTTTCCGACGCCAGTGTTGACGGCTTGGTCGCGTCCCAATCGTTGCACTGGTTCGAGGACCAGCCTTCGATGAGGTCGTGCGTGTGCTGCGCCGAGGCGGCACGTTCGCGGCCACCTGGAACCTGCGGGACGTCCGGGACCCGCTGATGCTGGCCCTGGAGGATGTGATCGGCCGAGAAGGGCACCCCGAGGAGCTGCTCGAAGGCATCGCCGAACGCCGCCCGGACTTCGCCGCCGCCTTCTCTGGGTGGACATGGTCCAGTATCGAGCACTATCCCAGCTTCGACGAGGCTCGACTTGCCGCCTTGAGCGACTCCCTCCGCACAGACCCCGAGCGCCGAGCTGGCAAAGTTGTCCGGGACCGTCTCGGTCGTCCGCCCTGGCGTTTGCCCTATGTCACCAAGATCGTCATCGCGGACAAGAACTGATGGACAGCTCGACATCGGCGGTCTTCCGGGCCGTCGTCGTACGCGCCTGTGGACGACGTAGGTGCAGGCTATTAGTACCAAGCAGATGACGAGTTGGGCCGTAACTTCGCCCGCTACTCGAGAGAGCGCGCCTTGACGACTACGTCCGCTCCAGCTGGGCCCTATTGACGACGATGCTGTGCGGGCTCCCCACTTCGTAGCGAGATCAAGCTCTCGTCAGCCCCGTCCTAAGTTCTGTCTATGGTGCTGACGCTGTGACAGAACGAGCCTGGCCACACAACTGGGAACCGCTAAAAGCGGGGGCCAACTGCCCGGGCTGCGGGGACGGTCGCCCCGACGAGGACGACTATGGCGTTCGGTACCTTTCTGTCGAGCACGCTGACGCTTACCTGCAGCGGGTCACTCCCACGCCGGGCTACTCGACTGTGGTCTTCCGTGGCCGCCACGTCGCCAACCCCACAGAGCTGGGCCCAGAGGAGACCCTGGCATTTTGGTCCGCGGTGGGCGTCGCCACCCGGGCCATAGAGGCAGTGTTCCGACCTTGCCACTTCAACTACCAGATCCTCGGCAACGCAGTGCCTCACGTGCATGTCCACATCGTCCCCCGGTACCTGACCGACCCCGCCCCGGGCCGGCCTCTAGGCGACGCTGCCTGGGGCTCCGCAGCCCCAGTCCCGCCTCAAGTGTTGCGGCAGCAGGTTGCTGGCCTCCTGCGAGCCATACAGGGGTGACCCGTGGGCCGCTGCGCAAAGCTGCTCCGTGGATGCCAGGGCGCGACTCAGCGAACTGGCTAACTGGCAGCGACCTTGGCCCAGCCAGGGCCGAAGCTGAAAGTGCCGGCAACGGACTGTCAGGCCGGCGGTCCGCGCTGGTCGACGAGCCCGGGCACCGTCAGGGCTACGCGAGCGCTTGGGCGCAGCAGGACCGGTAGTGCCGCGACCACCACTACTGCCGCCACGGTGAACAGGAGGGGGCGGTACCCGAGGAGGCCAACCAGGACAGCGCCGGTGGCGATCGACACGGTCTGCGCCAGGTTGGTGGCCATGCCGGTGGCCGCGTTGACCCGGCCCTGTAGCGACGGCGGCGTGGCGCGCTGGGCCGCCGTGGCCACGGCCACGGCGTAGAGGGAGACGGCGATGCCGAACACCACCAGCGCGCCGCAGGCGGCGGCCACCACTGGCACGGCGTAAATGAGGCTGGCGGCCGCCCACGCAACCAGAGCCGTACCGAGGGCCCGGGCCTCGCCGAGGCGCCGTACCAGCCGAGCGGAGATGAGCCCTCCGGCGATCGAGCCCAGCGCCTGCACGCTCATCAGGACGCCAAAGAACGACGGCCGGTGGTGGAGGGCGGCTATGACGGCGAAGGTAAGGGGCTCGTAGAAACCGAGCACCAGCATGGCGACCACCGCAGCCATCAGGATCTGGGACAGGCCTGGTGAACGGCGGATGTGAGCGGCTCCGGCGAGCAGCTGGGCCCGTACGGGGAGATCGCGCCCCGGCTCGGCCGGGGCCTCGGCCACGCGGACCGTCAGCAAGGCGGCGATGGCAGCCAGGAAGGTAGCCGAGTCGAAGACGGCGACGGCGCCACCGCCAAAGCGGGCATACAGGGCCGCGCCAGCCAGCGGCGAGGCGATGCGTAATCCTTGGCTGATGGTGGTCGATGCTGCGTTTGCACTGGCGAGGTCATCGTCGGGGAGCATGTCTTTGACCAGCCCGGCGCCCCCCGCGGCCAAGAGCCCGAACGCCGCCCCGTAGGCCACGGCGACGGCGTACATGACCCATAGTTGGGCCTCGGAACGGACGGCCAACAGGGAAAGCACGACCAGCGCCGTGGCCGCGTTGGTGACCACCAGCAAGCGCCGGCGGGGGACACGGTCGGCCAGGTGGCCGGCGACAGGCGCGCTGAGGGCGCCCAGGCCCTGGGCCAGGAAGATGGCCCCGGCAGCGGCGTTGCTGCCCGTCAGGTCCTTGGCCCAGATGCCAAGCGACAAGTACAGGGCGCTGTCGCCGAAACTGGACAGCGAGTTGCCGGCCAGCAGCCGGCGAAACCGCGCGTCGCCCAGTGCGCCCACGAGCTAGGCCCGGTCGTCGGGCAATGGGTAGCCGACAGCGAGCAGGCGCACCGGGCGCGAGCCGGGAGGCCGCGTGGCCGGGTCGGTCAGCCGGTCCCGGTAGGTGACCAACAGCTCGCTCACCCGGCGCCCGAGGTCGGCCAGCTCGTCGGCCGTTAGCCAGGTCTGGGCGGCCGAGCGCAACGCCGCTCGCCGCCACTTCTCCGGGTAGCCGGCCGCGGTGTGCTCCCAGCGCATCAGCTTGGCCATCTCGTGCTCGACGAACACCCGCTCCAGTTCGGCCGCCGCCCGGGTACTGGTCTCGTCGGGCTGGACCGTGGACCATGACTGGTCGGTGGTGGTCAGCTGCCACGGCCTCTCCCGCCGTGAGCTGCTGGGCGCCTCTTCCACCAGGCCATAGCGCGCCAGCTGGCGCAAGTGGAACGAGCAATTGGCCTGGCTCTCCCCCACGAGCTCGGCACATCGCGTCGATGTCGCTTGGCCCTCGGCCAGTAGTGCGTCCATCAGCGCCCACTTGAGCGGGTGCGCCAGGGCCCGCATCGCCGCCGGGTCCACGATCTCGACCGGTTGGGGCTTCTTGCTCTTCTTCGGCATAATGCAAGAGCGTACTCTTGCGTCCCGCCAACGTCAAAGTACACTCTTGGATCCGTCCCTCACAGGAAGTCCCGTGGGCCCTCGCGAGAGGCCCGGTTCGACTTGCCTGCTGTGCCGTCTGACGAACTCCCTCTGCTGGCGTACGCCACCTGAGAAAGAACCCGTTACAGTGCCGGTGACCTTTGCTAGACGACGAGCTCCAGCGCGCAAAGTACGACGTGAATGCCCGAGATTGCTGTCCCCTTGTGGAGCTACAGAAGGTTCGGGACAATCATGGCGGACCACAAGCCGGTTGGTCTGTCGCATCGGCGCGCGCTGCCGCCACTTGGCAGGTGACGGTGAATGATGGAGGCTATGAGACGGAATTTCTTCACATCGGGGGGGCGGGGGCCTTGGTCAGGCCGTTAGCCGTCGTGGTCAGCGGCGCTCCCGGCTCCGGCAAAACGACCCTGGCCCGGGAGTTATCGGACGCCATGGGGTTGCCCCACCTGAACAAAGACCTGGTGTGCAGTTCTCTTCGCCGAGGCCTTGAAAGCTCACTAGCCAACAAACGGGCCTTCGAGCTGGTCTACGGGACGGCCAGGCTCTGGCTCGAGGCGGGCTTGAGCTTGGTCATGGACATGACCATGTACGCCGAGTACTCACCGGCCGAGGTCGCCAGGCTGCAACCCTATGGCGTTGTCGTGAACGTGCACACCCGTTGCCGGGACGCTTTCGCCAGGTGGGAAATAAAAATGAGCCGGGAGGGCGGCGGCCCCGAGGTGGAAGCGTTCATCGCTCGTGTCCGGCGGGACTACGAGGCGCTGGCTGAGCCGCTTGACTTCGGTTGCCCACGGGTAGACGTGAGCACCGACTGCGGTTACGAGCCCGCCTTGGCCGATGTGGTGAGCGCCATCGACGCCGCCCATCACCTGCCCGACCCTCATCCTCGCCGGTGAGGATGAGCCGATTGATGGACGAGCTTGGCAAGGAACCCCGTTACGTCTATCCAAAGCTGCCCGTCTTCATTGATGCTCGCAAGGCAACCGGTCAGGAGTGACGGCCCTCAGCGAGCTTCCCCTGGTCGGCCCCCACAAGGACCGAGGCAACGGCTGATGCTCGCCATAGCCAGGGCCCGAGCGCGGCGGCCTCCTCATGGTTGAGGTCGGCTACCGCGGTCATGTGGCGCTCGGGCTTGACGATCAGTGTGCCGAGCCCGAGAGGGCCCACGCTGTGCTCGACACGCCAGCCCCGGCTGCGGTGGATAGCCCGCCGGGCAACGGCCGACGGCCATGAGTTAGATCACAAGCCAGGCACTCGTCCATGCCCGGAGTCTGGGACAAGCTATAGGCGCGGTCTGTTCGGCGTTGCATATCACGAGCGGATTACTGCCGAAGGAGTTCGCCTTACGACCTTCCTAGCACGCGCTGAAACTAAGGCCACGAGCGATGACACCATGTCGGATCGGCCGAAAACTGGTTTGCCGCGTTCATGAGGTCTCGGCGTTACTACCGGGAACCGTTTCTCGCTGTGAGGGAGCCGCTGGCTTGTCGAGTTCGTGCACGGCAGGGTAGCCATAGTTATCGTTTATGGCCGCCGCGATCTCCCTCAGACTGGGCCGGTAGCTGTCCGCGGTGCTGACCACGATGGTGAGACAGCCGAAGTCAAGCGGGTCCGAGAGCTCCTGCTGGAGCCGCTCGACCATGGGGCGCAACTTAGCCAGCCGTTGCTGTCCGCAAAGTTGACCGGAGAGCATCCGCCGCTCCCACCTCTCCGTCGCGTCGGGACTATAGCAGTGCACGTTGACCAACTCGCAGCGAGGCTTAATCCGAGA
>DATJUH010000010.1:0-43879 GCA_035502515.1 Acidimicrobiales bacterium
ACGCCTCCAACCGCAGCGCCCGCCACCGCACCGCCGGCCACCGCACCGCCCGCCAGCGCAACGCCTCCAACCGCACCGCCGGCCACCGCACCGCCTCCAACCGCACCGCCCCCAACCGGGCCGCCGGCCACGGGTCCCGTAGTGAAGGCCTCCAGGAGCGGCCTAAAGTAGAGCCGCTCGTGAATTGAGCGCGCCGTCCGCTGGTGGTTGGCCAGGTCGGCCTCGAAGCGAGCAAGCGCTGTCGTGCTCGGGCCGTCGCGGTACCCGAGGACCCGGGCCAGGTGGGCACGAGCTTCGGCCCCGGCCGGCAGGGCATGCACCTGCCGGTCCCAGAAGAGCTGGAGGCGGTGCTCGACAGCCCGGAGGAACCGGTAGGCGGCGGCCAGGCCGTCGGCGTCCTGCCGGGCCACGTAACCGCCCGCCGCCAGAGCGCTGAGGGCGGCCAGGGTGGCCGGCGCCCGGACGCTCTCGTCCTGGCGCCCGTGCACGAGCTGAAGCAGCTGAACGGCGAACTCGATGTCCCTTATGCCGCCTCGGCCCAGTTTGATCTCCCGCTGTGACAGGCCCTGGCGGGCTACCGTTTGCTCGGCCCGCGCCTTCATGGCCCTCAGGGAACGGAGCTCGTCGGCGCCAAGGGGCCGGCCCCACACCCGGCTGGACGCTTCCTGGGCGAACTGCCGGCCGAGCTCGGGCCGGCCGGCGGCCGGCCTGGCTTTCAGCAACGCCTGGAACTCCCATGTCTCGGCCCACCGGTCCCAGTAGGCGACGTACGAGGCCAGACTGCGGATGAGCGGCCCCGATCGGCCCTCGGGGCGCAGTCCCAGGTCGATTCGCCAGGCCTCTCGGGCCAGTGCGACGAGGTGCTGGGGATCGCCACTGCCGACGAGGACGACGTCGATGTCGCTCCCGTAGTTGAGCTCGCGGGCGCCGAGCTTGCCCATGGCCACGACGGCAAGTTCGTCGTTGAGGCCGCTGGCCTCCGAGGCAGCCTGGAGCACCCCGTCGGCCAGGTCGGCCAGCATCGCACCCACGGCCTCGAGGGGGATCTGCCCGGAAAGGTCCAATGCCGCCACTCGCAGCACCTCCAGCGCCTTCCATCGTGAGAGCGGCTCCAGGGGTTTGACGGGCTGGTCGAGTGCGGACAGGACGTCGAGGGCCATCGGGTCGGTCACGCACGTGCGGGTGAGAAAAGGGCTCGCCGCCATAACCGTCACGACGGTGCGGAGCAGTTCGCCCGATGCGTGCACGCGCTCCATTGCCTCCGGCGCGGCTTCGGCCAGCCGGGCCAGCCCGAGCTCGGCCCGGGCAGGGTCAGCGGCGTTGGCCACCACGGGCGACAGCGCTTCGCGATGCGTCGCCACCGGCCTACGCTCGGAACTCATGACATGGTTGCGCGTCGCCCTCTGTCAAATGGACCTCGTGGTCGGTGACCTGGGCGGCAACGTCGAGAAAATGGTCAACGCCCTGGGCCGCGCCGAAGACACCGGGGCCGACCTGGCGGTTTTCCCCGAGCTGGCCATTACGGGTTACCCACCCGAGGACCTCCTGCTCAAACCGGGCTTTGTGGCGGACAACCAAGTTGCGCTGACCAAGGTGGCCCAGGCTACGGAGCGCTGTGTGGCCATCGTAGGTTTTGTCGACGAAGGCCTCGACCTCTATGACGCCGCCGCCGTTTGTGTGGGCGGCGAAGTGAGGGGCATTTACCACAAGTGCAACTTGCCCAATTACTCGGTCTTCGACGAGCAACGCTACTTCGTGCCCGGTTCGGGCGCCGCCAACCTTTTCGTCGTCGGGGGCGCCCGGCTGGGCGTCTCTGTGTGCGAAGACGCCTGGGACCCGACCGGCCCGATCAGCTCTCAAGCGGCCGCCGGAGCCGAGCTCATGGTCAATATCAATGCCTCGCCTTACTACGCCCGCCGGCTGGCGGAGCGCCAGCGGATGTTGGCCACCAGAGCGGCCGACGCGTCCTGCGGGCTCATTTACGTGAACATGGTCGGGGGCCAGGACGAGCTCGTTTTCGACGGCGCGTCCATGGTCTTCGACGCAGAGGGGCGCCTTCTCGCGGCTATGCCACAGTTCGAAGAGGAGGTGGCGGTCTTCGATATCGAGGTGCGGCCCAGCTATCGCAAGAGGTTGCTCGACCCCAGAGGCAGGCACCGGGCGCCGGAACTACCCGATGTGGTCGTAAGCGCAACTCCGCGCCAGCCCGTTTCCGCCCCCCGGGTGGCGCCGCCGATGGCGGAGCCGCTGGGGCCGGAAGAGGAGGTCTACGGGGCTCTGGTCCTCGGCACTCGCGACTATGTCCGCAAAAACGGTTTCTCCCAGGTTGTGGTCGGGCTCTCCGGAGGAATTGACTCCTCTCTGGTGGCCGTAATTGCCACCGACGCCCTGGGGCCGGGGTCGGTCCACGGCGTTTCTTTGCCATCGCGATTTACCAGTAGCCATTCCAACGACGACGCCGCCGATTTGTCGTCGCGGCTCGGGATTGATTACTTGACAGTGCCGATAGAGCCGGCGCACGAAGCTGTCCTCGGGATGTTGTCCAGTACTTTCGCCGGAACTTCCCCGGGCCTGGCCGAGGAAAACATCCAGAGCCGGCTGAGAGGCCTGGTCCTGATGGCATTGTCCAACAAGTTCGGCTGGCTGGTGCTTACGACGGGAAATAAAAGCGAGCTGGCGGTCGGGTTTTCGACCCTTTATGGCGACACGGCGGGAGGCTTCGCGGTAATAAAAGACGTGCCGAAAACCCTCGTCTACCGCCTATGCCAATGGAGGAACTCGCGGGGCGCCGTAATTCCCCAGGCTGTGCTGGATAAACCACCTTCAGCTGAGCTTCGGCCCGACCAGCTCGACACGGACAGCCTGCCTCCGTACGAGCAGCTCGACCCCGTGCTCGAAGCCTATGTAGAGGGCGATATGACCGCCGGTGAGCTGGTCGAAGCGGGCTTCGACCCCGAGCTCGTCGAACGTGTCGTCCGTTTGGTCGACCTGGCCGAGTACAAACGGCGCCAGAGCCCGCTGGGCGTGAGGGTGACGCCAAAAGCTTTCGGCCGGGACAGGCGCATGCCGATTACCAACGGCTATCGCTAAACGTGACGCAATCTTGATGACGGCCCGATGACAGGCGAAGCGGTGGCCGCCGGAGACCCTTCCGCTGCATCCGGCACCGCGCCACCCGGTACTGGCCCCCCCGGCGGCGCTCTCCCTCTCACCATCGAAGAATCGGCCTCATTGGTCGTCGGCTGGGAGTGGGCCGAGACCCGGCTGTTCGAGGTGGTCGGAGGCTGGGCCCCGACGGCGCATAGCCCGGCCGCGAAGCTTTACTTCGACGCCTGCAGCCAGCACCACGCCTGGCGAGCGCGGCTGTGGGAGGAACACCGGCCCGGCCTGCCCGCCCACTTGGTGCCCGGCCCCGGCCGCGCCGGGCCCCCCGTCCACGGGCCCCCGCTGCACGAGCCCCCGCTGCACGAGCCCCCCGTCCACAAGCTGGCCGTTCACGAACCGGCCGTCGCCGAACTGGCGGTCCACGAGTTGGCTGGGCTGGCAGACGACGCCGGACGCCTGGCCGCGTATTGCCGGGTCGTGCTTCCCCGTACCGTCTTTGGTTACCGGTCCTGGCAGGAGCGCTGCTCTTCAGTTAGCGACAGAGCCGTGGCCCGGGCGCTCGGCTTCGCTCTTTCCGACGTCTTGGCGGACTGGGAGCGGGGTTCCGCCCTGCTGGCCGTCCACTTGAGCGGGGAGGCCGGCGAGGTGGCGGCAGGCGTCGCCGCGGACGCTTCCCGCCGGGTCGACGAGGCCCTGGCCCGGCAAGGCTTACTCCCGGACGGCCGGGCCGGCCCTCTCTAATCAGCGGGAACTTCCGGCTCGAGCGGCGAAGGTAGCGCTAGGCCCCAGGGCCAGCTACGGTGTGTGGCATGTTCAAGAAACTACTGTTCGTCGCTCTGATCGTTGGCGTGGGTTTCCTCGCGGCTAAGAAGCTGCGGTCCGCCTAGCCAAGACGGTTAGCGACACAAAAGACACCAGACAGATCCACCCAAGGGCTGATGCTGAGGCCCGAGACCGAGGGTACTGGCCAGCGGCCGAGGACGCCGGCCCTGGCCAGCGCCTCCGTTTTGTCACGCGTGAAGTTGGCGCTATGCGCCCGCAGAGGCGCCGGCTGAGCGTCGTTTGACCGAGACGGCCACACCGAGGGCAATGGCGGCGATCAAGAAGGCGGTCCCGGCCCCGAGCGCACCGGCTTTCAATGGCCGGTGCCCGGTCGGTGTCACCACCATCAATTGCTCGAAGCGGAGGACGGGCCACCCCCTCATCTGGGCGATCCGCCGGAGGGCCCGGTCGGGGTTCACGGCTACCGGGTGGCGCACCACCTCCAGCATGGGTAGGTCCGTGGCCGAGTCGCTGTAGGCCCAGCTTTCGTCGAGGTCGAGGCTGTCGCGTTCTGCGATCTGGCGGATGATGGCTGCCTTCTGCGGCCCGTACGTGTACCTGAGCAGTTGGCCCGTGTAGCGGCCGCCGCTGACCGCAGCCTGGGTGGCAATGGCCTCTTCGGCGCCGAGATAGCGGGCCAGCGGTTCGACTATCTCTTCGGGTGCCGCGGACACTATGTACACCCGCCGGCCGGCTTGCTTGTGCTCCTCGATCAGGTCGACGGCCTCTTTGTAGGTGATTGGCCCGATCACCTGCTGCAAGGTGTCGGCGACGACACGCTTGACCCGTTCCTGCTCCCAACCGGCCGTGAGGGCCAGGGTGCGCCGGCGTATCCGTTCGAGGGTAGGGGCGCGAGCGCCGAACCGGGCGAACAGCACCTGCCCCCACAGGCCTCGGGCCAGCACCCGGCGGGTAACGAGTCCCTCTCGATAAAAAGGCCGCGTGAAGGCGATCAAAGAGGCCTTGGCTATGACCGTTTTGTCCAGGTCGAAGAAGGCGGCCCCTCTGGCTGGGACGTCGGCTGGTTCCGCGGCACCTATGAACCAAGTTTGCCACGGAGAGCAGTGCCGCCGGCCGTCCTCGCCCGCAGGCGCCGCCGCTTGCGCGGTCCCGCTCCTACGGCCAGTAGCCTTTGGCTGTTGGCTGAAGAGCACACGGGACCATCCCGCGCTGATATTGCCCAGATCGACGGCAAGATGTTCCAGCTCTTTGCCCTGGTCGTCGAAGCGCTGGCGGCGGCGACGGATGCTTTGCTCTCCGGGGACAAGCAAGTGGCGGCTGTGCTCTCCGGCCGGGACGAGCTGGTCGACCACGTGTACAGCGACGTGGAGCGCCTGGTCAACCGGGCTGTCGCCATGGGGCCGTGCGACGGTAAGGACCTGCGCTTCCTGCTCGCCGCCCTGCGGGTCGTGCCTGAGCTCGAGCGCAGTCACGAGCTGGCAGAACACATAGCCCGGCGAGCCGCTTACGGTCTCGGCGCGGAGCTTACCCCTCGAGCACGAGGCCTGATCGAACGCATGGGCAAGGTCGGGATGACCATGTGGCGCACGGCGGCGGACTGCTGGTACGACAAGGAAGGCAAGGCGGCAGACGAGCTCTTGCAACGCGACGAGGAGATGGACGACCTGCAGACGGTCCTGGTCACCGAGGTGGCGGCCTCGGGCGCACCGTCGTCTGTGGCCATGGAGCTGGCGCTGGTGGCCCGTTTCTACGAGCGCCTCGGAGACCACGCCGTCAACGTGGCCAGGATGGTTTCGGGCCTCCACGACGACCTCGACTGAAACCTTTCGCCGGCACTAGCCTGCTGGTTTTCCCTCACTCGTGAGGGGGACAACTAAGCTCACCTGCTACGGTGGCGGGTCATCGGGTCCTACTGAGGTTCGTGAACTGGCTGCGCTCAGAAAAGAGGGCGGCCCATAGTGCTGTACGGCCATGAGGAGTTACACATGACCGGGTTAGAGGGTATGCAAGATGGCACTATCGGCCGCTTTCTTCTCGGCCGGTAGTTCGCGGACCTCTGTAGGTGCGGTTTAAGGGAAGGATGTCGATCGATGGAACTCGGTCTCGAGGTGGACGAGAGCCGCCGGCCATTCACGGTGCTGGCGGTGAAAGGGGAAGTGGACGTCTATACGGCCCCGCGCCTAAGGGAAAAGCTGGTTGAGCTGGTGAGCCAAGGCAAGCACCAGATCATCGTTGACCTGGAAGGGGTCGATTTTCTCGATTCGACGGGCCTCGGTGTCCTGGTGGGCGGGCTGAAACGGCTCCGCAGCCACGACGGCGACCTTACCCTTGTCTGCACCCATCAGAGGATCCTGAAGGTCTTCGAGATCACCGGCCTGACCAAGGTTTTCGCCATTCATAGCTCGGTCGACGACGCCGTCGCCCAATAGGCCGCTGCTGGGAAGGGGCGGGATGCAAGGCACTCTGGTGCTGGAGCTGGACGTACCTTCCAGCCCCGAGTACATAGCAATAGTCCGCCTCGTCGTGGCGTCGGCGGCTTCGTCCCGGCGGGCGTTGGCCGACGAGCGCATTGACGACCTCAAGCTGGCGGTGTCCGAGGCCTGCACGAACGCCATCGAAGCCAACCGGGCGGTCAACCCCGGCGCTCCCGTCCACGTCGAGGTCTGGGAGGCTCCTGACCGCCTGGAGGTGAACATCGAAGACTCGGGACCCGGCTTCGACCCTGAGACGCTCGAGTTCCCGCCCCCCATCACCGATCCTGAGCGGCTCAACTTCGAGCGGGGCCTCGGGATACCTCTGATCAAGACGCTGGTGGACAGGGCGGTGTTCCTACGAAAGGACAAAGGGACGTCTGTCAGGGTGACGGTGTTCGGTGGTCCCGCTGATGGCGACGACACGGGGGCCATTTTCATGGACGTCTCCAAGATGTCGAGCTTGCTGCCACCGACGGACCGGGGGGGCTGAGCGACAGCCCTAAGCCTTTTTTGCCGGACAACGGCGGTGGCGCCGAGTGGTGGGCCGGGGGACCGGCCGGGCTACAAAGATTGGCCCGACCGGGCGCCGCAAAGCGTCCTGACCAGGCGAAATGTAGGCCAAGAGGGCGGTGCATGGCGGAGCCCGCTCCGGTGGCGCGTCGGGCCGAAAGGCGACGCACGAAGGGGGTGCCGAAAAATAATTTCGGTTCAGGCGTTGACTTTCGGGACACGAAAATCTATCTTTGAGCGCTGCGAAAGATGGATAACGAGCTCACGAAGTCGCAACGGGCCGCTCTCAAGGAGATCTGGCGGCGCACTTCCGAGCCCGGCGGCGGGGCCCGAAGTGGCGATCTCGCCGGCGTGCTCGGAGTATCGCCAGCTACTGCCACCGCCATGGTCAAACGTCTGGCTGACCATGGCCTCGTGAGCCACGCCCCGTACAAGGGTGTCACGCTCACCGAGTCGGGCCGCAAGACCGCCGTCGCCGTGCTTCGGCGGCACCGTATCGTCGAGCGCTTCCTGTCCGACTTCCTGGGCTACAGCTGGGCCGAAGCAGACCGGCTGGCTCCCGAGTTCGAGCACGACTTGCCCCAGGAAGTCGAAGACCGCCTCTTCGAGGCGTTGGGCCGGCCCAGCACGTGCCCGCACGGGTTCCCGATCCCTGGCGTCGGCACCGATGGGATCCCCGAACTGGCCCAGCTCTACGACCTCGAACCAGGCCAGAAAGCCGTCGTAGCGTTGTCGAGCTCCGTCAGCCAGGCTATGGTGTCGTTCCTCGGCGACCTGGGGCTCGTGCCCGGCGCTGAGGTCGAGGTCGTCGACAAGCAGCCGTTTGGCGGCCCGTTGGTGCTCCAGGTCCAGGGGGCCGAGCGGACTTTGGGCGAGAGGGCCGGGCGCCAGGTCCGCGTTCGTATGCTGGCTTCCGGCCAGGACAACGGTTTCCCGGGTAACCAGGGCGATGCCGGCGCCGCGTCTTATGCCCGCCCTTCCCACCCGGGAGGCACCATAAAGGAGAAAGTTTGATGGTTCACTACCTGGCATCCGGTACGGGTGGCTACCAAGTCTTCCACTTTCGGGGACAGGACTGGGGTTGGCTGGTCTTCGCCATAGCCTCCGCAGTCGTCGCCATTGTGGCGGGGTTCATCTTCCGGCGGCAGGTGCTCGCCGCCGACCCCGGGACGCCGACGATGGTCGACATCGCCAAGGCCATCCAGGAGGGCGCCGCCGCCTACCTCCGCCGCCAGTTCAGGACCATCGCCGTCGTCACCGTGCCTCTGGCCGTCCTGGTGTTCGTGACCGCCACCAAGGTGGTCAACCCCGTAACTGGTCATACCGTGCTCAGCTTCGGGTTGTCCGGCCTCTACCGGATGATCGCCTTCCTGGTCGGGGCGGCCCTGTCCGCGCTGGCGGGGCTCATCGGTATGACGACGGCCGTGCGAGCCAACGTCCGCACCGCCGCCGCCGCCCGAAAGAACTCATTGCCGGAAGCATTGCGGGTGGCCATTCGGGCCGGTGGTACCACCGGGGCTTTCGTGGTCGGCCTCGGCCTCCTAGGGGTAACTGCGATCGTGATGGTGGCCGAGAACAGCGCCACCGCCATCCTGGTGGGTTTCGCCTTCGGGTGCTCGCTCCTATCGCTCTTCATGCGTGTCGGTGGAGGGGTGTACACCAAGGCCGCAGACGTGGGTGCCGACCTCGTCGGCAAAGTGGAGGCGGGCATCCCCGAAGACGACCCCCGCAACCCGGCCACTATCGCCGACAACGTGGGGGACAACGTGGGGGACTGCGCCGGGATGGGGGCCGACCTCTTCGAGTCTTACGCCGTGATCCTGGTGGCCGCCCTGATCCTCGGCACCGGCGCTTTCGTCGCCATCGGGCGCAACCCGGTCCTCGGCATCACCTTCCCCATCATCACTATGGGTGTTGGCGTACTGGCCTCCATCCTCGGCATACTCGCCGTGCGGGCCACGCCGCGCGACCGCTCGGCTATGGCCCCGATCAACCGGGGCTTCATCCTGGCTTCGGTCCTCACCCTGGTCGGTAGCTTCTTCGTGGCCCAGTTCTACGTCCACAACCTGGACGTCTGGTGGGCGGTGGTGGTCGGCGTCGTCCTGGGCCAGGGCGTCAGCCGGGTGACGGAGTACTACACCTCGACCGAGACCTCGCCGGTACGCGAGATCGCCGAATCCGCCCGCACCGGCCCGGCCACCACGATCCTGGCCGGGATCAGTTACGGCCTGGAGTCGTCGGTCACCGCCCTGATCGCCCTCGTCATTGCCATCGGCGTCGACATCGGCATCGGCGGCGGCAACATCCAGTTCACGCTGTACCTGGTCGCCCTCAGCGGCATCGGGCTGCTGGCGACCACGGGGATCGTCGTGACGGAAGATACATATGGGCCGGTATCGGACAACGCCGCCGGCATCGCCGAAATGAGCGGCGAGTTCTCGGGCGAACCCGAACGGATTATGACCAGCCTCGACGCTGTCGGCAATACGACCAAGGCGGTGACCAAGGGCTTCGCCATCGGCTCGGCTGTGATCGCCGCCCTGGCCCTGTTCGCCAGCTTCATCCAGACCATAGGTGAGCAGCTCAACCTGCACGTTGTCGGCAACGCCCTGTACCAGAGTGTGGCCACCGCCATCAATGTGGCCAACCCGAAGGTCTTCGTCGGGGCGCTGGTGGGCGGCTCGATCGCCTTCCTCTTTTCGTCGGCCGCCATCCGGGCCGTCGGTCGTACCGCCGGCATCATTGTCCAGGAGGTGCGCCGCCAGTTCAGGGACCACCCGGGCATCATGAACAGGACCGAGCGCCCCGAGTACGGCCGGGTTATCGACATCTGCACCCAGGGCGCTCTCCGGGAGCTGGTCACGCCCGCATTGCTGGCGGTGCTGGCCCCCGTCGTCATTGGTTTTGGTATCAGCTACCTGGCTCTCGGCGGCTTCCTGGCCGCCGCCATCGTGACCAGCCAGCTGATGGCCGCCTTCATGAACAACGCCGGAGGGGCGTGGGACAACGCCAAGAAGTACATAGAAGATGGCCACATCGGTGGGAAGGGCTCGGAGGCCCACAAAGCGGCTGTGGTCGGCGACACCGTGGGAGACCCGTTCAAGGACACGGCCGGTCCCGCCTTCAACCCGCTGATCAAATGCATGAACCTCGTCAGCCTTTTGGTGCTGCCTACTGTGATCACCCTGCGGAATAACGACGCCGCTCGCTACACCATTGCCGCCGTCGCGCTGGTCATCATCCTCGCCGGTGTGGCTTACTCCAAACGGCAGGTGACCAGCCTGGCCGGTCCGGTTGGCGAGCCGGCCGCGCCGGCCCCCGGGGCCCCGGCTGACGGTGGCCCGCTTTCACAGCCGACCGTGCCGCCTCTGCCGGCCGCGCCCGCTCCCACGGTGCCGGCTAACACCGGCACGGTGTCCGAGACGCCCGTCGCTCGCGAGCCGAGGTAACGTCGATGGCCAAACCGCTGGTCATCGTCGAGTCCCCTGCGAAGGCCAAAACAATCGCCAGCTTCCTGGGGAACGGCTACACCGTCGAGTCGTCCGTCGGCCATATCCGCGACCTCCCGAGCGATGCCAGTGACATCCCGGCATCGATGAAAGGGGAGAGCTGGGCCCGGTTGGGCGTCGACGTGGACAACGGCTTCAAGCCGCTCTACGTCGTCGTCCCCGGGAAAAAGGACCGGGTCACGAGGCTCCGCGCCCTCTTGAAAGACGCCAGCGAGCTGTACCTGGCCACTGACGAGGACCGCGAGGGCGAGTCCATCGCTTGGCACCTGATGGAGGTGCTCAACCCCCGGGTACCGGTGAAGCGCATGGTCTTCCACGAGATCACTCCCGAAGCGATCCACCGCGCCGTCGACAACTGGCGCGACCTAGACCGGCGCCTGGTGGACGCACAGGAAACCCGGCGGATACTCGACCGCCTGTACGGCTACGAAGTGAGCCCGGTGCTGTGGCGCAAGGTCCTGCCGCGGCTTTCCGCCGGGCGGGTGCAGTCCGTGGCCACGCGGCTCCTGGTCGAGCGGGAACGGGCCCGGATGCGCTTCCGGTCGGCCTCTTTCTGGGACATCGCCGGCCGCTTCCGGCCCGAGGAAGCCTCACCGTCTACTAATGGGTTCGGCGCCATGCTCGTGTCGCTCGACGGCAACCGGCTGGCCACGGGCCGCGACTTCGGCGAAGACGGCGAACTGTCCCGGGACGACGTCGTGCGCCTCGACGAAGCCGGCGCCGAAGGCCTGGTGGAGCGGCTGGGAGACGCCGACTTCACCGTCCGCAGCGTCGAGGAAAAACCGTGGAAACGGTCGCCTTACCCACCGTTCCTTACTTCCACGCTGCAGCAGGAGGCGGGCCGTAAGTTTCGCTTTTCGGCGGCCCGCACCATGCGAGTGGCCCAGGACCTCTACGAGGCGGGCCACATAACCTACATGCGTACCGACAGCACCACACTGTCGGACCAGGCCCTCTCGGCTGCTCGTCAAGTGGTGAGCGAACGCTACGGCAACGAGTACCTGCCCCCCCGGCCGCGCCGGTACGACAAACGGGTGAAGAACGCCCAGGAGGCCCATGAGGCCATCCGTCCGGCCGGCGACACGTTCCGTCACCCCGAGCGGAGCGGGCTCCACGGTGACCAGCTGCGCCTTTACGAGCTCATCTGGCAGCGCACGGTGGCTTCCCAGATGGCCGACGCCCAGGGCCTTTCAGTGCAGGTCCGCCTGGGCGCGACGAGCTCGGCCGGCGAGGACGCCGAGTTCGCCGCCAACGGCCGGGTAATCTCTTTCCCCGGTTTTTTACGGGCCTATGTGGAGGGTTCGGACGACCCCGAAGCCGAGCTCGAGGACCGGGAGGTCCGGCTGCCCCGGCTGGCGGCCGGCGACTCGCTGGCCGTCGAAGAGCTTCGGCCCGAAGGCCACACGACCCAGCCTCCGGCCCGCTACACCGAAGCCTCGTTGGTCAAGGCTCTCGAAGAGATGGGTGTGGGCCGGCCGTCGACCTATGCCACCATCCTCGACACCATCCAGAGCCGGGGCTACGTCTGGAAAAAAGGGACGGCCCTGGTGCCGTCCTGGACCGCATTTGCTGTGGTGGGCCTGCTCGAACAGCACTTTTCCAGGCTGGTCGACTACGGTTTCACCGCCGAAATGGAAGAGGACCTCGACGAGATCGCCCGGGGGGACGAGGAGCCTCTCCCCTGGCTGACGCGTTTTTATTTCGGCTCCCCCGGGGCGAAAGACGACGGCACGGGCCTCAAGCAGATGGTGGCCGAACGCCTGGCCGAGATCGACGCTCGGGCGGTCAATTCGATCCCTATCGGCGGGCCTGAATCGGGCGTGGTCGTACGGGTTGGCCGCTTCGGGCCATACGTCCAGGAGGGCGAAAAGAGAGCCTCGCTGCCTGAGGACCTGGCGCCGGACGAGCTGACGCTCGAACGGGCACGGGAGATCCTGGACGCGCCGCCGCCGGAGCGTTCCGACCGGGTGGTCGGGGACGACCCCGAGACCGGGCTCCCGGTCCTCGTCAGGGCCGGCCGGTATGGGCCTTATGTGCAGCTCGGCCGGGCCGAAGAGCTGGCCACGAAACCGAAGACGGCGTCCCTCCTGTCTGGCATGGCGCCCGAAGACATGACCCTGGACGAGGCTTTGCGCCTCCTTACATTGCCGCGACTGGTCGGTCGTGACGATGCGCTGGGGGAAGACGTGGTGGCCGACAATGGGCGCTATGGCCCCTACGTGCGGCGTGGTTCCGACTACCGGTCGCTCGAGACCGAGGACCAGCTCTTCACGGTCACACTGGAAGACGCCCTCGAACTCTTCTCCAAGCCGAGGTCGCGCCGCGCCCGTCAGGGCGCCCAGCCGCCCCTGGCCGAGCTGGGGCCGGACCCGGTCAGCGGTGGGCCGATGGTGGTCAAGGATGGCCGGTTTGGCCCGTACGTCACCGATGGGACGGTGAACGCCTCGTTGCGCCGCGGCGACAGCGTCGAGACGCTCACGCCCGAGCGGGCCGCCGAACTGCTGGCCGAGCGGAGGGTGAGGGCCGAAGCGGAAGGAACCACCGGCGGGGGGCGGGGACGGCGCCGCACCGGTGCTTCTTCGGCCCGAGCGTCGGCCGGCGGGGCCAAAAAGACTGGGGCCAGAAAGACTGCGGCCAAGAAGACTGGGGCCAAGAAGACGGCGGCCAAAAAGACGGCGGCGAAGAAAACGGCTCCGGTAAAGAAGGCCCCGGCGGCGAAGAAAGCACCGGCGAAGAAGGCAGCGGCCAAGAGAACAACGGCCTGAGTCGGGCACTTTGGACGGTTCCTGGCCGTTATATCGGTATAGAAACCGTCCAAAGTTGTTGCTCCGGCCCCGGATATGGTCGGCCCAGACCCGGTTTACCCGCACCCGGTCCACCCCGGCTCAGTCGACCCAAACTCGCCCGCCCCAGAGCTGGTCGCCCTGCTTTCAGCCTCGGGTCACCTGCAGGTCACCGATGCCCACATGGGCGTCCAGGTCGAGGTGAGGGGCACTCGCCGCCGTCCCATTTGGGTAAGAGGTGGTCTGGATATCGGAGCCCGTTTGGCCGAAAACGTCGACCTGGCCTATGCCGGTACGGGCCTGGACGGTAACGAGGGCGTCCTTTGGCACTTCGATGGTCAGGTTGCCGAGCCCGAGGGTAACGTCCACGGCTTTACCCGATGGCGGGAACTGGACGTTGGAGAAATTGAGGTTCAGGTTGCCGGCGCCAAGACGGTACAGGGGCTGCACCGCACCCAGGCTGGCCGGCGTGAGGGCGCTGTCGCCCACCCCGCCCCGCAGCGACGAGCCGGTACCCAGGGTCACGGCCACTACGGTCAGGATGGCCAGTAGTACCAACGCGGTTATCAGCGCCACCAGCAGCCGTACCGCCCGGCGCACGCTCCGGGCCGCCGTCGCGGGCAGCGGCGACCTGGTCGCCGGCGCCGCCGCCGGAGATGTCGAGGTTGCGTCCCCGTGGCCCGACTTGGCCGGGACACCAGCCAGGGCCAGCTGGCCGGCGGCCCAGTCCGCCGCGGCGGACTTGGCCATCACCCAATCTGCCTCAGTCGGGTCGACGGGGCCGGCCGGGAGATCAGCCCCTTGCGGCAGTGTGCTGGGCGTCGGGGCTGCATTTGGCGGCGAGGATGGAGTCCCCCGCCTGTAATCGTCTGTGGTTGCCGGCCCTGTAGCTGCCGGACCTGCCGGTGTCCCGTTCGCCCCCGTGGTCGTCTCGGGCCCAGCCATGGTCGCGGTCGCCTGGCCGTTGCCGTTTTCCCCGTGGGCGTTTTCCCCGTAGTCGCCAGGTCCATCGGCGTTATGCCCGTGGCCGGCGACGGGAGCCGTCATCGTGGCCACCGAGGCGGCGGCATAATCGCCTGAAGTTGACGGAGCACCGGCTGCAGGTGCGGTCGGCTCTTCGGCGGTGGGCCCGGTGCCCACGGGCCCTGGCGCGGCCGGCCCGTACCCCGGCCATGGCCCTTGTCCCGGCCCTGTTCCAGGCGCAGGCCCCGGTCGAGGCGCCGGTCGCTCTGATTGCGGTGGACCTGTTTGCGGCGATGACGTGGCCCAGCCGCCATCGCGGTGACGGGCTAGCAGCCACAGGGCCACGCCGAGGCCCGCCAGCCAGAACGGCAGCACCCGCCAGTGCCACCACGGCCAGATACCGAACGACCAGATCAAGGCCAGTGCCAATGAGCCGAGGACGAGGGCCCAGGAACGGGCGGAGCGGTCCCAGTCCTGCCACGGCCGGCCGGAGAACATGGCCCGGTTGACAGGGGCGTCCTTGCCTTCCTCGGGTATGAGCAGCCAGGCCAGGACGTACAGGATCGGGCCGCCGAAGCCTCCGAGGAACACGAGCGACGCGATCACGAAGCCGATGCGTAGCACGGTTGAGTCGACACCGAGGTACTGCCCGAGGCCGCCGGCGACGCCGCCTATCCGCCGGTCTTTACGGCTGCGGCGCAGTTTGGCCCGGGGTTGGCCCGGCCCGGACGGAGGCCCTGAAGAAGGAGGAGGTGAAGAGCGTGGCGGAGGCGGCGAGTACGGCGGAGGTGGCGAGTAGGGCGGGGGAGGAGGGGGAGGAGGTGGTTGCCACGCTTGGTCGTTCATGTTTTCGATATTGGCTCGCTTGTCCTGCTCAGGACATCGGGGGCACCCCCAGGAGATCCCTGATATTGACCCTATCCAGCCCAGGGACCAGGTAGGGGGTCACCGGGTAACACGTCCGCTCCACGGCATGAGACTATGGGTGTTATCCAGAACGTTGCCGACCAGAAGTTGGAGGCCCCTGCGGAAGCGGCGCCTCAGGGCTCGCAGCCGGTTCCGCCGGCGCCGGCTCCCGCTCCGCCTGGTCATTTATCAGCCCAACAACTGGCAGCCCAACAACTGTCGGCCCAACAGCTGTCGGCCCAGCCGGCCCCCCCGCCGGCGACCCCGATCAACGGGTCAGGCCGCTGTCGGCCGAGCCCATCCCTGAGAGCTCAGCCCGCGCCACCCAGCGCGCCGGCCAACCCGACCCCGCAGCCGGCCTCCGCCGTTTCGGCGCCACCGCCCCGGTCCTCACCGCCCCCGTCCTCACCGCCCCCGTCCTCACCGCCCCGGTCCTCGACGACCCCTCCCACGGCGCCCGCTTCGGCCGCCCCCACCGCCGGCGCACAGTCGGCCACGACGTCTCCATCGCCGGCCAACTCCGCTAACCGCAAGGAACCCGTCTCCGATTGGCCGCGCGGAACTAACCGCACCTTGCGCTCCATCGCCGCCCGGGAAACCTGGTCCGGCCTCCACCGCCCGGCCGACAATCGCGTACTGGCCGGGGTGGCGGCGGCTCTCGCCGACGTGATCGGCGTCAGCGTGCTGGCGGCCAGGTGGGCTCTGGTCGCGCTCACCTTCTGCGGCGGCGTGGGCATCGCCGTCTACATCGTCGCCTGGCTGTTCCTGCCTTCGGAAGGTACTGACCGGGCCATCGCCGGCGCCGCGCTGTCCGACCGCAGGACGGTGCAACTGGTGCTGGCCAGTGCCAGCGGCCTGGTCCTGGTGATGGTGCTGGTCACACTGCTCGGCACGACTGCGCTTCTTGGCGCAGTTTCGCCCGGGTTGGTGAGCCTCGCCGGCTTGGTCGCCATATGGCGCCATGCCGGCCCCGACGACCGGGCCGCGGCCCGGCGCCTGGCCGGCCTGTTGAGTGGTGCCAGCCCCGCCGCCGCCCCCACCTGGCGCCGGCTTGTCTACGCCGTCGTCCGCTTCGCGGTCGGAGCCGTCCTTATTGCCATCTGTACGTCGACGCTGCTCAGGCCGAAACATCTGAACAGCACCGACCTCACGATCGCGCTCGCTGCTCTCGGGGTTATCGCCGGCTTCGCCCTCATCCTGGCGCCCTGGTGGTTGCGGCTGGGCCGGGAGTTATCAGGAGAGCGCCGGCAGCGCGCCCGGGCCGAGGAGCGGGCCGAGATGGCCGAGCACCTTCACGATTCGGTCCTCCAGACGCTGGCGCTCATCCAGCGGTCCTCCAACGACCCCCAGCAGGTACAGCGGCTGGCTCGCGCGCAGGAACGCCAGCTTCGGGCGTGGTTGTTCGACAGTGTCGCCCGTGGGCCGATGGGTCTAGAGGACCCGGGTACTGTCTCCGAGGCGCTGGCCAGCCTGCAGCAAGACGTAGAGGGTGTACACGGCGTCAGGGTTGAGGTCGTCACGGTGGGCGACGCCCCCCTCGACGAACGGTCCAGGGCGCTGGTGGCTGCCGCCCGCGAAGCCGTCGTCAATTCGGCCAAATGGTCGGGCGCCGACCTCGTTTCTATATACGCCGAGGCCGAACCCGACCAAATCTCTGTTTTCGTACGCGACCGGGGCCGGGGCTTCGACCCGGCCGCTGTGGCCAAGGACCGTAGAGGGATCAGCGAGTCCATCAAGGCCCGCGTGAGCCGTAATGGCGGGACGGCGACGGTGCGTAGTTCGCCGGGAGAAGGGACCGAGGTGGCGCTGAACCTACCCAGGCGGGCGCAGGTTTGAACGCGCCCACGACGTCGTTACGACTTTTCATCGTCGACGACCATCAACTTTTTCGCGCCGGGGTCCGCCACGAGATCGATGGCCAGCTGGCTAGTACGAACGACCGGGCGCAGCGACTGCAGATCGTGGGCGAGGCCGGCGATGTTGCCACTGCGGTCGAACAGATTTGCGAGGTGGCACCCGACGTTGTGCTCGTGGACGTGCACATCCCGGACGGTGGGGGGCCCGAAGTTATAAGGAGGGTCCATGCCTCGCAGCCGGCGATCCGTTTTCTCGCCTTGTCCGTCTCGGACGCGGCGGAAGATGTCATCGGGACGATAAGGGCCGGGGCCCGGGGTTATGTGACAAAAACAATTTCCACGCCCGAGCTGCTCGACGCCATAGCCATGGTGGCGGCCGGTGACGCCGTCTTTTCCCCTCGCTTGGCCGGCTTTGTGCTGGATGCTTTCGCCCAGGAGCCGGAAACCGTAACCATGCACCTCGATCCCGAGCTCGACCAGCTGACTACGCGGGAGCGAGAGGTATTGCGCCTTATCGCCCGGGGTTACGCCTACAAGGAAATTGCCCGTGAGCTTTACATCTCCGTCAAGACGGTTGAGACCCACGTGTCCGCGGTGCTGCGCAAGCTCCAGCTGACCAATCGTTACCAGCTGACCAGGTGGGCGCTGGAGCGACGCCTGGTGCCGCCGGAGGCCTGATCCCGTCGCCGGCTCCCGGCCGGCCCGCATGAAGGCGGCCCCGACTACCTCGAACGGCCGGGCTACCTCGAATGGCCGGACTACCTTGGATCGGTGGGCCGGTTCATTGTCTTCGAAGGTGGCGAGGCCGCCGGGAAGTCGACCCAGGCGGCATTGCTGGCTGAGCGGCTCGGGGCTGTCCTGACCCGCGAACCCGGCGGTACGGCCGTCGGAGAGGCTCTCCGCCGCCTGCTGCTCGATTTGCCGCTGGCACCGGTCCCCAAAGCCGAGGCGCTCATGATGCTGGCCGCCCGCGCCCAGCACGTCGCCGAAGTAATCGAGCCGGCGCTGGCCGGCGGTGGCGACGTCGTGTGCGACCGCTATTCGGGTTCGACACTGGCCTACCAGGGTTACGGCCGGGGCCTCGGGCTCGGCGAGCTACGGGAAATGAACGCCTGGGCCACTGGCGAGCGGTTTCCGGACGTCGTCGTGCTGCTGGACCTGCCCACCGGCGCCGCCCGCCGGCGACGAGCCTCGGGCTCGCTCGACCGGATCGAGGCTGAAAGCGATGCGTTCTTGGAGCGTGTCCGGTCGGGGTTCCGCTCGTTGGCGGCGGCGGACCCGCTTCATTGGCGGGTCGTGGATGCTGCGGGCACCGTCGAGGAAGTGGCGGAGCGGGTCTGGAAGGCGGTGGAGGAGCCGGCCGAAGTGCGCCAGGCCGGCGTAGATCAGGGCGAAACGAGCGAGGGGACGGTCCAGAGTTGGCTCAAAAAGACTTGACCGGAAAAGGTTTTGCCGGTCTGGTGGGCCAGGACGCCGCGGTGCGCACCCTGGAGGCGGCGGCGGCCAGGCCGGTCCATGCCTACTTGTTCGTCGGCCCTCCCGGCTCGGGAAAGCTGACGGCGGCGATGGTCTTCGCCGCCATGCTGCTTTGCCCCGACAGACCCGACAGAACCGTCCGGCCCAGCGGCGGGAGCGGCGAAAACGGGGTCGCAGAAGGCGGGCTGGATAACGACGGACATCGCTGCGAGACGTGCCGTCGTGTCCTCGAGGGTGTCCACCCGGACGTCTTCGTCCTGGAACGCGAAGGCGCTTTCCTTTCCATCGACCAGGCTCGGGAGGTGACCCGCATTGCCGCCCGCAGTTCTCTCGAAGGGGGCCGTTCGGTCGTCATCCTGCCCGACCTCCACCTGGCCAGCGAGGCCGTACCGGCGTTGTTGAAGACGATCGAGGAACCTCCCGGCGATACGGTCTTCATCGGGCTGGCCGAGTTCGTACCGCCTGAGCTCGAGACGATCGCCAGCCGCTCGGCGCGCGTCGACTTCAGGCCGTTGAGCGACGCCGAGATCGCGGCCGTCTTGCGGGCCGAGGGCGTGCCCCCTGAGCGGGCCTCGGCCCTGGCTCGCCTGGCCGGCGGCCGTCTCGACCGCGCTCGCCTGCTGGCGTCCGACCCGGAGGCAGAAGCGCGGCGGGGTTCCTGGGAAGCGGTGCCGTCCCGGTTGGACGGGACGGGCGCCACCGTGGCCGAGTTGGCCGAGGATCTCGTCGAGCTGTTGAAACGAAGCGCCAGCCCCCTTTCCGAACGCCAGCAGGCCGAGGTGGCCGAACTGGCGCAACGCCACGCCCGGGAGTCGGCCACGCTTCCCGGGCGGGCGGCCCAAACCATGGCCCGGGCCGGGTCGCGGGAAATGGAGGAACGCCACCGCCGCGAGCAGCGGCGACAGCGCACCGACGAGCTCCGTACCGGCCTGGCTGCGTTGGCCGGCGCCTACCGTGACCGGGCCTTGTCCGGTGGCCTCGCCCCGGCCCGGGCGGCCGAAGCTGTTGCATTAATAGACGGTCTTTCCGCCGACCTGGCCTACAACCCAGGCGAAGTGCTTGCAGTGCAGGCGCTGCTGCTGCGCCTGGACAGGTTGGCGTCGGCTTGAAGCGCTCATCTCCGGGCCGTCAGGCGGGGCGCACCACGACCTCCCCGACGGCGGCCAACTGGCGGGTCACCACGTCTGGGTCGCCGACCACGACGGTCACTAGCTCGCTCGGCGCCAGGTAACGCCGGGCCGCCTCGTCGACCTGGTCTTTGGTCGTCGCGATTATCGCCTTCGGGTAGTTAGCGAGGTATTCGAGCCCGACCCCGTTGGCGGCCAGCCCGGCCAGAGTCGAGGCCAGGCCGGGCAAGGTAGCCGTCTCGAAGCTGAAGATGCCTACCGCGTGGCGGCGGGCCAGTTCCAGCTCCTCTTCCGTAATGCCGACAGTGGCGATCCGGCCGAGCTCGTACTGGATTTCGACCAGGCTGGCCCCGGTCACCGCCGATGCCACGTCGGCCAAGAGGACAAACGACGAGGCTGCCCTGACATGGCGGAACCGGCTCCGGGGCGAGTACGAGTAGCCATTGCGCTCCCTGAGGTTTGCCGTAATCCGGGAGCTGAACATGCCGGCCAGGACGCTGCCGGCCAGCACCGCGGCCGGCCAGTCGCCGGCCGACAGGGGCGGGGCGGCGCCGCCCAGACGCACGTTGCTTTGGGTACTTTGCGGCCGGGCCACCAGTTCGAGCGGTCCGCGCCGGGGGCCGGCGGCCCGGACGAGCTGGCTGTCCCTGGCCCGGCGGCGCCGAAGCCATTTGGCCAAAGCCTCCTCCACACTGGCCCGGGCGCGGGGTACCTGGAAGTCACCTACGAGCACCAGGTGGGCATCAGCAGGGCCCAGCAGCGCTTGGTCGAGCTCTCTCAGCTCGGCCGCCTTGACCCGCCTCAGTGCCGCCGGCGTGGGCAGCGGCGTGGCGTACGGGTGCCCGGCGAACATGCGGCGGCGAAGGGCCTGCTGCGCTACCACTTCAGGCTGGCTGAGCGTGATGACCATGCCGTCTGCGGCGCGTTGCCTGTCTGCCCTGACTTCGGGGTCGGGATAGGTGGCAGTAGTCAAGACTTCGGCCACGAGGTTCAGGAACAGCCCCAGGTGCTCCGCCAGCACCGACCCTGTCACGATCACGCGGTCTTCGTCGACATGCGCCGCCAGCCGGCCTCCGAGGCCCTCGATGGCCTCGGCCAAGGCGAGGCGATCGTGGCGGTCCGTGCCGGCGAAAAGCGAGTCCGAGAGGACATTGGTCAGGGCCGGTTTCTTGATCTGGCCGGGTGCCAAAGGCATGACCAGGCGGAACTCGACGAGCGGGAGGGTGGGACGCCTCACGAAGACCGAGTGCAGGCCGCCAGGTAGCTCGTCTTCCAACAAGACGGGCGGCTTGACCGCCCGCAAACGACCAATAGTGGGCCGCAGGGCCACCGTCGAACCGGTCCCTCCCGCGCCACTGGTCGCGGTGCCAGTCGTCGCCATGTCGCTTACCACCTCCATCACCTCAACTCTTTGCCGGCTGCAGCTCGAAGACGGCGCGGTGTTGGCCCGCCAGATCTGCAGCCGCGGCGGCTATGTCGGCGGGCGTGACGGCGGCGAACCGGGCCGCCAGGTCGTCGATGAGCTCGGCTGCGCCGTGGATGGTCTCGATGGAACCGAGTATGTTGGCCCGGCCCAGGATGGAATCGACGCTCCTCCAGATTTCGGCGGATGAACTGGCGACCACCCGGCCGAGCTCCTCCTTTGTGGGCCCATCGTTGGCCACGCGCTCGATCTCCTCGTCGACCGCTGTCAACAGGGCCTCGGTAGTTACCGCGCCGGGATGGAACACCACTACCTGGAATAGTGTCGGGTCCCGGATGAAGAAGGCGTCCTCCCCGAAGGTCCCGAGCAGGCAGCCGACGTCGGTGACGCTGTGGTCCCGGTGCACGAGCCGGGCCGTGAGGCGGCTGGCGTCCCCCTCGCCCAACAGGCTGGCCAGCAAGTCGTAAACCACGAAATGGTCGAGCTGGCCGATGGGGTCGACCGTGCGGTAGCCGATGGCAAAAGCGGGCTGTGGGATCAACGGGTCGGGGACGGCGCGGTGGCGGTCCTCCGCCAGTCGCGGCTCGGGCCAAGGGCCGTGGTCCGGGACCGGACGGCGCGGTATAGGCCCGAAGTAGCGCTGTGCCAATGAGAAAACTTCGTCAGGTTGACAATTGCCGACGACGGTGAGCACGGCGTTGGACGGAGCGTAATACGTGGTGTAGAAATCTTCGGTTTCCTCGACGGTGGCCTGCTCGAGGTGACTGAAATCGCCATACCCGTTGTGGGCGTTCGGAAAGGAGTCGAAAGCCACGGCCGGCAGAGGGATCCAGGGAAAGCCGCCATAGGGGCGGTTGATGACGTTCCCCAGGATCTCTTCCTTTACCACGTTGACCTGGTTTTGAAGGTTCTCCTCGGTTATGGCCAGGGAACCCATCCGGTCGGCTTCCAGGAACAGGGCCAGCTCGAGCGCGGACGGGGGCAGGGCTTCGTAGTAGGCGGTCAGGTCGGCCAGGGTGTGCCCGTTCATCACCCCCCCGGCCGATTCGACCAGACGGATGTGTTCCACCTTGCCGACGTGGGCCGAGCCTTGGAACATCATGTGCTCGAAGAGGTGGGCAAAACCTGTTCTGCCCTCTGGCTCGGACCGGAACCCGACGTTGTACACGACCGAGACCCCGACGAGGTTGTCTCCGGGGGTCGGTACGACGAGCACCTTCAGCCCGTTGTCGAGAACAGTCCGTTCGAAGTGGTGGCGCTGGCGCCTCGGCGGCATGGCGTGATGCTACCCGCCGGACCGGGGGGCCAGACCCCTCCTGATGCCGCCCCCGATGCCGCGCCGGGCCGCTCCGGCTAGGTGCCGGCGAAAGGCCGTCGTACCTGGTCGCTCCTCGACAGGCAGCCGCCGGGACGGCTCTCGGACGGCGCCACCTTGAATTACAGCTTCTGCAGCCCACCAAGCGCGAGAATTCCTGCCTATGAGTGGGCGCGACGCCCTAAGGCGACGGGCGCCAAAGGCGAGTATGTGGCGGGGCCTGCGGCATTGCCTTGCCTTGGCGTTGATTTTTATGTCCGCAATTACCATTCCGCCGCCCATGACTACTGCCGGTTATGCGTCTACCTTGGCGACGATAGCGCCCACCCAGACACGTTCTTATTACGAGCGCACTACCGACGCCGCCACGTTGTACGTCCAGGGCCAAGTGGCCGGCGCATCGGGGGCTCAGGGCATTGTCATCCTTGATTTCGGCCGTCCTGCAGTCGACGGTGCGGTTTACGGGACGTTCGGTTACGCCAACGTGTTCACGCCGTTCGTGTCCATTAGGGCGGCCGTCGAGAGCTACATTATGGCCTACTTCCGCTCCGCTCCGCCCTTTACGGCTCTCAACGTGGCCGTCGGGACCAACAACAGCTGCGGGACCGGCCAGCCCTGCGGTCCCAGCCAGGTGATCTGCGGCTGCCCTGACGAGCCTCCGGACTTCACTGGCTGGGGTGAGCAGTTCGCCCTGACCATTGAGCAAATAGGCGCCTGGACGAGCGCTTTCAAGGCCCAGCAGCGTTTCACCGATGACGTCAAGGTCGTCGCCGCCGACGATATCGAGCCGGCGTACGACCCTGAGTACCTGAATACTTACGATCTTCTGAAGGGTTACGCCGACGCCGTCGGTGGGTTTTTCCCGCCACTCGTCGATTACGGCTCGGCCGACGCCAATGTGTGGACGAACGACGAGCTACTTCAGGTGGCGTACGGCTTTGCCCCTGACGTACCGATGCCGGAGATCTATTACTCCCCTGATGTGCAGGAATGGGCCGCATTGCTCAGGTACGCCAAGGCCACGAGCGGGCGGACGCGCCAGATCTACGGCGTATTAACCGAAGGTGCCGGCACGACGTCGCCCGTAGCCGCCTACGTCGAGATGGTCAACGCCCTCGCTCCCATTACCAACCAGCGCAATATCCCGTGGCTCTCGACCATCACTCCGGCGGCCGGCCTGCGGCGCTGAGCGTTTACTTGGCCTTTTTCCGTGTTCTTCTGGTTTGGGTTCGTCCGGTTTGGGTTCGTCCGGTTTGGGGTCGCCCCATCTGGGCTCTCGAGGTTGGCCGGCCTCGAGACTTGGCGGCGTAGTTTTCAAGACCACCGATGATGAGGTCGAGCCCGAACTCGAACCGCTCCTCGGGGTTGAAAGCGAGGAGGAGGTCGACGGCCGCTATCGTACGCGGAAAGCGGTCGCGAGGCAGGGACACGATGTAGTCCCGCATCATCTGCACCCACGTCTCCGGGGTCAGGTCCTCGCCCGTGGGCGCCGGGAACCCGACACTTGCTTCATAGCAATAGGCGCCGACGTAAAGGGCGGCGAAATCGCCCACCAACGCGATGGCCTCGTCCGGCACCCCGACGGGCTGGAGAAGGGTGAACAGCCACTCGGCGAATAGCGCCGTTTGGGGACCGCTGGGTACCCGCCCGAACGACAGCCGGGCCACGTCACGGTACTTGCCCAGGACCTTGCGCATCTCGTAGCCGAGCCCCTTCAGCTGCTCTTTCCAGTGGGCCGGGTCGGGCTCGGGCAGGACCATCTCACGGGTCACCCGGTCGAATATCAGCTGGAACAGCTCGTCTTTGTTGCGAACATGCCAGTACAGCGAGGCGGCGCCGGTGCCCAGCTCCTCTGCCACCCTGCGCATGGACAGGCCGTCCATGCCTACTTTGTCCAGCACCACCAGCGCCGCTTCAATAATGGCATCGCGGGTGATGGGCGTCCGCGGCTGTGACGGCGCCCGGTGCCACGGTGGTTCGGGGACGTCAGGTTGAGGCGGCCGGCGGTCCTCCTCTTTCTGCATTGCCAGCAGTGTAGCACCCATAGAACACTGTTCGATGAAATCGAACGCCCCTCCTCACTCGAACACCGTTTGACAGCCATACGTCGCTCCTCTAGAATGGTGTTCGATAATGGAGCCCTGTTCGAGAGGACGGGGCGTGAACCCGAGGAGAACCGCATGACGACAGCCGCGATCGAAGCCCGGGGCGCCAGAAAACGCTTCGGCAAGACCATTGCCCTCGACGGCCTCGACCTCGTGGCCCAGCCCGGGCAAGTGGTCGCCCTTCTTGGCCCGAACGGGGCCGGCAAGACCACTTTCGTCAGGGCGGTGGCAACCCTGTTGCGTCTTGATGGCGGCGAGCTCCTGGTCGCCGGGCGCGATGCCGGGCGAGACCCGGCCGCGGTCAGGCAATTGATCGGCCTGGCCGGCCAGTTCGCGGCGGTGGAGCCGGTCATGACCGGCCGGGAGAACCTCGAGATGGTAGCCCGTCTTTTCGGGCGGGGCCGCCGCCACGCCAAGCAGGCGGCTGCGTCCGTGCTCGAGCAGATGGGGCTCGAGGAAGCGGCCGACCGGCCGGTCCGAACCTACTCAGGGGGTATGCGCCGCCGCCTCGACCTTGGCGCCAGCCTGGTCGGCGAGCCCCGGTTGTTACTTCTGGACGAACCGACGACCGGCCTCGACCCCCGCAGCCGCAACGAGTTGTGGGACGTCATTCGCGCCCTGGTCGGCGAGGGCACAGACGTGCTGCTGACGACGCAGTACCTGGATGAGGCGGACCAACTGGCCAGCCATATCGTCATCATCGACCACGGCCGGGCGGTAGCCGCCGGCTCTCCGGCCGAACTGAAGCGCCGCGTTGGGGGCCGGGTCATCGAAGTCCACACCCGGTTCCGGGAGGACCTGCCGGTCGTGGCCGCCGCCCTCGACCGCCTCGACCAGGGGAGCGCTCAAGTGGACGAAGCCACCCGAAAGGTGAGCCTCGGTGTCAGCGGGACCGCCAATTGGCTGGCGGTGGCGCTCCAGGCCATGGAGACCAGCGGGGCCAACGTCGAGGACATCACCCTGCGCCAACCGAGCCTCGACGAAGTTTTCCTCACTCTCACCGACGCCAAGTAACGACGCCAAGTAACGGCGCCAAGTAACGGCGCCAAGTAAAGGAGAAAGAACATGACGGCCACTCTCGCCATCCCCACGCCGGCACGAGCCCCGAGGCGGGCTACGAAGACGACGTCCATGCGCACCAGTACGGCGCAAGTCACCAAGCGGGGCTTGCTCCGTTACTTCCGCACGCCCCAGTTGGTAGTGCTCGGCACCATCCAGGGCGCCTTGTTCCTGCTTATTTTCCGTTACGTGTTCGGGGGCGCCATGAGCATCCATGGCACCAGTTACGTCAACTTCCTGGTGCCCGGTTTCGTTACCACGGGTGTGCTCTTCACGGGCCAGGGCGCAGCTACGGCTGTAGCGGAGGACCTCCAGCAGGGCTTCGTAGATCGCATGAGGTCGCTACCCGTACCGAGGGCGTGTTTCCTGGCCGGGCGGGCCATCGCCGACACCGTGTGGACCAGTTGGGGGCTGCTGGTCGCTATCGCGGTCGGCCTGGGCGTCGGGTTCCGACCGGATGGCTCGGCCGCCGCCGACCTGGCCGCCCTCGGCCTGTGCGTTGTTTTCGGGTTCGCCTTCGAGTGGCTGTTCCTGGTCATCGGCTTGCTGTCCGGGACGCCACAGGCGGCCCAGGGCCTGGCGTTCCTGGTGTTCCCGCTGACCTTCGTTTCCAGCGCCTACGTCCCGGTCAACAGCATGCCCGGGTGGTTGCAGGCCTTCGCCCAGCACCAGCCGGTCACGTACATGGTCAACGCTGTAAGGGCGCTCACGCTTGGGCCCGCAGCCAGTGTCGAGCAACTGGGCCACTCGGCCGGCTACTTCACGGCCTGGGCACTGGTGTGGGCGGCCGGGATCGTGTTGGTGTTCGCCCCGCTCGCCGTCCAGCGGTACCGGCGTAGCTAGGCGGGAATTCTGCGCCGCCGGGTGTTTGCTGGTGCCAGCGCCCCATGGGCAGGGCCCCATGGGCAGGGCCCCATGGGCAGGGCCCCATGGGCAGGGCCACATGGGCAGGGTGGCAGTACCTAAACCTCTGTAGGCTCCACTCCCATGAGCGACACCGGTTTCACCAGAGGTCTCAACCGGCCGGCGCGCCCGGGCGTCGACGACCTCGACTGGTTCGAGGTCTACCGGCCGGCTCCACCGCTCGACTTCGACCTGGCCCATCTGGCTGAGGAGCTTGTCTCCGCCGCCGGGGACCAGGTCAGGAGCCGGCGGGTAGGGGTTTGTGTCGGGAGCCGGGGGATCGCCCGCATTTCCGAAGTCGTCGCCCTAGTGGTCGAGGCACTTCGAAAAGCGGGCGCCGACCTCGTCCTCATCCCGGCCATGGGTTCCCACGGTGGTGCCACCAGCGCCGGCCAGATCGAGGTCCTCCGGGAGCTGGGGGTGGAGCCGGAGGCGCTGGAGGTACCGGTCGACGCGTCCATGGAGGTCCGGCAAGTCGGCGAGTTGTGCGACAGCGGGCGGCCGGTTTTCGTCGGCCAAGCGGTGCTGGCCTGCGACCTGATCGTGCCGATCGGGCGCGTCAAGCCCCACACGGACTTCCGTGCTGCTGCCGAAAGCGGTCTCACCAAGATGTTGACCATCGGCATCGGCAAGGAGCGGGGGGCGTCGAGCCTCCACAGTGCCGGGTTCGCCGCCTTCGCAGAGGTCCTGCCCGAAACATTGCAGATCGTGCAGGGGGTCGTCGAGGTGCCGTTCGGGGTGGCGCTGGTCGAAGACGCATGGCACCGCCTGTGCAAAGCCGAAGTGGTGCCCGGCGACGAGATCCTCCAGCGCGACGAGGCCCTCCTCAAAGAGGCTTGGGACCGCTTCGGGCGGTTACCGTTCAGCACCCTGGACGTGCTGGTGTTGAAGGAGATGGGCAAGACGGTGTCGGGCGCCGGGATGGACCCCAACGTCACCGGCCGCTTCCCGGGCGACCCGCTCCCTGCCCCTACCGAAGTGAGCCGGCTGGCCGTCCTCGACTTGAGGGACGACTCGGGTGGTAATGCCCAGGGCGTGGGTGTGGCCGACGTCGTCACCGAGCGCCTGCGGGCCAAAGTCAACTGGGGGGCCACGTATGCGAACGCCCTGGCCTCCAAGTCGCTGGCGGGGGCGAAGCTTCCCGTGGTGGCCCACACCGACGCGGACGCCCTCTCTTATGTCGTCGAGTCGCTGGTCGGACGGGCGCCGGCGAGCGCTCGCATGGTCGCCATGGTCAACACCCTCGAGGTGTCGCGCCTGGCGCTGTCGCGCCCATTGGTCGAACAGGCCGAAGCGGCCGGTTACGAGGTCTCCGTTGAGCCTGTGCGAGCGGAGTTCACGGACGCCGGGCGCCTCGTCCGGATCGGCGGCCTCGAGTTCTTCCCCGAATAACCCGATTCCCCCGCCCACCCGGGCCGCCTGGCACGGACGCCGGGCCCGCCCACCCCGGCCCCCGCGATCCCGGACTTGAAGGCCCCGCCCACCTGTCTGTGCGCGCTAGATGTTCTTATCGTTACCCTGCCGCGCAAAAGTCCCGGAGTTTCCAGCATAATTCCGCCCCCGAGCCAAGAAATATCGCACTCCGCGGCGGCTATCTCACAGCCCGTCGCACTCTGATCGCCTTTGTCTGAAATCGCCTTTGTCTGAAACGGCAGTGCCGGCGCCGGCCGAGAAGGCGCGGGCCGTCGGGACCTTTACCGGGACACTCGCACGTGGACATCGGGCCGGGCCAGGAACTCCGCCCGCAGGCCGGTGCCGATCCCGGGCGCCGGCGGTGGCGCAATTTGCCCACGGTCGATCGTTGGCAGCCCGGACACAATTTCCAGGTACCAGTCGGTGTAATAAGCGCGCACCGTTTCCTGGATGAAGACGTTTTTGGTGGCCACCGAGAAATGCGCCCCAACGGCGAGGGCCACCGGCCCGACGCAGTCGTGAGGGGCGATCGGGAGCCCATACGCTTCCGCCAATGCCGCCACCCGCCGGCTCTCGGAAATACCGCCCCCCCAGCCGAAGTCGTACATGACCACGTCGGCCGCGCCACTGTCGAACAACCGTTTATAGGCGTGGATGCCGGCCAGAGTCTCGCCGAACGCAAACTGTACGTCGGTGCCGTCCCGCAGCCGGGCTAGCGCGTCCTCGCTGTCCAGCTTTATGGCGTCTTCGACCCAGTAAGGCGAATAGTCCGCCAGTGCCCTGCAGATTTTGATTGCCGCCGTCGCCTCCCACAGGCCGTGCAGCTCGACCATGATGTCCATGCTGTCACCCGCCGAGGCCCTGATCTTTTCGAAAGGTTCGAGGCAGTTGCGCAATTCCCGGGCGGAAATATGTTGGCCCTCGTTGGCCCGGGCCACATCGTCAAAGGGCCAGATCTTCATGGCCGGGATCCCTTGGCTCAGCAGGTCCAGGGCCAGCTCGCCGGCGCGATGCAAGAAGGCGTCGAGATCCTCGTACGGTCCTCGTGGCTCTGCCCGACCCGGTTGACCGGGCGTTTCGCCGGCCGCGGGCCGGCTCGTCCCGCGGTAACGGGCTTCGGCTTTGCCGTAGTGGTAGCCGCCGCAAGTGTTATAGATCGGGGCCTGCTCCCGGACCTTGCCCCCCAGCAGCTGGTAAAGGGGTTGGTTGCATACCTTGCCGAATATGTCCCATAGCGCGATGTCGACCGCCGAGTGGGCCCTGGTGGAAACACCGGTACCGCCGTGAGTGACGTAGAACGAGGGCAGTTCCTTGGCGTGGCGCTCGATCGTCAGTGGGTCAGTGCCGAGCAGTCGGGGCGCCACTGATTCGTGGATGTAGGCCTCGACGGATTCCGGGCCAAAACAGGTCTCGCCGAGACCGGTGACGCCGTCGTCCGTTTTCAAGACAACGCCCAGGAACTCGGCGTGCTCTTCCGACCGGACGGTCTCCACCTCGGTTATCTTCATGCGCTGCTCCTGTCGGGTGACGACCGGCTCGAAATTTCCTTACTGGGCCTGGTCGCTGTCGGCCCCCGGCCACAGGCCGGTTACGATTCGGTACACCAGCTCCGACCGGGGGACCTCTACACCGTGGGCGTGAGCCCGGCGGACCAGGTCACCGAAGGTTTCCTCGATCTCCGTCTCCCGGCCGGCGGCCAAGTCCTGGGCCAGAGACGAGAACCCCGGCGAACTGTTCGTGCGCACCGGCCGGACGCGGCGGCCCATTTCTGCCGCCATTTCTTCGGGGGTCGGCTCCAGGTAGGTCCGTATCGGTAGGTCCGGAAAATCTTGGACCGTCACGCCCTCGGCCGCGGCTACGGCCGCCGCTTCTTCCAGCAGTGAGCGGTAGGCCAAAGCGAGCGGGCGGCGGGCGAAAATCTCTATGGATGGGAGACGGGTCAGGGCGGAAACGCCGAAGATCCCGATCGCATTGCAAAACTTGGCCCAGAGCAAAGACTTTATCTCCGCAACCGCCACACTTGGCAGGCCGGCGGCCACGAAAGTCGCTGTTATCAGCTCGGTCCGGGCCGAAGAGGGGGCACCGAACTCGCCGAAGAACGTTGTCCCGAGGCCCGATACAGTGGCCGAGCCTGGAGAGCGCCGCTGGGCTCCGAGGACGGTCGCCGCGCCGACTACCGCGCTTTGACCGAACGCCGCCGCCAGCAGGTCGTCTTTCACCACCCCGTTCTGCAGCCCGGCCACAAAAGACCCTTCCCGCAATTCGACGGGCCAGCTATCGGAAACCTGCTCGATTGACTGCGGCAAGTCGTGGCCCTTGGAGGTGAACAGGACAGCGTCGGCCGCTGGGAGTTCCCCAGGATCGTCGGTCACCGCTACCTGCCCCGGCTGGCCCGGGGGAGGCCCCACGGGGACACGCAGGGTTAGCTGCCCCGCGACTTCGATCGCTCTCCTGTCCCGCAACGCGACGGCGGAGGCGGCCCGGGCCAACAGCGTCACCACCTGGCCGGAGCCGGCCAGGGCGGCGGCCAGCACCAGCCCGAGGGATCCGGCGCCGACGATCGTCACCCGCGCCGGTCCGCCACCGTCGGGCCAGGGCCTCGTCGTTGCCGCGGACATGGTGCGCCCCCGTACGCCTAGTACGGAGCCCGGCGCGCTCCCGGCGCCGCCCGTTCCTGAACGGCCCATTCCTGAGTGGCCTGTCCCCGTACGCCTTGTGCCTCTACGTCGTCGGCCGCGGGCTGGTCTTGATCGCCCGCCAGTTCCAGGAATAGTGAACGCATGCGGGCGCCCTGGTCGCTGAACCAGTTGTGGAGTATGCCCACATCGTGGCCCACACAGAAATGACGCACACCGAGGTTGAGGTAGTGCTCGGCGCCGCGGGCATCGGCTATTTCCGCTCTGGGTGCCAGACCATGCCGTAGAGCGGTGGCGATGACGTGCGCCTCGGCCTCCCGGATCTGGTCGGCGTCTTCGAGCCGAGACAGGCCCATGCTCATCGCATAGTCCGCCGGCCCGAACTGCACCATGTCGAGGCCAGGAGTGGCGAGGATGGAATCGAGATCTTCTAGGGCCTCGCGCTTTTCGATCATTATGGCGACCACGCAGGACGCCAGCGCCGCGATCCAGTCCTTGGAACCCCCGTACAGCACGGTCCGGGCGTCGCGTCGCAGGCCTACACCGTGCAGCCCCAAGTGGTCTGGGTGTTCCGCCCTCACCGAGCGGACGCAGTGTTGAGCGTCTTCGGCCGTCCTGATGTCGGCAAAGAGCACATTCTGTATACCCGAGCCGATAGCCCGCATGGCGAGGTGGCCCCGGGTGAACTGCTCGATTTTGATCATGCCGCTGAAGCCGGGGAACAGCTCGATGGCCCGGCCCAGGTTGTCGAGGTCGTGCATGGTCCAGGGCGCGTATTCGGCCACGAACTCGATGTAATCGAACTGGCGCGTCTGCCCGACCAGCTCTGTGATGGTGGGCCAGGTGGACAACAGGTGCGTCCCGAGGCTGGGCCGGCCCTGGTCGAGGCACTCGCGCAGACGGTTTTTTCGAAGCGGGTAGAGGTCCATTGCTTCTCCTGTCCTGGCCCAAGCTAGCGACCACTAAGATCCATCGTCAACAATTGACAGCACCGAAAATGACAGACGCACTATGGTACCTATGCCGACCGGCTATGCCCCGGGCCGGGTGGGCCCCGGGGGAGCAGGGCCAGTGACAACCGAGATGACGAACGCAGGTCCGAAAGCAAACTCCGGTCCGAAAGAGCCGGGATAGGAGCAGAGCCAGTGCCTACTGAGATGACGTACTCGGCCGGGTTTGCCTCGGCCGTCGCCGAGGAGATGGCGACCAACCCCGACATTTTCGTGATCGGCACGGATCTCGTCCACCGCGGTGGCCACTGGGCCCAGATCAGGGGACTGGCCGAGATCGTCGGTCCGGGCCGGATCTTCGACGCTCCCATTTCCGAGGCGGCCATGGTGGCGACCGGGGTCGGTGCCGCCATGGCCGGCATGCACCCGATCGTGGACTTGAACTTCGTCGATTTTTCCTTCGGCGCCATGGACGAGATTGCCAACCAGGCGGCCAAAATCCCGTTCATGCTCGGTCACCCGGTACCCCTGGTGATCCGGGCCACGGCGGGCATTGCCCACGGCGGCCCGCAGCACAACAACAGCCTCGAGTCGTTCTTCATGAACATGCCGGGCCTCAACGTGTTGACGCCCGCTTACCCCTATGACGTGAAGGGCCTGGCCAAGACGGCGCTGCGCACGCCGGAGCCGGTCATCTTTTTGATGCACAAACGCCTCACCGGCACGCGCGGGCCAGTGGGGGGCCCGGACGAACTCGTGCCGTTCGGGCGGGCCAACATCGTTCGCTCTGGAGCGGACTGCACGGTCATCTCGTACGGCGGGGGAGTGGCGAAATCGCTTGCCGCGGCAGACGTGCTGGCGGAAGAAGGTACCGACGCCGAGGTCATCGACCTCAGGACATTGGCGCCCCTGGACGTGGACATCTGCGTCGCCTCGGCCAGGAAAACGGGACGGGTCGTGGTGGTCGACGAGGCTCCGAAGACAGGTGGCCCCGGAGCCGAGATAGCGGCATCGGTGCAGGAGCTCGCCTTCGAGTACCTCGACGCCCCGGTCGGCCGCTTGGGGTCGAAGCGCACCACGATGCCGGAGAGCCCGCCGCTGCTTGACCGGGCGCTGCCCAGCACGGCGGACATCGTCGACTCGGTACGGCGCTCGTTCCAAGCTTTCGAGGACGGCGCCGGCGGATAACCAACGGCGGGCCGGGAGGGACGCTCCTCCCGCGCCGGTTGGCCGGCTCAGCCTGCGAACTCGTGGCCGGGCAGGCCCTGCGTACCCGGGTCGAAAGCGAAGATGTAACCGGCCTTTTCCAAATGGAGTGACCCGTCGTCCAGGCCTCGGGGCGACACCGCGATGAAAAGGGTACTCAGGTTGGAGCCTCCGAAGGCACACGTCGTGACCTGGCTCCCGGGCAACCGGATGACACGGTCCAAGCGTCCGGTCGGGGTGAAGCGCTGCACCTCCCACCCGCCGAACATGGCGACCCAGATGCAACCGTCAACGTCGACGGCCAGGCCGTCCGGGACGCTATTGACCTCGACCAGCGGCCGGCGCTCGCTCAGAGCGCCCACGTCGGGATCGAAGGCGAAGGTGTCGACCCGGCCCGTGTCGCTGTCCACTTAGTAGCACCGTCGGCCGTCCGGGCTCCATCCGATCCCGTTCGAGACGCTGATCCCGCCTAGCTCTTTGGTGGCTTCGAGGGTCTCCGGGCGCAGGCAGTAAAGGGCCCCCGAACCCGGGTAGTGACCGAGGTCGAGGCAGAAGGTACCGGCCCAGAAGCGTCCGGCAGCGTCGACGGCCCCGTCGTTCATCTGAAGGTATGGCGCCTGCCTGAGCTGGTCAGTGACCAGGGAAAAGTCGCCGTCTGCCGACAAGAGCCCGAAACCTTCGCGCACGCCGCAGACCAGGCCGCCCTCCCGGCGAGGGGCCACCGACCCAACAGGCCGCCCGAGGTCGGTGCGGTCGAGGCGGCCTGACCCAAGATCGTAGCTCAGCACCAGGCCGGCGAAGATATCGAGCCAGAGCAAGCGGTTCGTCCGCCCGTCCCAGATGACCCCTTCGGGATGGTCGAAATGCTCGTCGACGAGCAGTGAGACGGCCGGGGAAGCTCGCTCAACCATGGTTTACGATAATGCCCCTCATTGCTCGTACTCGTGGACGACTCTGCCCCCGACCAGGGTGAACTCGGTGTGCCAGTAGAAACCCTCGAGGAACCCGAGAACAGGGAGGCGGTACAGGGGGGAGGTGGCATTGGGCCGCACCTCGGCGGTGGACGGGCCGGTCCAACAACCCGGTACCTCAATATCGCTCAGGTCACGGGCCGTGAGTTGGCGAATGGCCGTCCGCCCGTCGATATGGTGCACGATCTTCAGGTTGATGTTCGTCACGAGGTCGACTCGCCGGCATACATCCTCGAACGTGCTTGGAGCCGCCTTATAAGGAAGCGTGCCGGTGAAAATCTCGATGCCGTTGTTCGCTACCGTCCCGACGATGAGGTCGCCACGATGCTCGAGCGCCACACTCCCGATGCGCTTGGGTTGTCCATGGAATTCCCGTCCGCCCACCATGGCCCGGTCGCTCGTGACCCAGAAATAGGGCGAATAGCAGCCCGTCAACTCACCGAGCCGGGCGCCTACCATGACGTTGGCCTCGTAGGTGTCGCGGCCGAGCCCGGCGACGTCGCCGTAGCGGGCCACCTGGACCATAACTGTGTCGTTCGTCGGCACCAGCGGCTCGGGCAGGAGCCGCCGGATGGCCGCCGGGTCCGTTCGGTACTGCACGGTCAGCACCTCGCCGTCCCGAAAACGAGCCGGCGGTGGGCCGCTGAGGGGAGAATCGATTGGCGTCGAATAGGCGGCTTGCGGGGCCGGGACCGAGAACGCCTCGTCCGTGGGGCTCATCGAGCCTTCACGTCGCCATCACGTGTGGGCCGGCTCCGGCGCCCTGTGGGTCGGGGTAGTGTCCGCTCCTCCGGCCCGGCGGATCGAGCCCGCCGCGCAGGCGGCCAGGTTGGCCCCGTCCACAGGCAGCAAAACGCCGGAGACCATGGAGGCGGCATCTGAGGCCAGGAAAACCACCGGCCCCACCATGTCTTCGGTTGTCGCCAGCCGGCCGAGAGGTATCCCGCTCAACACCCGTTGGCCGAACGTCACGCCGCTCGGGTCGTCCCAATCGAGCATGGAAAGCACCCCGGGCGTGTCGAGCTGGCATGGGGCAATGGCATTTACGCGGATGCCGAAGTGTCCCCACTCGATAGCGAGCTCGCGCGTCATCTGTATCACGCCCGCCTTGGCGATACTGAAAGCGAAGTTGCCCCGGCCCATGGCCCGTACTCCACAGGTCGATGCCGTGTTTATGATGCTGCCGCGCACTCCGGCATTTATCATGCGTCGACCAAAGCCGGAGGCGATCAGGAACGAAGAATGAAGGTTGACGCGGAGGTTGTCGTCGAACTCGTCGAATTCCATCAGCTCGGGTAAGGTGTGCGAGCCCCCGCCCACGTTGTTGAACAGGATGTCGACCTGGGGCACGGCCCGGGAAGCTTCCTCGACGATCGCCGCCGCCGCCTCGGGGCGCGACGTGTCGCCGACCACGACGACCGCCTCACCTTCGCCCTTGACTTCCTCGGCCGCCTCCCGCAGCGGTTCCTCCCGGATGTCGACCATCACGACTTTCGCCCCGTGCCGGGCCAAACCCACCGATACGGCGCGGCCGATCGCTCCTCCCGCGCCGGTTACCACGGCGAAGCGCCCGGTCAGGTCGAACATGTCACTTTGCCGCTTACTCAAAAATGGCCTCCTTCGGGTGGGCGAGCACCTCGTCGGAGCTCGCAGGATCGGTAGTCGACATCAACATACGAGTATTGGCGCGTTTCGCCGGTGCTCAACCGCACGGTCCAGCCATCGCTCTCCTTTGGTTCCGCCCGCTCCACGGCGGTGCCAAAGGTGACACGCCTGCGCAAACCGAAGTGGTCGACATAGTCGTTGAAATACGCCGCTATCTCTTCATGGTGCGGGTAGTCCGAGACATCCGCCGGCATCGGGAAGTCGGAGTACTGCACCTCACGGCAATAACTGTTGATGTGCAAGGTGCGATAGGCGGCCGACCATCCGCTGCCGAAGGCCCAATTGCCTCCGACGACGCTGCACATATCGAAACAATCGAAGTCGACAGAGGTGTCTTTGAGCCCTTTCGCGATGGCGATGCCGGAGGACCCGGCGCCGATCACGCAGGCGGGGTTCATCGCCAGCCCTCGATTACGAGCGCCCCGTGAACCACCCGGCGCTCCGCCACCCAGGTCAAGGCGTCCCCGATGCTCCAGGTGCCGAGCCGCCACGCCGAGCGGTCGGAGCAGGAGGCACAATGCGGGGTCAGGATCGTGTTCGGCGCCGAAAGCAGCCTCGATGTGGGCGGGAGGGGTTCGGTCTCGAAGACATCGAGCCCGGCGCCGCCGATGTGGCCCTCCTCCAGCAGCTCGACGAGGACGTTCTCTTCGAGCACCCCGCCTCTCGCTACGTTGACCACGGCCGCACCCACAGGGAGGAGGAGCAGTTCGCGCCGCCCGATCAGGCCTCGCGTCTGTTGGGTGAGCGGGACGTGCAGGCACAGGATGTCGCTCGCCGGCAGCAGTTCGTCGAGCGTGGCACACCGAATGACGCCGTCCGGCACCGTGGCGGCGACGGCGTCGTAGACCCGGACCCGTCCAACCAGGTGCTGCAGGAGGCCGGCGGTCACGGCTCCGATGCGGCCGCCTCGCCCGGCTGACCTGGCCGGGGGTATCCAGATCCTCGAACCGGATGGACGCCTCGGGCTCGAAATGGGCCCGGACAGACTCGGCGCCATGGAGCGACGGCGACCCGACCACCACTACCGGTCTACCCGGGACTGCGGGTAGGAGCGGCTGTACCGGCGGGCTATCGGTCATGTCTGGCCGTCACGTCTGGCCGTCACGTCTGGCCGTCACGTCTGGTCGTACCGTAATCATTGTCAACAATTGACGCTATCAGACTAACTTGGGCGGATGACGCCGGCAACATACCCGAGCCCGCCAGGAGATAACGCGCCGTGGCTTGCACCGCGCTGCGGGCGTCGCCTTCTTTGCGTAGGCTTGGCGGCGACTTTCACGTTCCTAGGCAGCTGTATACTGTTGACGAGGCCTTGCTGGAGGGCGCTGTCGGGCGACGTGGCCAGCGACGCGAGGAGGGTCGGTAGTTGGAACGCAGAGACAGGTCGGCACCGACCAGCGTCTCGGCACTGGAGACAAGGGATATACCCGACGCGGAAACCGTACCTGAGGGTGGCGCGTACGCAGTGATCGCTCCGGCATCGAGTCAGCCAGGCGCCGAAGCCATCGTGCTCGGCGTCCTCCCGCCCGCCGAGGCGGTGGCCAAGCCGAGCCCGTTGGGCAAGGCGCGCGCCTGGGTGGACAAGCGCTTCTACGCATTAGCGGCAATCCCGGCCTTGGTGGTCATCACGGCGATCGTCGCCGTACCGCTGGGTATTGGGATTTACCTGTCATTCACCAACTACACACCGATCCAGCCGACGTTCGCATGGGCCGGCCTAGTCAATTACGTGAACATCATCCACAACGCCCAGCTCCACGTCGTTATCAACAACACGGTGATCTACGCCGGCGCGGGCATTGCCATCCAATTGATCCTGGGCCTGGGAGTGGCCTTATTGCTGGCCAGACCACTGCGTCATATGGCTATCTTCCGGGTGGTCTACATGATGCCCTTGATGGTGCCAGGCGTGGCGGTGGCTGTGACGTGGTCGGTCCTGTTCAACACCAGCAACGGCTGGGTCAACTATTTCTTTGGTTTGGTCGGCCTTCCCCAACTTAACTGGGCGGGCGGTTCCCACACGGCCATGCCGACAGTACTCATAGCCAGTGCGTGGACAGGCATCCCGGTAATTTCCATTATTTTGCTGGCCGGACTTCTCACTCTGCCGAAGGAACCCGTCGAGGCCGCAACGATCGACGGTGCGTCACCGGCGCGGGTGCTCTGGCACATCACGTTGCCCGGGCTGCGCCCTGTAATCGCCTTCGCCGCCCTGTTCCAGTTGGTGAACCTGTTCCGAGAGTTCGCCCTTTTCCAGATCATTACCGGCGGAGGCCCAGGTCTTTCGACCAGCGTGCTCAACTATTATGTCTACCAAGAAACATTTGTTTTCGGGGAGCTCGGACTCGGTGCCGCTCTGGCCGTCGTGCTCGTGTTCATAATGGCCATTCCTTTGATCACGATTTACAAGCTTGCCGGGCGAGGTCGTTAACGTGGCGACGGTCCCCGTGCAGAGCACCGTCCGTCTGCAGAGCCGGCGCCGGCTGTTCCATATGTCGCGGCGTCGCGTTGCCAACGTCTTCACGGTCGTTGCTCTGTTGGTTGGGGCGGCGTTCATCCTGTTGCCGATCTTCTGGATAATCGATACGGCGTTCAAGCCGGTCGGCGACGCCTTCGTCATACCGCCGAAGTTCATATATAAGCCCACCTTGGGGAACTTCCAGAGCCTGATCGGCGGTCAGTACAACCAGTTCATAGATGACATCGGCCATTCGTTGATCATCATGGCGGTCAGTGTCACCATCGCCATGGTCCTCGGCGTTCCCGCCGGTTACGGGCTCGCCCGTTCGCGATTTCGTGGCAGCGGTGCGATAACGGGTTGGCTCATCGTAGCGTACATCGTGCCCGCGCTGGTCTACATCGTGCCGCTGTATGCCATTTACGTGAAGTTGGGGTGGAGCGGCACCTATTTGTCGATAATTCTCTACTATCTGACATTCGAGCTCCCCTTCGTCGTGTTCATGATGAGGGGTTATTTCTCCGATCTTCCCCGCGAACTCGAGGACGCGGCCAGAGTCGACGGCTGTTCGCGGTTCCAGGCATTCCGCAAAATCATGCTCCCGATGGTGTTGCCCGGCCTTTCGACCGTGACCATCCTCGTATGCATCATGTCCTGGGGAGAGTTCTTCGGGGCACTAATCTTCACGGGGTCCTCGACGATTACCGCACCCGTTGCCATCGAGCAGTACATCGGTCTCGGCACGTCCAACTGGAGCGCCCTGGCCGCCGCCGCCCTTTTCCTGGTCGTGCCCGTACTGGTGCTGACGGGGTTCGTGCAGCGCGGTTACCTGCGCACATTCCAGTCGGCTTCGACGGGCTGAGCTCACTCGTTCAAGAGCCGGCTTTCGAGCACAGCGGCAGGCGTGTTTCCCAGGCCCGGTCCGTCCTTCTCGGCGACTGTTCCCTTCTGAGCCGCCCCGTCGGTCCCTCGCCAACCAATTCCCGGCCTTCTGGGCGAGGTTCGCGTTTGTGGGCAAGAAAATAGCCGTTTCGAGTCAAAAGCGCGCCCAGAAACGTGGGTTGCCGCTAGAGGCCGACTTCTGCGCCGGTCAACAAGGAGAGCCAGGCGTCGCGGCACAGAGAAGAACGACACACAACAATGGGAGGCCTACAACAACGGGCGGGACGGTCGTCATGCACGCATCTGTGGCAACGGCCCCCGCCACCCTTGGATTGGCCCGGAAGCCCGGCGACGGCGCCCGGTGATGGCGCTGGCTGGGGCCACTGCCGCGGCTGGGCGATGGCCTGACGCGAGAAGGCCCCGCCCCCCGGTAAATCCGGGTATGCGGGGCCTCCCGGCCTATGAAGGGTTGTTTATGAAGGCGGCAGGTGGAACGTCTTGAGCGTCGCAGTCATCTGGGTTTGTAGCTGTTGGAGTGCTTGCTTGGGTGTGATCTGAGCAGCGATCAGCTGGGATAGCGTGGTGAACAGCGTGTTCTGGATGACAGCGAAGGCGGCCGAGACGGGGATGGCATTCGGCTCGATGTGAGCCGATGCGTACTCGATGGCCGACAGGTACTGCTGGGGCACCCCGAACTTCGACGCGCCCTGCTTGATGGCGTAGGCGATCGTCGCCGGCCGGGATCCCACCGTCGGGTCCTTGCTCTGGTCGAGCATCTGGATCTGGACCTTGGGCGAGGTGAGGTACTCCATCAGCTCGTATGCCGCCAGTTGCCTCGGCTTGGACACGTTGGCGTTGATGAAACTGCCCCAGGGAGCCGACAGCAGGCAGCTCTGGTTCCAGGCCGGGCAGGGGATCTCGTCGATCCCCGTGTTGGCGTACTCTTTCGGGTCCATCGACTTTTCGAACATCGTGTTCGCCAGCGTCGAGTCGTCCCAGAACATCGCCGTTTGGCCGGAGTTGAAGGCCTGGGTGCACTGAGGGTAGCTATAAGACGACACGCCGGGCGGGTTGTCCTTCTGCATCAACGTGGCGTACTCGTTGGCCCACGTCAGTGCCTGCGGCGTATCGAACAGCGGCTTCCAGTTGGCGTTGAGGTACTCGCCCTTGTAATTGGCGGCGTACGGCAGGAAGTACGGGAGCATGAGCAGCACGGGGTAGCCGTTGGGGGCTGATACCGCGCCCCGGATGCAAATGCCTGAAACGGACTTGGTGGTGAGCTTGTTGGCGTCCGTCAGTACCTGCGCCCAGTTCGTGGGGGGCGTCAGGCCGGCGGCCTTGAACATCCCGATGTTGTAGAACAGCTCGGGGCCCGGGTCGGTATCGACCGGCAAGCAGTACTGGGTCTTGCCCAGCGTGCACTGTGCATAGCTGCCCGGCGGCAGGCCGGCGAAGTTATAGGAGGCCGGGGTGAGGGTGCTGTTCTTGATATACGAGTTGATCGGAGCCACGCCGTGCAGAGCGACATAGCCAGACGTGATGCTCTCGGGCTCCTGGTACATATCAAAGTCGGTCGACTTGACCTCTTGAGCGGCCTGGATCTTGTTCTGCATGACGCTTTCAGGGAAAGCGTCGTACGTCACCTTGATCCCGGTCGCCTTGGTGAACGCAGCCAGCTGTGGCTGCTGCGGGGCCTCGTCGGGCGCCGCCGCCGTCCACACGGTGATGGACGACGCCGGGGTGACCCCGTCCACGGGCTTCGGCCCGTTGCTCGAAGCACTGGCCACGCTGGCATAGCCGAGCGTCAACCCACAAACGGCGACCGTCGCCGTCGACACCGCAGCGGCCCGCCTGAGGATGCGAGGGCCAAAATGTCTCATTCTTTCCCTTCCTTTGTTTTGTCTTGTGAAACCTTGTTGGATCTTGTCCTACCGTCAACTGCGCCCCAAGGCACGTTGCATTTGGCCCAGAGGTTTATTACGTCGTTACCCGATATTTCCCGTACCTTGCGATAATCACATGCTGTCAACGCCCTTCACTACACCGGGCCATTTTGATTTACGACGGAGAGAAAATGTTGTCACCCCCGGGTGACCGACGGGCCCAGTGCGAATTGTGGCCGGCCAGCATCGCGCTGTTATGTAGACTGTCAACAGTATTGGTTGGCTCTACCTCCTCTCAGCTGCCCTTGCGGCTTCTCACCCGGGTATTGGCCGGACCCACTGCTGTGCGCCTCGTTCAGGCCGGCGACGGGCTGCCCGTCCGGCGTGAGCCTCAGCAGTACCTTTCCGGCCGGCGCCGATATGGTCATATGCCGTCATGTCGGCTCCATGCCCCTCACTTTGGCAGACCCTTCACCTGGCCAGACCCCTCACGTTGGCAGGCCCTTCCCTCGGCAGAACCGTGGCTTGCCAGCACCGTCGCCTGGCCGGGCCTCTCTTGGACAGCGCGTTCGTGGCGCCTGTTCGCTGACGGTAGCATACGCAGAATGTTAATTGTTCGCGATCGCGGGGGACGGCGAGATGGCTGAGGAGAGCGGGCCACTCTTTCCGGCTGATTACCTGGAACAGCTGACAACGCGAGTCCTTGTCGGCCTGGGTGCGGCCCCGGCCCAGGCTCGGGTGGTGGCGACGTCGCTCGTGCTGTCCAACCTCGTTGGTCACGACTCTCACGGGGTCATCCGGCTGTTGCAGTACTCGAGCTTCATTGACCGTGGCCAGGTCAAGCCCACCGAGTGCGCAGAAGTGGCCCGGCGTCGTGGCGCGGTGGCGGCGGTCGACGGGCGTTGGGGCTTTGGGCAACCCGCCGCCCAGTTGGCGGCGCGGCTGGCCATAGATATATCGGCCGCCAGCGGCGTCGCCGCCGTAACCATCGACCGCTGCAACCACGTCGGGCGGCTGGGCGAGTACGTGGCCGCCATGGCTGGGGCCGGGAAGGTGGGGATGGCGTGGTGCAACTCGGGCCCGGTGGTGGCTCCTTTCGGCGGCGCCGGGCGGGTAATGGGGACCAATCCCCTGGCTTGGGCTGTCCCTCGCGCCGGCGGCCCCGAGATCGTCGTCGACTTCGCCACATCTTCAGTGGCCGAAGGCAAGCTGGTCCTGGCCCGGGCGGCCGGCCAGGCCGTCGCTCCCGGGCTAATCATCGACGCCGCCGGCCGGGCCACCACGGATCCAAGCGATTTTTACGACGGTGGGGCTTTGCTCCCTTTCGGTGGCCACAAGGGTTCGGGTTTGTCCGTCATGATCGAGTTGGCCGGCGGTGTCCTGTCGGGCATGGGGGCATCCCCGATGCCCGACTATTCCGGCGGTAACGGGACCGTTTTCGTAGCCCTGGACATCGACGCTTTCATGCCACTGCCGGAATACCTGGAAAAGGCGGCGCGATTCAGGGCCGAGGCCAAGAGCAAGGGCGCCGGCCCTCTGGACGCGGAGGTCCTCATGCCGGGCGAAGTAGAAGACCGGGCCCGGGCGGTACGCATGAGCGAAGGGATCCCGGTGCCAGACGAGGTGCGCCGCCGGATTTCCGATTTGGCGGCAAAAGTCGGCGTGGACCTGGGCCATTTTGCCGTTTCGTAAACGCACTACGACGAACGGGCAAGGCGCCGGTGACAGGACGCCGGCGCTCTGCGCCGGCCTGGCGCCACCATCAGGTTCAGGCCTCGGGCCAGGGTGACTCTTCTGCGAACTCCACGGCATCGTCGACGACCTGCTGAGCCTCTTTGTCGAAGGTTTCGAGGTCACCTTCCTTCAGCAGGCCCAGATCCTCGAGACGGCGGGCACAGCGGGCAATCGGGTCGCGGCTCTCCCGCCACGCCGTTACCTCTTCAGCGGTGCGGTAGGCACCTACAGGCTCGCCGGAGCCGTGGCCGGAATAGCGGTAAGTGAGCGACTCTATGAAGCTCGGCCCCTCGCCTGCGAGGGCGCGCGCGCGGGCGGTCCGGGCTGCCTCGTAGACGGCAAAAATGTCCTGGCCGTCCACACTTCGCGCCGCCAGGCCGAAACTCTCGGCCCGGCTTGTCATGGAGGTGCCCCCGGACACCACCGCGGTGGGGGTTTCGACGGCGTAAAGGTTGTTCTCGCACACGGCGATCAACGGCAACCGCCATGCCCCGGCCAGGTTGATGAACTCCCAGGTGCGCCCGGTATTTATGCCGCCGTCACCGAAAAAAGCGACGGCCACCCGCTCCTCGCCGCGGTAGTGAGCGGCGAAGGCATCACCAAGGGCAATGCCGACCGAGGCGCCGACGATGCCATTTGAGCCGATAAAACCGACTTCGAACCCGGCCAGGTGCATCGAGCCCCCGCGGCCGGCTGAAACGCCGGTGGCCTTTCCATAAAGCTCCGCCATAATGCCGTCCGGCCGGACGCCTTTGGCGATGGCGTGATGGTGGCCGCGGTGCGAAGCTGAAACCGTGTCGGCCCTTGTGAGTGCGGCCGCCATCCCGACTGCAGTTGCTTCTTGCCCGACGGCCGGGTGGACCCCGCCCGGGACTTTCCCTCGCACAGTCAGCTGTTCCGCCCGTTCCTCGAAACGCCGGATAAGCAGCATCGTGCGCAGCCAGGCCACCGCCTCTTCGCCGACGGGCGGGGCCAGTGTGCTGTCGGTGGCCGGGTTCATACCCTGCCCCGCTCGGTAGAGCCTCGCTCGGTAGAGGCCCGCAGGTTCTCGGCAAAGGCAGTGAGTAGCCGGGCCGAGTCGACCCCGTCGTAACGCCGGTGGTCGGCGGTGACAATGGCTGTGAGCATTGGCGCCACCACGAGGCCCCGGCCTTCGACGGCGGGGCGCAAGCTGACTTCGCCGACCGTGAGCAAGGCGACCTGATTAACCGGGACAACGCCGGTGAACCATGTCACGCCGGCCGGGCCAAGGTTTGAAAGGGTGGCAAAAACGGGGGCCGCGTCCGCCGAAAAGAGCCGGCGGTTGCGAGCTCGAGTTACAGCTGCTTCTCTTTGCTTTGCCACCTCCGGGAGGGAAAGGCTGGCCACAGAGGGGACAACAGGGATCAGGACGCCCCATTTCGTGGCTACCGCCAGCCCTATGTCGGAAATCTCGCCCAGTGATTCCAGCGCCTGCGCCAGTGCGACGAGGAAGAAGTCGGTGACCGTCAGCCCCTCGCCAGCCGCCTTTGCCGCCGAAACCGCTTCGAGCAAACCCTCGACGCGCAGGTCACGACCCACCGAGAAGTGGGGTACGGTCCGCCACGACTCGCTCACGAGAGCAGCGGTCGCTTTGCGGTCGCTTTCAGCGGTCGCCGGCAACGGCTCCTGGGCGCCCACGGCGCCGTCGGCAGCAGGGCTGCTGCCGCTTCCGGCCCTGGCTGCGGGGACGGCGAGGGCCCGGCGTTGCCGGGGGCTCAGGCGGTGGCGGCCGTCTGCTTCCCGCTCTTCGCGCTCGGGCCGGA
>DATJUH010000011.1:0-6201 GCA_035502515.1 Acidimicrobiales bacterium
CACCTGGTAAGCCGCTGTGGCTGCTCCCCAATAAAACTTGTCGTCCGGTTGGCCTTGGGCGGTCGTCATCGTCGCTCCTGGGGTTATTTGTAAAGGATGCAGCGGACTTTGTGGCCCTGCCCGACGTCGCTCCACTCTGGCAGCGCGAGGGTGCACTCCTGCCGTGCGTGCGGGCACCGTGGCGCGAACGGGCACCCCTGCGGCAAGTCGGCCAAGTCTGGCGGGTCGCCCCGGGCCTCGAAGCGCTGGGCCGAGCGGAAGTGGCTTGCCGGATCCGGCGCGGCTCGCCGGAGCAGTTGCGTGTACGGGTGGCGCGGCTCGCCCATCACCGCTGTTGCCGGTCCCAGTTCGAGGATGTGGCCGGCGTACATGATCGCGATCTGGTCGCTCATGTACGACGCGCCCGCGAGGTCGTGGGTGACGAAGACGAGCGAAAGCGACCGGCTCCGCTGCAAGTCGAGCAAAAGGTTCATGATGTTGAGCCGGATCGACACATCGAGCATCGACGTTGGCTCGTCTGCCAGCAATAGCGCCGGTTGCGCGGCGAGGGCACGCGCGATGCCTACTCGTTGCCGTTGCCCGCCCGACAGTTGGTACGGGTAGCGGCGCAAGTACTCGCTGGCCGGTACCAGGCCGACCTGCTCGAGCAGTTGCTCGACGGCTTTGTCCTCCGCGCCTCGTTTCACGACCCGGAACGAGCGGAGAGGGCGCGAAATGCTGTAGCGGACGGTGTGGAGAGGGTCGAGGGAAGTGTACGGGTCTTGGAAGATCATCTGGGCCTGGCTGCGGTGCTCGCGCAGTCGGCGTTGGCTGGGGCGAGCAGGGAGCACCTTGCCGAGCACGCGGATCTGCCCGGAGGTCGGCCGTTCGAGGTAGGCGACCGTGCGGACGAAGGTCGTCTTGCCGGAGCCGGACTCGCCTACGAGCCCGAGCACGGTCCCCTTTTCGAGGGTCAGGTCGACGGCGTTCAGGGCACGCACCAACCTTTGGCCGCCGAGCCTGCCGACCGAGTACGTTTTGGTCAGAGCCCGGGTTTCCAGCACGGGGGCTTCTTGCCGGTGTGCTCCTCCTTGCTGGCCGACACCGGTCGCGGTGCTCACCAACGTTCAGCCCTGCTTCCCGGCAATTGCTGCGCCGGCGGGCTCATCGCCAAGTGACGGGCTGTAAAGATAACAGGACACTTGGTGGCCCACCTCGCACTGCATCAGGTGGGGCTCGGCCCCCCAGCAGACCGAGCCGATGACCTTCGGGCAGCGGGGTGCGAACGAGCACCCCGAGGGGAGCGCCCTCATGTCTGGCGGTTGGCCGGCGATGCCTTCCAAGCGCTTGTGTTGCGCGCCGAGCGGGGGGAAGGCTGTCATGAGGGACTGCGTGTAGGGGTGGAGGGGCTTCTCGTAGAGCTGCTGGCCCGGGGCCTGTTCCACCACGCGCCCTGCGTACATGATCGCGATGCGGTCGGCCATCTCGACGAGGAGGGAGAGGTCGTGGGTGATGAAGACGACGCCGAAGCCTAGGTCTCCGCGCAGGTCGTTGATGGTCTGGAGGATCGAGCGTTGCACCACGACGTCCAACGCGGTCGTTGGCTCGTCGAGGAACAGCAGCTTGGGCCGCAGCACGAGCGCCAGGGCAATGACCGCCCGCTGGCGCATGCCCCCGCTCAACTGGTGGGGGTAAGCATCGAAGAAGCGCTGCGGTATTTTCACGAGCTCGAACATCTCCTGGGAGCGCCGGACTGCCTCGTCCCGGTCGCGCACGCCATGTGCCTTCATTGCGTCGAGGAACTGGTCACGGACGCGCATCACGGGGTTGAGCACGTTCATCGACGCCTGGAAGACCATGGCGACCTCTCTCAGGTGGAGGGCACGCATTTCCCCTGGCGCCAAAGAAAGCAAGTCCTTCCCCTGGAAACGCACGGCCCCTGTCAGCACCTTGCCCGGCGGGTCGAGGAGGCCAGACGCCGCCAGGGCCAGAGTCGTCTTTCCACAACCGGACTCGCCGGCCAAGCCGACCACCTCCCCCGGGCCGACCGTCAACGACACGTCTCGCACGATTGTCACCGTGGGCCGGCCTTGCCAGCCGTAGCCGACGGAAAGGTGGTCAACCTCGAGCAGCGGGGGCATTTTCAGTTCCTCCGGAGCCGGGGGTTGGCGACCTGGTCAACGGCAAAGTTGAGCAAGCCGAAACCTGTGCCGAGGAGGAGGATGCAAAAGCCGGGGAGGAGGAGGAAAAGCCATTGGCCCATGAGCATGGCGTTTGTGTTCTCCCCCCAGTACAGCATCACGCCCCAGGTGACGTCGTTTATGTTGCCTAGCCCGAGGAACTCGAGGCCCGCCTCGGCGAGGATCGCGTACAGAGCGGCGCCGAAGAAATTGGCCGCAAGGATGCCGAACATGTTGGGGACCACGTGGCCGAGCACGATACGCCAGCGGCTCTCCCCCGACATCCGCGCCGCCTCGACGAAGGACCGGTCCCGGAGCGAAATCGCTTGGGCGCGCAGCACCCGGGCGCCCCACGCCCAACCGGTGGCCGCCAGTATGGCGACGATGACCCCCAGGCCCTTGCCCGGTAGGTAGGCGGCCAAGATGATCAAAAGGACCAGGGCAGGGACCACCAGGAAGATGTTGGTGACGGTGTTGAGGACGTTGTCCACCCAGCCGCCGACGTAACCCGAAAAGATACCCATGAACAGTTGTATGACAGTGATGATCGCCGCGGTGGCCAACCCCACCATGAGGCTTGACCTGGCTCCGTAGACCAGTTGGGAGAAGATGTCGTTGCCCTGCGATGTCGTGCCCAGCCAGTGGTGGGAGCTGATCGGGAGGAACGGGGTGAAGTTGATGTCAGTTGGCGAGTAGGGGGCGATCAGGGGCGCGAACAGGGCGACCAGGCCGAAGAAAACGATGATCCCGAGGCCGACCATGGCCAGGCGGTTGGAGAAGAAAGCCTTCATGAGCGACCTTCCAACCGTATGCGGGGGTCGAGGAACACGTACAGGAGGTCGGCCAGGAAGTTGGCGAGCAGGACCGCCACCACGATGACGAGGAAAATACCCTGCATGAGCGGGTAGTCGAGGCTTAGTACGGCCTCGTAGAGGTTGTAGGCGATCCCGGGGTAGGAGAAGACGTACTCGGTGAAGATTGCGCCGGCCACCACGAAACCGATTGCCAGAGCGAAGGACGTGAACTGGGGCAGGATGGCGTTGCGGGCGGCGTAGTTGTAGGCCACCACCCGTTCGGGCAACCCCTTGGCCCGCCCGAACTTGATGTAGTCCTCGCCGAGCACCGCCACCGTACTGTTGCGCATAAGGAGCACCCACCCGCCCACGCTCACGAGGGTGAGGGTGATGGCGGGCAAAGCGGCGTGGCTGATGATGGAGCCGATGCCGGAGATGCTCACCGTGCCGGCGCCGCCGATCCCTCCCGCAAGGGGGAACCAGTTCAGCTTGAAGGCCAGGAAGTACAGGGCCAGGAGGCTGATCCAGAAAACGGGCATTGCGCTCAGCATCACTCCGAAGGGGACGGCCACGCTGTCGAAGCGCGACCCCCGCCGCCAGCCGGCGACCGCCCCCAGCGTGGTGCCGATGATGAACGACAGGACCACCGAGAACCCCACCAGGCCGATCGTCCAGGGGAGGGACGAGCCGATGATGCTGGAGACCTTGGTGGGGAACTGCGAGATCGACGTCCCCAGGTTGCCGGAGAGTGTGTGGCCCACGTAGGTGAAGTACTGGGAGATTGCGCTCTGGCGGGTGTTCAGCCCGAACTGGACCTCCAGGGCGTTGACCGCTTGGGGCGACAGCTTGCCCTGGTAGCGGGCGAGCATGGCCTCGACCGGGTTCCCAGGCATGAGCCGGGGTAGGACGAAGTTCAGCGTGAGGGCTGCCCAGCCAGCGACCAACAAGAAGAGCAGGCGCCTCAACAGGAACCGCAACGGCTTACCCCTTTCGTCCGCTCAGCCGGCCGGCTGGGCCCCCATCGTGCTGGTCCTTCCTGCTCGCAGCTGGCCATCGCGAGCAGGGGAGGCCCACCGTTGGACCATCGTGGTGGGCCTCCCCAGCATGGCCTACAGCACCGCCTCAATAAGGGCGGGCCCTGCTGCCGGTCACTTCAGGTGCACGTTGAGGTAAAGCATCTCGGCGCCCCCGCCGTAGTCGTCGGGCGGGTTGCCTTGGTTATAGGGGTCGGACGCGCTCGGCCAGCCGGTGTAATACCGGGTCGAGTAGTCGAACCAGTTCGGCCGGGCGGTGAGTGCAACCACCGGGACGTTCGTCAGGACCTCCCTTTCGATGGTGGCCATGTCAGCCTTCTGGACGGCCAGGCTGGCCGTCGAGGCGTAGCTCTTGAGCGCGGCGTCTATGGTCGGGCTCGTAAAGCGCTCCCAGTTGGTGTTGGCGGTGCTGCCGATAGCGGCGGACTCGGTCGAACTGAGCAGGTCGTAGTAGGCGTAGTACGGGCTCCCGTAGTTGTTGTTGTTCCACGACACGGCCAGGGTGTAGTGCCCTTCCTGCAGGGCGGCGTAGTAGGTGGCGAAGGTGTCCTGGACGACTGTGCTGCTGATGCCGATCTGGCTCAGCTCCTCGCTGATGGTCTGAGCGATCGAGATGTAGTCGGTCCAGCCCGGGCCGCCGATCAAGACTTGCTGAGTGGGCACGGGAGTGCCGCTCGGTGTCATGAGCTTCCCCCCGACGATCTTGTAGCCGGCCGCAGTCAACGTCTTCATGGCCTCCGACGGGCTGTAGTTCCACTCCAGGGAGCTGAGCGACGAGGGCACCCACTGGCTCACCAAGCCGCCCGCCACTGCCGTCTCGTTGCCGGCGGGCAGTGAGCCGAAGTAGGCCCGCTCGGTGATGGCGTTGGTGTTCAGGTCTTCGGCTACGGCCTTACGCAGCGCGACGTCGTTGAACGGCGTCGTAGCCGTGTTGAAGTAGAGCAGGTTGAGCTCGTAGGGCGGCCACCAGTAGTGGTTCCACGACGGGTGGGCGGCCACGAAGGTCTTGTTAGGATCGGTGATCTCGTCGTAGGTGTACGCGGCATCGCCATCGAGGACCAGCAGCTCAGCAGTGGTATCCGACTTGACGGCTGTCATGACGACCCCGTTTATGTAGGGCTTACCGGTCATCCAATAGTGAGGGTTCTTCACGTAGCTCACCTGGAAGGCGCTGTAGGACTTCAGCAGGAACGGCCCCGTGCCTACCGGGTTGGGGTTGGTGAACTTCGTGGGATCTGTGATCTTGGACCAGATGTGCTCCGGCACGATGGGCTGCTCGGCGAGGAGCGGGAATATCGCCGTGTAGGGGGAAGAGAAGCTGAATACCACGGTGTCCGGGCCGGTGGCAGTGACCGAAGTCATTGGTGTCTTCCACACCGTTTCAGCGTCGAGAGCGGGGAATTTCTTTATGTAATTGAACGTGAAGGCGACGTCGCCGGCCGAGAACGGCGTCCCGTCGCTCCAGTCGACCCCGCTACGGGTTGTGACGACGAGCTTCATGTTGCCGTCGGTCCATTTATAAGCCGATCCAAGTAACGGCGTAATCGCGCCCGTGTACTGGTTGTCGTAGAACATGGGCTCGTAGAGAAGGCTCCCGGTCCCACCGGCAGTGGTCCCAGTCCCGCCGTCCCAAACTAGCGGGTTGAAGTTGTGCAGGATGCTTCCCCACGGCATCACGACGTGTAGCGTGCCTCCGTAGCGGATGCTCGAGGCGTTGGCGGTCGTGACGGGAGCAACCGCCAGCCCGAGCGCGACAGCCGCACTGCTTGCGAGCAGTGCGAGAGAGCGTGAACGTTTCCTCATCTTTCCCCCTCTACTTGAATGGGCCCTCCCCCGGGCAACCCCGTTCGCACGTTGCTTGTGCTAGCGCAGGCCAGCCTCCGACTGGGGGAGGACAAAAGGACCACTGACAGCGATGCTAACCAGCCCGTCGCCTCGTGTCAAGCCTTGAGATAAGTTGAAAGGTAACTCCGGCGGGGCGAGGGCGTGTCGCGCCTCAGCCAGCCTCGGTCGGAGCCTTTTGGGAGAGGGTGCGCCTCCTGCCGGGCTCGATCGCCGCCGGCTGGCCTTGGACGGCGGCCAAGCGGCCCAAGTCAACCTTTGGCTTTCGCTCGAAGTCCACGATGCCGTTCTTTTCCTGGTAGACATCCGTGAGCTGTGTGTAGCAGTACCCGGCGACCCGGGCGTTGCCCAAGAGCGCGCCACAGAGGTCGT
>DATJUH010000012.1:0-4914 GCA_035502515.1 Acidimicrobiales bacterium
CTCCACTGCCAACTGGCCGGGGTGCATCACCACCGGGACAAGGTTCGCCGCTCCCGTACCGGGCCGCACCTCCTTTTCCCCCGACAACAGGCGACGGCGACATTTTCGCTGGCGGACGAACCGTCAAGGAGCCCCCCCGCGACGGGGCAACGCCGCAGTGAGGCCATTTCCTACAACGATGACGGCAACACACCCTGTCCGGCAACGGCCAGGTGCCCATACCCGCCGGGCCCGGGCTCGGTGGAACACCCGCAAGGTGGTCGTGGTCGGTCTCGGTGACCGGGTGGTCATGCGCCCTGCACCTGATGAGCCGGACGAGCAGCTGGAAGGCAAGTACCGCACGCGTGGCCCGAGCAGCGGCCAAGCCCGGCGTCCAGCCCGGCGGGACGACGCCGCCCGGGCGGGAGCCCGATGACGGTCCTGGACGCTTACGCCGTCATCGCCTTCCTTCGCGCCGAGCCAGCCACACCAAGGTACGGGAGCTGTTGGAGACAGACGCACAGTTGGCTTCCGTCGGCGTGGCTGAGGTCCTTGACCACCTCGTGCCAGTTGTCGAGCCGACCAGGAAGAGGCCACGTTGGACCTGGCGCAGCTCGGGCCACTGGACGGCACCGTCGTTGGCTCCACAGTCGGCGCCGAGGCGGGCCGGCTCCGTGCTCCTGGCTACCACCGGGCCCGTTGTGCCGTGAGCATGGCCGATTGCGTCGCGGCACAAACGGCCCGTCCCAAAGGGAACCGCCGGCCACATCGGATCCCCACCGCGTCGTGAAGGCCGAGGTCAGTCCGGCCTCGTCCATCTGGGCCCGTCACTTCCAGGGAGAACGACCGTCGGGATACCTTCCGCGTGGCAAAGGTCCAGGAGGCCGCAGGCTCTCCGCTCAATGACGTCGACAGGACAACTTGGCGGCGTCGCCGATTATCCGTTATGTTTTGGCGAGAAAAGCAGAGGTTTCAGGAGGAATCGGCGCATAGCGACCTTCCTGAAGGGCCGTAGATGTCAAGAGGGCTCTTCAGGGATTCCCCTCTTTTTGCTTGGCTTTTGACGCGGCACATTTGACCGGGGGCGCGCCTGAACAGCACCAGGCTTATGCCGGTGCTCGAGGGAGGGGGCAGTCAAGGCCGGGCCGCTAGGGCCGCCCGTAGGCGCAGCCTTGACGGCCCTGGCGTTTTATGGCGCCAGCCACAATTATCACCGGACCCCCGTCAGGGAGGCCCTTGGTCGCCTCTTTTCTCTCAGGCGCACAAGCGTTGGGGCAGGCACAGCAAGTGGCATCACCATTGCCCGGTATCTGGGCGAGCAAGCCGGTTCGGCTGCTGGACATTCCTTCGTCCCGTATCGCTAGCGGGACTTTCCGGGCTAGCCGATCTCCCGACCTGACCACGTTCTGCGAGGGTTCTTCAAAAAAAGGCCACTACCAGCGCGTTTGCCCTGCTCAGGTGCTTGCTTTCAGTGGCCTATTGATGTATTACCTAGAATGTGGCATCAATAGTCGGAAAGAAGCAGGGCAACCGGACTTACTACTACCTGGTCGAGTCGGCGCGCGTGGGCGGCAAGCCCCGTATCGTGTCGCAGCGTTACCTGGGCCCGGCTGAAGAAATAATTGCCCGGCTGTCAGAAACGGGCCCGAGCGAGCCAGACCGCACGCGCCACCTGGCCTTTGGCGATGTGGCCGCAGTATGGGCGGTACTCGAGCGCTTGGGGGTGGCCGCGGTGGTCGACGAGGTGGTCGGGCCCCGGCGGGCCGACGCCGGAGCTTCGGTGGGGACCTACGTGGCACTGGCCGCCCTCAACCGAGTGTGCGAGCCGTGCTCCAAGCTCGCTTTTTCCGACTGGTGGGCCAAGACGGCGGCTGACCGCTGGGTGCACCTGCCCCAAAGTGCGCTCGACCATCGGCGTTTTTGGGAGGCCATGGACGCCATCGACGAGGACCAGCTAAAAGAGGCCGAGCGGCGAGTGGTGGCCCAGGTGCTCAGCATTTTCGGCGTCGACCTGTCGGGCCTGGTGCTGGACATGACCAACTTCGCCACCTGGATCGACAGCGCTAATGACCGCGCCCCTATCGCCCAGAGGGGCCATTCCAAGCAGAAACGGGCCGATTTGCGCCTTGTCGGCCTTGGCCTGGTCGTGTCCACCGACGGCGGTGTCCCTCTCGTCTCCCACCCCTACCCGGGGGACAAGCCCGACGTCACCCAGTTCCCGGCTCTCGTCTCGGAGCTGGCCACCCGGTTTGGCGCTCTTTGCGGCGAACCGAGCCGGCTGACGGTCGTGTTTGACGCCGGCCAGAACTCGGAGGCCAACTACGACCTCATGGGGGACCTGCCGTTCCATTTCGTCGGTTCGCTGCCGCCCTCCGACCACCCGGACTTGCTGGCCGTCAAGCAGGCGAGCTACCGGCCCGTGGACACCGAGCGTTTCCCCGGCCTCCGAGCCTTTGAGACGACCAAGGTCGTCTTCGGCACCGAGCGGCGCATCGTGGTCACCCACTCCGAAGGCCTCCACGCCAAGCAAGCGGCCGGCTTCGACCAGACCCTGGCCAAGGTGCACCGCCAGCTGTCGGTGGTCCAGGCTCGCCTGGCCCGGGGCAACACCAGGAAGCCCAAGGGCAAGGTCCACGCCGAACTGGCCGACATCGTCCGCCCCCGCTGGGTGTCCCGGGTCGTCTCGGTGAACCTGGCCGGCGAGGGGCCGGGAGAGCTGCACCTGCGTTACCGCACCGACGCCCGGGCCCGGGCCCGCCTGGAAGAAGAGATCTTCGGCAAGCGGGTGCTGTTCACCGACAAGGGCCCCGAACTGGCCTCCACCGCCCAAGTGGTGGCCGACTACCGCTCCCAGGAGGCGGCGGAGAGCGATTTCCGCCAGCTGAAAGACCCCAAGGTCGTTTCGTTCTCCCCCATGTTCCACTGGACCGACCAGAAAATCCGGGCCCATGTCTTTTACTGCGTGCTCGCCTTGATGGTGGCCCGAGTGATGGCCCGGGAGGCGGCCCGGGCGGGGCTGCCCCAGAGCGTGCGCGAGCTGCTCGCCAGCTTGGCCGGGATCCAAGAAACCGTGCTGTTGTACCAAGGAGAGCGAGGGCGGCCCCGGGCCCGGCGGGTCACCACCGAGATGGACGACACCCAGCGGCGCCTGTACAAGCTGTTCGGGCTGGACGCTTACGCCCCCGGCAAACTATGAGCCCCGGCGCCTCAGCCCTGGCCTGGGACGTGCTGGAAGCCGCTCTGCGCCAACGACGGCCGGTGCATGTCAGCTACCACGGCCGGCGCCGGTTGCTGTGCCCGCACGCCCTCGGCTGGAAAGACGGCCGGCCCATGCTGCTCGGCTACCAGACCGGCGGCCAGACCAGCACGGGGGCGCTCCCCCCCGACCCTCGCCAGCGCTGGCGCTGTCTGTTCGTGGACGAGGTCGATCACGTCCTGGTAGACATGGATGCCCCGTGGGGCACCGCCGACAATTACAACTCGGCTCATCCTTTCCCTGCGATCGACCAGGTCGCCCTGGCGGTGACCGGGACCAGCTGTCGCAACCGGGTTAGGTAATACACCCAACCTAGCGAAAAACCCTTACTGAGCAGCCAAGATTGGGCCTCACCTGGTGCTAGCCCGGTCGGGTCGGAGGCTGGCGCGGTAGCGCCTGGTCGTCGGCTGGGCCCCGCCCAGGCCATCAGGGTGGCGTTTCTCAGCACACCGGCCCGGGGCCCGCAGATGGCCAACGGGGGACACCCCGTTTCCAGCCCCCGCCCAAAGAACCGTGCGTAAGGTTTGTCCTTACACGGCTCAACCACACCCTTCACCGGACGGCATGCACAGGGCCGTGCCGGACGCTTCCTACCAGGCGGACGAGCCCAAGGTACTCGTGGTCGATGAGGACCCGCAGACCGTAGTTGCGACCGTGATGGCGGTGCTTCTTGGTGATGAAACGGGCGACCCGTTCCGCCACAAACTCGTCGAGGTCATGGAACACGGTGGTCGAGTTGCCAAAGGCAAAATAGCCACGCCACCCCAACAGGAACAGGTTGAGGCGTTCCACGACGTCCCCGACAGGCCGCATTAGCCAACGACGGTCGGTGTGAGATCTGATGCGCTCTTTGGCCCGCCGCACTGCCCGCTCGGAGGGCCAGCGGGCGCAGAAGTACCTGCCCTTGTGGGTAAAGCTCTCCACCCGGCGATGGTGGAACCCCAAGAAGTCAAAACCGGCCTTTGGCACTCGCAAGTCCACCAGCAAGGTCTTGGCTTTAGCCAGGGACAAGCCCAGCTCGGCCAGGATCTGTGCCAGGGTCGCGAGGGCCTGTTCGGCCCGCTCCTTGGTCGGGCACAAGATGACCAGGTCGTCGGCGTAACGGACGAGGAACCCGAGACGGCGGTGGTGCTCGTGCCAAGTCCGGTCAAGCCGGTGCAGCACTGCATTAGCCATCAGGGGGCTGATCACCCCACCCTGGGGGGTCCCCGACTCGGGGTGGATGAGGGCGGTCCCTGTCCACACCCCTGAGCGGAGCCACCCCATCAACATCTCCAAGATCCGCCGGTCACTGATGCGCTCTTCCAGTGCAGCACGGAGCACATCTGGCCGGATCGAGTCGAAGAAGCTGGCGATATCGGCGTCAACCACCCACACCCTGCCCCTGTTGACCTCTTCCCGGATGACCTCAAGCGCTTGGTGCGCCGAGCGCCCCGGGCGGAAGCCAAACGAGCAGTCGAGGAAGTCGGCCTCAAAGATGGGCTCCAGTAGCAGTTTCGCTGCTGCTTGGGCCACCCGGTCCCGGACAGCGGGGACCCCGAGATTTCTCTCGCCGCCACCCGATTTCGGTATAGTCACCCGCCGCACCGGCAACGGGCGGTAGGTGCCATCTTTGAGCTCCGATGCCAAGGTGTCGAGGAACGCCGAGACGTCCCCGATGCCCTGGCCCTCGATCTGGG
>DATJUH010000013.1:0-36096 GCA_035502515.1 Acidimicrobiales bacterium
CAAATCGCAACAGTTCCCGGTGGGGTATTTTGAGATCCAGAACTACAATGGGACCTCGCCTTACGCCACCAGTCTGCAGACGTGGCAAGACAATGGCGGGCCGGCCGTAGCATTTCAGTTCGGCATTGCGTCACCGAAATCGGACAGGACAATGACGCCGGCGAAATATCAGGCCGCCCTGGCTTGGCTGCAGTTCATTTCGACCCCGCAGTGGGACTCCAAGATCGTCGACGCCGGCGATGGTGGCGCACTGCCTATCATCAAGGGGGCGACGGCTCCGCCAGGGTTGCAGTCGATCCTCAACGAGTACGATAAACTCGCCCCTGAGACCTTCGGCGCCGGCGCCTTGTTCGACAGCCTGACCGCGAACTCGTTCCAAACCATTGATGGTGCGTACCTCGAGTACGTTGACGGCTACATCTCCCTGCAGAAGATGGTCTCGGAATACGATTCCGACGCCGCTTCGATCATGCAGACCTTCAACCAAGAACATGCCGTGGCTGTGGCCAAGCTGCTCGCTTACGAGAACAAGGCCGGCGCCAAATAGTTACTTATATAGTCAAGGACAGCGTTGCTCGCCGACGCTGAAACAGGGGGACGGCCCTTCGGGGCCCGTCCCCCTGCTTTACCTCATACCGATTTACACCGTACCGACGGGAAGAACTGCGGCCTCGGGCTTCAGGGTGGGGACGGGCATTCGGCCGGGCCTGCACCAAACAGGGACCAGACAGGACCAGACAAGGAAAGGAACCATGACGACAACCATGCACGGCGAGGGGCCCACTGGTGCCGACTGGGAGCGCTTCGGGCCCTGGGTCGACCATTTGTTCGAGCAGACACCAACGTTCCCGGTGAACTTCGTCTATGGAGGGTCGCCGGTGCGCGGTATCCCGGCCGAGTGGTCCCCGGTCCGGAGTTTTCGCCGCTTCGGCTCGACCATTGTGCAAACTACGTATGAGGGGCGCCACCCCGGCACTGGTCTGGGTCTACGCGTCGAGGTGGAGCGCTACCTGGATTATCCGGTACTGGAGTGGACGGCGTGGCTCACCAACCACTCGGACCGGCCCACCCCGCGTGTCCACGACCTGACCGCCGTCGATGCCACCTTCAAGGGCGCCGCGGGCGCCGTCTACCACGGCAACGGCGACTTTTACAGCAACGACGGCTACATGTGGGAGACGACGGCGATGGAGGGCCGGGCCCCGCTGGATGTCAGCCCCAACGGGGGGCGGCCATGTGACGGCGCTTTCCCCTATTTCCGTCTCCTGTTCGCCGACGGCGGGCTGACGATGGCGATCGGCTGGCCGGGCGAGTGGCACGCCCGTTTCAGTGACGACGCTGGAGGGGGCATATCGGTCCGAGCGGGCCAGGACCGCACCGACATGACCTTGTTGCCCGGTGAGACGGTACGCACGCCCCGAGTCACCTTGATGGGCTGGGCCGGGGACCAGGCCCACGCGGTCAACCTATGGCGGCGCTGGTACCGCGCCCACGTCATGCCTCGTCCGGGCGGGCAGCCGGCGCGCCCGTTGCTGTCCGCGTCCGGGACCGACGAGGGGGTCGAGTTCACCGCCGCCACCGAGGCGAACCAGCTGGAGTACCAACGCCGGTGGGCGGCACAAGGAGTTGATTACGACATCTGGTGGATTGATGCCGGGTGGTACCCGTGCACGGGCCGCGACGGCAAACGCGACTGGACGATAACGGGGACGTGGCACACCGACCCGGACCGATTCCCCGACGGGTTGGCGAAAGTGAGCGAAGGTGCCCGGGCGCACGGGGCCGAGCTGCTCCTCTGGTTCGAGCCCGAGCGTGTCTTCCCGGGTACCGAACTGGCGGTCGACCGCCCCGATTGGGTCCTGGCCAGACCCCGTACCGACGCCGATGAGGGCCAGAAGCCGCACCGTACGCTCTCTGGGTTGCTCGACCTGTCCAACCCGGCGTGCCGGGCCTGGCTCACCGATTACGTCAGCGGTCTTATCAGTTCTTACGGCATCGGTGTATACAGACAAGACTTCAACTTCCCTCCGCTCGATTACTGGCGCGGGCACGACGCCGAGGACCGGCAGGGCATAACTGAGAACCTTCACGTGCAGGGCTACCTGGCCTTCTGGGACGAGTTGCTCGAGCGGCACCCCGCGCTGTTGATCGACTCCTGCGCATCAGGGGGCCGGCGGAACGACCTCGAAACCATGCGCCGGTCGGTCCCGCTTCACTACACGGACTGGGGCTACGGGCAGCACCCGACGAAACTCGACTTCCATCGCACAATGTTCGAATGGCTCCCCTATTTCAAGGAGACCAGCCTCTCCTGGGACATCCCCGAAGCGACGCAGGAGGGCCTGGACGCCAAGGAGGGCGACAGCTTCGCCTTCCACTGCGCGCTGGCGCCGATGCTGGCCCCGGCAGTAGACATAAAGCGGACAGACAATGACTTCGGCATTGTGCGCCAGATGGTCGGGGTCTGGCGCTCCATCTCGGAAATCCTGCTCGACGGCGACTATTACTCGCTTACCCCGCCCGGCCGGAGTGGCAAAGAGTGGGTTGTCTGGCAGTTCAACCGGCCTCTCGACAACAGCGGCCGGGCTGGTTCAGATGGTGCTGGCTCAGATGGTTTCGTGCAGGCCATCCGCCTGGCCGGGGCCGATGAGGAGCAGGCCAAAGTCAAGCTGCGGGGTCTTCGTCCGGAAACGGTGTACCTCCTCCAGGAAGCGGAGACGGGCGAGCATCGGGAGCGGCGCGGCTCGTCCTTGATGGACGACGGTTTTGTTTTCGAGTTGCCCAGGCGTCGCGGGAGCATCTGGACCTACCGCGAAAAGACCTCTTAGGGGTCAGAAGACCTCTTGAGGCCGGTGCCTGCCCTCAGTACCGGCGAGAAAACAAGCTTGACAGCGAGAAGGAGGCGGCGAATGCCGCACACCTCCCGCGCCGATGGCATCCCTCGATTCCTTCTTTTGTCGCCAAGCTGGTTTCTTTCCCGGGTACTAGCGCTGGACGCGGGCGCCGGCCCCGGCCACCAGCCTCTCCACCTCGGCCAGGCTGGCCATCGAGGTATCACCGGGAGTGGTCATCACCAGCGCACCATGAGCGGCGCCGTACTCGACCGCTGTTGCCAGGTCGCCTTTTTCCATGAGGCCGTAAATAAGCCCGGACGCGAAACTGTCACCGCCGCCGACGCGGTCGAGGATGGCCAGGTCCGGACGATGCGTGGCTTCCACGAACCCATCCTTCGACCAGGCCACCGCGCCCCAGTCATTGATGGTCGCCGACTTCACCGCCCGCAGCGTCGTGGCGATAACAGCCAGGTTGGGGAATTGGGCGGTGACGGCGCCGATCATGGCCTTGAAGTTGGCCGGGTCCAGGCTGGACGCGTTCAGGTCGGCGCCCGGCACCTCGAACCCGAGGCAGGCGGTGAAATCCTCTTCGTTCCCCAGCATGACGTCGACATGTGAGGCCAATCGCCGGTTGACTTCTTGCGCCCGTGCCTGGCCGCCGAACGCTTTCCAAAGACTGGGCCGGTAATTGAGGTCGTAGGAGATGATGGTCCCGTGGCTCCGGGCCGCGGTCATGGCCTCCTCGATCACGTCGGGGGTGCTATCCGACAACGCGGCGAAGATCCCCCCGGTATGGAACCACCGCACCCCGAGCTCGCCAAACAGGTGTCCCCATGCGATATCCCCCGGACGGAGCTGGCTGGCCGCAGTGTGGCCGCGGTCCGAGACGCCAACTGCCCCCCTCACGCCAAAGCCTCGCTCGGTGAAATTGAGGCCGTTCCGGGTACTCCGGCCGATCCCGTCGTAAGGCGCCCACCGGACAAAGGAAGTGTCAACACCACCCTGGAGGACCAGATCCTCGATCAGGCGGCCGATGTCGTTGTCCGCAAAGGCAGTAATTACGGCGGTCCGCTGACCGAAACAGCGGCGCAGGCCACGAGCGACGTTGTACTCCCCGCCGCCCTCCCACGCCGCGAACGACCGGGCCGTCCGCACCCGCCAATCGCCCGGGTCGAGCCGCAGCATGATCTCGCCCAACGACACTTCGTCGAAACGGCACTCCTGCTTGGAACGGATTTCGAGCTGGGCCATATCGGATTAACGGTTCGCGGCGGTAACTGCCCCGGTGGTTATGGGAAAGCGCCGCGCCACGCCGACGGCGTTGGCCGCCAGCCGGCGCACCTCGTCGAAGCGCCGGTCGGCCAGCAGGCCTGGCGCCACCATCCAGCTGCCGCCGACGGCAAGGACGGTTTTCAACTCGAGATATTGAGCCAGATTTTCCTCGCTTATGCCGCCGGTGGGGATAAAGCGGACCATCGGGAAGGGCCCGGCCAGAGCCTTCAACGTGGGCACTCCCCCCATTGCTTCGGCCGGGAAAAACTTGACCACCTCGACGCCCTGGTCGAGGGCCATCTGGATCTCCGTCGCCGTCGCCACCCCGGGGAACACGGGCACGGGCACCTGTCGAGCCCGCCTGACGATCTCCTGGCTGAACCCGGGCGTCACGATGAACCTGGCCCCAGCGCCCACCGCCTCCTCGAGCTGCTGTGGTCGTAAGACGGTGCCGGCACCGACGAGCACACGCGCATCTTCGGCCATCGCTCTTATGGCATCGACCGCGGCCGCGCTGCGGAAGGTGATCTCGGCACACTCCAAGCCGCCGGCGTCGAGAGCCTCAGCCAGGGGCACTGCGTCTTTGGCGTCCTGGACCACCACCACGGGTACCAGTCGAGTGGCGGCCACTCTGCTCACGACATCAGATAGGTCCACGCGCGCAGGCTACCAAGTCCTTCGCCCAGTCCGGCCCAGAGACATCGGACGGTTTATATGCGAAAACCGTCCGAAACCGCCCACTGTGGCGGGCCGCCTCCCACGGACCGCCCCAAGAGCGACCTGCGCCGGCCGTCGAGCTCCAGCATTGCCCCATAGCGCCCGCACCAGTACCATGCGGAAATGTCGAGTAAAGGTTTTCAATCCTTGCGGAACCTCTCATCGGAAGCCCTCCCGGCTGTCGGCCCGGTCATGCCGGTTTCGACGCAATGCCTCGCGCTGCGGCCGATTACTTCAGGGTTGAGCTTGGCCCCCGGGTTCTGGGGCGATCGCCAGCGCCAGAACCGCGAGGTCACCATCCCCCACGGGACCGGCATGCTCGAATCGAGCGGGACACTGGAGAACCTGCGAATTGCCGCCGGGAAGTCGAGCGCCGAGTACAGCCTTCCCGTCTTCCGCGACTCCGACCTCTATAAAGTCCTCGAGGCCATCGCGTGGGAACGCGCTCACGGCCCGGACCCTGAACAGGAACGGTTCTTCGCCTCGAGCGTCGAATTGATCGAGGCTGTGCAAGAGCCGGACGGCTACGTCAATTCTTGCGTGCAGGTGGCAGAGAAGGGCCACCGCTTCGGCGACCCCGCCATGGGTCATGAACTGTACTGCGCCGGGCACATGTTCCAGGCCGCCGTGGCCGACGCCCGCACGTCAAAAGGACCGGCCGCGCTCTGGCCCGCCGCCGAGCGGTTCGCCTCCATGCTCGTGGACGTCCTTCGCTCGTCGCAGGCCCGGCTCGTGGAAGGGCACCCCGAGGTCGAGACGGCGCTGGTCGAGCTCTACCGGGCCGGGGGGGACGAGCGCTTCCTCGAGCTGGCGGACGACATGCTCCAGCGCCGGGGCCACGAGTCGCTCAGCTGGCACGGTTTTGGTCCGGCTTACTTCCAGGACGACGTCCCCTTCGAACAGGCGCGCAAGGTGCGAGGCCATGCCGTTCGGTGCCTGTACCTGCTGGCGGGGGCGGCCGACCTCTATACAGAGACGAGCCGGCCGGAGCTGCTCGCTTCGAACCTTTCCCAGTGGCAGGACATGGTCTCGGCCAAGACGTACCTGACAGGCGGGGTCGGGTCCAGGCACCGGGACGAGGCGTTCGGCGACCCCTTCGAGCTCCCACCGGACAGGGCCTATTGCGAACGCTGCGCCGCTATCGCCTCCATCATGTGGAACTGGCGGCTGCTCCTGCTGACGGGCGAGGCGCGCTTCGCCGAGTTGATGGAACGGACACTCTTCAACGGCTTCCTGGCCGGCATCGGCCTCGACGGGAAGAGCTTCTTTTACGTCAACCCTCTCCAGGCCCGGGGGCCCATGGTGCGTGCCCCGTGGCACTTCTGCGCCTGCTGCCCGCCCAACGGCATGCGCCTCATGGCCAGCCTGGAGCACTATCTGGCCACCACGACCGATCGAGGAGTCCAGCTCCATCAGTACGCGTCAGGGCGAGTTCGGGCTGAGGTGGCCGGGACTGGTGCCGGCACGTTCGGGCCCGGCCCATCCGGGCCGGGCGTGTTTGAGCTCGAGGTCGAGACCGACTACCCCTTCGGCGGGACGACCGCCGTGCGGGTCGTGGCCGCCCCCGCCGGCACGTGCGAGGTGGCCGCCCGGATCCCGGCCTGGGCGGAGGACGTCAGCGCCACGGTTAATGGTCGTCCGTTTGGCGCCGAGCCCGGTGCGGACGGGTACCTGCGTTGTCGGCGCGAGTGGGCGGCCGGTGACGAACTCGTGATCGAGTTCCCGCTGCGGCCGAGAACCGTGCGGCCAAGCGACCACATCGACAGCGTCCGGGGCTGCGTGGCGTTCGCTCGCGGTCCCCTCGTCTATTGCCTCGAGGGGGTTGACGTGCCGCGGGCCGGGAGCGTCGAAGGTGTCTCGGTAACGAACGCCTCCAGCCTGGTGGAGGTGCCGGGAGCCGAAATCAACGGTCATACCATGGTCGGGCTGAAGTTCGAGGGAGTGGTCAGCGCCGAGCGGGCCATTCCGCAGTGGCCTTACTACGACAAGCGCCGCGCCGGCGCCGAGGACGGCGGGCGCGAGGGCCTGGGCCGGCTCGATAAAGGTGCGGTAAGCAGAGCCGAGCTGCTCGCTATGCCGTATTTTGCCTGGGCCAACCGCGGCGAGAGCGACATGCGGGTGTGGCTCCCCGAGCACGCTTCGCGCCCAGAGCAATAAAAACGTAAAAGGTGACTGGACACCCTGGGAGCACGGCGGTACGATCCCCAAAAAAACCACGAAAAGGTTTTCCATAAACTGGAGATACCTACGTGGTCCCAAACATGCAAGGGAGGGTGGTCCGCCATGAGGCACAGAAGTCTGAAGTTTGCTGTCCCGTTCCTGGGTGCGGCAATGGCCCTGTCCATGACAGGGATCCCGGCCGCGTCGGCCGCGGCAAGCACAAAGGTCCCGGCGTCGACCTTCGGGGTCAACGCTACCGGGACGGTCACGTTCTGGATCAGGGACGCCACCGAAGCGGCAGCGCTCAAATTGATCCCCGAATTCAATGCCACGCACAAGAACTTGAAGATCGTCATGCACGTGACTTCGCCCAACGACGACACGAGCCAGCTGGCAACGGCGATCCGGGCCGGTGACCCGCCCGACCTGGTCGGGCTCAACGACATCGACGTCCCTGAGTTCTCCCACGAAGGGGCGCTCATGAACCTCACCCAGTACGTCAATGCGCTGCCGTACAAAAACGAACTGAGCCCCGGTCACCTAGCCTTGGCGGCCATAGGCAACCAGTACTACGGCGTGCCGTACCTGTCCGACCTGTCGGTGCTCTGGTACAACAAACTGCTGTTCAAAGAGGCCCACATCGCCAGCCCGCCGACGACTTTCGCTCAAATTGCGTCCGATGCGGCCGCCGTCTCGAAGCTGAGCACTCCTTCCAAGCCCGTCTACGGGCTCTCCTTCGCCGGTGACTGCCAGGGTTGCCTCGGCTTTGTGATGCTCCCCGATATCTGGGCCAGCGGGCAGCACCTCATCACCGGGCCTCTGGGCACCCAGAAGGCCAACATCGTCGGTAACGCTCCGCTCAAGTCCCTGCTCAGCGTTTATGCCCAGATCTGGAAAAACAAGGAAGCTCCTCCGGCGGACCAGACGCAGGACGGGACCACCTGGGGCCAGGACTTCGGCAAGGGCAACGTTGGCCTATTGCCTGGTGATTATGGCTTCTTCACCACCTTCGAGAAGGAGGGCTTGCCCACCGCGGACTTCGCCGACGTGCCACTGCCGAGCGAAAACGGCGGGCACGGGAGCACCTTCGACGGCGGCGATGACTTCGTGATCCCCGAAGGGGCCAAGAACCCCTCGGGCGCCTGGGAAGTCGTGCAGTGGTTCCTGGCCAAGGCCCAGCAGGAACAGTACGCCGCCGACGGTGAGTCGCCTGTCCGCAGCGACATCGTCACCCCGGCGTTCACGGCCAAATATCCTTACGAGGCCGTGGCCCTTAATACCCTGAAGTACGGGTCGGTCGAGTACACGCTGGCGTACAACGCCGTCTTCAACAACCCCGGAGCCCCCTGGCTCAAGATGTTCGATGAAGCCGTGTACAGCGACAACGTCAACCAGGCGCTTCAGATCGGGCAAAGCGGTATCCAGTCCACCCTCGACTCGGCCGACACCTAGGCCGCAGCTGCACCTGCAACGCCGCGGAGCCCCGGCCTGCCGGTCCCGCGGCGTTGCATCCCATCCGTGATTTAATCGCTGACGTTAATGGCCTCCAGCCGCGCTCGCAGAGGCGTCGAGAACTACGTAAGAGAGGTATGGTATGGTCGCTTCGACAGCTCGAGCACCAGCCTCTCGGGACGGCTCGCCGGCCGTCGTCGCCACGCAACGGTCGCCCCGTCCTCGTGCTCGTTCCCGCCGGGAGGCTCGAGCCGGCTACGCACTCGTGGCCCCCGCCCTGGCCTTCGTCGCCATCTTCATCCTGTGGCCGCTTGGTTACGGCGCCTTCGTATCTTTTACCAATTACCCGCTGGTGGGGCCGTACCACTACGTGGGCGGGGCCAATTACGACGCACTGCTCCACAACCCGACATTCGTCCACTCCATCTACTTCACACTGGAGTACACGGCCATCGTCACGTTGCCGATCCTTCTGGTCGGCTACCTGCTGGCCGTCTTCACCCGGTCCAACCGCTTCGGTTCGACCTTTTTCCGGACGTGTTTCTTCCTGCCGTTCATCGTCGGTATCAGCACGTTGAGCTTTCTCATGGAGGTCGAGCTACAGCCCGGCTTCGGGACGGTCAACGTCATCCTGTCGAAGCTGCACATCGCCAGCGTCAATACCGCATGGCTGGCCAACACGACGCTCGCCACTACCGCCATCTGTGTGCTCGTGATCTGGTTCGCTTCGGGCTTTACGATGATGATCCTGATGGCCGGGATGCAGGGCATTCCCGAGCACCTCTACGAATCGGCGTCGGTCGACGGTGCCACCTGGTGGGAAAAAGAACGGATGATCACGGTCCCCCTGCTCAAGCGGTCCATTGCCTTGAGCCTCGTGATCTCGGTTATTGGATCCTTGCTGGCCTTCAACCAGTTCTTCATCATCACCGATGGCGGGCCGGGATCAAGCACGCAAAGCGTCGTCATGCAGATCTACGAGACGTTCAACACGTCGTTCAACGTCGGCTCCGCTAGTGCGATGTCGGTGGTCCTGGTGGCCGTCGTCGGCTTCATCACCTTCCTGCAGTTCAAGTTCCTCCGGAGCGAGGATGTCTGAGATAGCCATTACCCAAAAACCGTTCAAGCGGTCGAAGATGCGGCCGAGTACTCCTATCTACCTTGTCTGCGGAGCCGTGATCGCCGCCATCTTCCTCGTGCCGCTGGTCTGGGAGATCCTGCGTTCGTTCCAACCGCCGGGCGCCATTTCCTCGCCGCCGTCGGTCAAGAGCTTTTCCAACCTCAGTTTCGACAACTACCGCAAGCTCCTGGAAACCGACCACATTTTGCGCAACGTCGAGAACAGCCTCATCGTCGCCGTGGCCACCGCCGCCGTCACCGCCGTCATCGCCACGCTGGCCGGTTATGGTTTCGGGAGGTTCCGCTTCCGTGGTTCCGGGATGATATTCGGACTGGTCCTGCTCGGTTTCATGGTCCCTTTCCAGGCCGTCATCGTGCCGCTGTTCCTCGAGCTGAAAACGTTCCACCTGTTGAACACCCTTCCTGGCCTGGTCCTGTTCTACACCGCTTTCAACCTGCCTTTCGGGATCTACCTGATGCGCAACACGTTCAGGGAAGTACCGAACGAGCTCACCGACTCGGCCAAAGTCGACGGTGCTTCGGTAATAACGACCCTCACGCGCGTATTACGCCCGCTCATCATCCCCGGCGTAGCCACGACAGTCCTTTACGCCTTCTTGTTCTCGTGGACTGAGTTCCTCGGTGCGCTCACCTTCACCACCAACGACGCCATCTACACGCTGCCCGTGGCACTGGTCAACGTCGAGTCGAGCGACACTTACGGCGGGATCGACTATGGCGTGCTGGTGGCCGGCGCCGTTATCGCCATGATCCCCTGCATAATCATCTATGTCGCCCTCCAGCGCTATTACGTGCGCGGGCTCGTCTCGGGTGCCGTGAAAGGGTAACAGTGACGTCGACCAACCGTACCCGGGGCATTGGCGCCCGGGCCCACCCGGACGGCCGCCAAAAACGGCTGGCGCCGGAGAGTTCGGAGGCTGGGCCATCGGATGCGGGGCCATCGGGATCTGGGCCACCGGGCGTCGGGCCATCGGGATCCGGGCCATCGGCGCGCCGGGGCACCCCGACCATAACGGATGTGGCCGCTCTGGCCGAGGTGTCGATCGCCACGGTTTCCAAGGCGCTGAACGGCCGCCCGGGCGTGAAGGTGAGCACCCGGGCCCGGGTTTTCCAAGCAGCCGAGAAGCTCGGCTTCGAGTCGAACGTCCTGGCCCGAAGCCTCTTGACCGGCAGGAGCTACACGGTCGGCCTGATCACGAACGACAGTTATGGGCGCTTCACCATGCCTGTCCTGCTCGGCGTCGAGGACACTTTGCAGTCCGGCCAGCTGGCCGTCCTGCTTTGTGACGGCAGAGACGACTCCATCCGGGAGCAGCATTACGTGAGGACCCTGTTGGCGCGGCGGGTGGACGGCATCATCGTTACAGGCCGGCGGAGCGACCCGCGGCCGCCAATCAGTCGCGATCTCCCGGTCCCCGTTATATATGCCATGAGCGAATCGGCCGACCCGAGCGATGCTTCCGTCCTTCCTGACGACGAAGGCGGGGGCGCTGTGGCGGTACAGCACCTGCTGGCCACCGGCCGGACGCGAATCGGCCATATCACCGGGCCGGCGTCTTTTCGCGCTGCCCGGCTACGGGCCATGGGAGCGGAGCGGGTCCTGGCCGGGGCGGGTTTGTCGCTGGCCGGTGGCGAGGCGCTCTACGGGGAGTGGAGCGAGGCGTGGGGCCGCCAGGCGGCCCGGATACTCATAAGGGCGGCGCCGACGACGGATGCCGTGTTCTGCGGTAGCGACCAGGTGGCACGCGGGGTCGCTGACGCCCTTCGGGAAACCGGCGCCCGGGTGCCCGACGACATCGCCCTGGTGGGCTTCGACAACTGGACTGTCATGGCCGAGGCCGCCCAGCCCCCGCTCACGACAGTCGACATGAACCTGCCCGAGGTGGGGCGGACCGCCGCCGAGGCCCTCCTCTCCGCCATCGCCGGTCACGCCGAGCACGGCAGGCGCACCGTCCCGAGCCGGCTGGTGGTCCGGGCTTCGACCTGACCCGCTTCGGCCAGCCCGGCACCCTCGCTCAGGGCTCGCCTCCAGGGTTTCCGGCCGCTTTGCGGGCCTGGTGCTCTTACCGTTACCCCACCGCGCAAAGGCCTGGGCCCGGAGGGCTTCGAGGCGGGTTTCCCAACCTTCTCTAGCCGGTCATGCCGCCCAGGAGCAATCCGCTTCGCCAGTAGCGTTGAAGGACCAGGAACATGAGGATGAGCGGTGTGATAGTGATCATCCCGGCCGTGATCGTAAGGGCGGTGTAATCCTCGCTGCTCCCGGCGATATTGGTGTGGTTCATCCATATGGCCAGGCCCTGGGTCAGGGTGTAGAGCCGGGCGCTGTTGTTGACGATGAAGGGGAGGAAGTAGTTGTTCCACGCGGCGACGAAGTTGAGCATGAACACCGTCACCAGGGCCGGCACCATGAGCGGGACTGCCACCCGTAAGAAGATCTTCGCCTCGCCGGCGCCGTCAATCCTGGCCGCGTCCAGCATTTCCTGCGGCACCGACCCTCCCGCGTACACCCGCATGAGATAGACGCTGACGGGGCTGATCATGAAGGGGATGAATATGCCCGGCGCCGTGCTGTCCAGGTGGAACTTGGCATAAATAAGGTAAAGGGGCACGGCAAAGGCGGCGATCGGTATGAGCAAGGCGGCCATTACAAACAAGAAAAGGGCGGTCCGGCCCCGGAAGTTGAACCGGGCAAAGCCGTAGCCGGCCATGGCCGAAAGTACCGTTGCCCCCACTGCCCCAGCGGCGGCGTAGATGGCCGTGTTCTCCATCCATGTCAAGAAAGAGCCGGCTTCCTGGTTGGAAAAGACGTTCTTGATGTTGTCCCAGAGCACAAATGGCCGGGCGAACCAAAAGGCGAACGTTGAGTTGAGGTTGGGCACAGTTTTGGTGGAAGAGACGAAGATCCACCAGATGGGGATGAGGGTGAACACGGCGAACACCCCGCACAGCAACGTCACGATGTTGACTGTACGCCGTCGCGCCCCGTACAACCGCAGCGGGACGACGTCGCTCGACCGCCGGCTCTGGCGCCGCGACTGCCGGTCCGGGCCCGGGCTGGTTAGTACGGCAGTGCTCATACCACGGCTCCTTTCCGGCGCTGCGACAGCAGGAACGCTCCCGAAATGATGATGATGACCAGGGCCAAGACGACGGCGATGGCGGCGGCAAAGTTGTAGAACTGGGCCGAGAACGCCTCGTTGTACATGTACAGGGTGGGCGTGTAATTGGAAGAAATATTGGGCGCGATCGGGGCCAGGAGGTACGGTTCGGTGAACAACTGTAGCGCGCCGATGACGTTGATGATCACCACCAGGATGATCGCCGGCCGGATTATCGGCAGTTTGATGCGGGTAACGATGCGGCTGAGTTTGGCGCCGTCGACGACGGCCGACTCGACCACGTCACGAGGGACCGACCTGAGCGCTGTGTAGAGGATAATTATCGTAAAGCCGGTCCACTCCCAGATGGCGATCAGCACGATGACCCCGAGCAAGTGGCCGGGCCCGAAAAAGTTCGGGTTGGGCAGCCCGAGATCGGCGAAGATCTTGGGGAAGACACCGACATTGGTCTGCAGCATCGAGCCCCACATCGAGGTGGCAACGACGGCCGGGACGGCAAACGGGAGGAAGAAGACGGTGCGGAAGAATGTCCCGAAACGAGCCACCCCGAGGTCGAACATGGCGGCAAAAAAGGCGGCGATGATGATCATTATCGGCACCTGTATGGCGGCGAAGAGGATGGTCCGGCCCATCCCGGTCCAGAAGGCCCCCGATGTCAGGGCCTGCGTGTAGTTGGCGAAGCCGCTGAAAACCGTGCCCCCGATGAGGCGTGTCGTGAAAAAGCTGGTGTAGACGGCGTAGACGAGCGGGATCACGAGGAACATGACAAAGACGACGATGAACGGGAGGACGAACCACAGGCCTCGACGATCGCGCCGGTGCTGGAACGCCCGACGACGCCTAAAGGTGGTGTTGCCCGACGTCTCCGGCCTGGCCGGTCGCACCCCGCTCTGCTGCTCGACCCCGCCCACGGTGACCTGGGCCAACTTTGCCCTCCCACTCTCGAGGTGAGGACGAGGCGCTCGGCCGTGGGCCACGACTAGCCCCTCGCCCCCGCCATGCTCTTATCGGAACGCTATCCTCCGTAGCCCGGCGGCGGGAGAAATCTCGCCCCGCCGCGGAAGGCTGGAACGGGCCGCCGGCCGGCTCGACTTGGGGTCGGTGAGCCGGCCGGCGAAACCCTCCTTATTACGTGCTGACCGAGAAGCCCTGTTGCTTCGCGTAGGTGACCATGTTCGTCTGCAGCAGCTGGAGGTACTGCGGCAGCGTCTGGGTACCGGCGAAGAACTTGGCCGCCCAGGCAGTGGTGCTGTTGAGGTAGTAGGTCATGAACGGAGGCCAGGTTATGGCCGGGATCTTGGGCGCTGTCTTAGCCGGGTTGGCGAACAGCGGTGCTCCCTTCTGCAGCATGGGGATGGTCAGGCTCTGCATCGCCGGAGCAGCCAGCTCGGGCTTGTAGGTCGGGAAGAGCAACGACGGCGTAGTCACCGCGATGTTCCACGACTGAGGCGAGGCGGCCAGCCATTCGGCAAACACAGCCGCTTGCGCCGGGTGCTTGCTCTGCGAGAAGACCGGGTAGGTCGAGCCGCCCCAGTTGCCGGAGGAGGTGGCGCTGCCCGGCAAGGCGGCCTGGATCCAATGGCCGGCCGACTTGCTGGTTACGTAACTGGCAAAGTACGACGGGCCCCACGCGGAGGTGGGCCACGTCAGGTACAGGCCGTCGTTCAGGCCCTCGAAGAACGGGCTGCTACTGGTGAAGGGGTCGTTGGCGTGGGCGATGGCACCCTCACTGACGAGCTTCTGCCAGTAGTTGGCGAAGGACATCTGGGCCTTGCCGGTGAAGTCGATCGTGACGTGGCTGCCCCCGTTCCACACGAACGGCCAGGCTCCGGCTTGCTGCATGAGGGATAGCACCCACTGGCCGTCGCCGGCGGCGAAGTCGCCGAAGTAGACCTTGGGGTTGGCCTGGTGCACCTTCAGCGCGTCAGCGGCGTACTGCGACCAGGTCGTGGGCGGGCTGGTAATGCCGTACTTGGCCAAGGCAGTCTTGTCGAACAGCAACCCCATCGACCCGCCGTCCATGGGCATGGCCCAGATGGCGCCCTTCTGGCTGACCTCCGACCACGCCCAGTTGACGAAGTCTTTGGCGTACTTGCCCGCCCCGTACGGAGCGAGGTTGTCGACGTAGTGCAGGACCTCAAAAGAGGGCAGCACGTCGAACTCGATCTCGGCTACGTCCGGCGCCCCCGAATGCGCCTTCAAGGCGTTGAGCAGTGGGATGTACTCCCCTGAACCGCCCACCTTGGTCACGTAGTCGACGCAGATGCTCGGGTGGGTCTGATTGAACACGTCCACCATTCGGTACATGCCGGGGACCCAGCCCCAGAACGTGATGGGGGTCGCCCCCGACTTGCAGTAAGAGGTGGTATTGGTGCTGTAGCCCCCTGTGGCAGCGGATGCCCCTGCCACCAGCCCCGGGCCAAAGGCCAGGACTGATGCGGACACAGCCGCGGCCGAGACGCCGCACAGCAATTTTCTGCGCAACATATGACGCCCCTGGCGCCCGTTGCCTTCGTTATAACTCATCCCAAAGAACTCCTATCCTCGTGGGACATATTGCCGGTTTTTACTTCTGTATTGCTGCCTCCAGGAACATTTGCACCGGTTGCCATCAGCAAAAACCGCGTGCGCTGTCGTTTTGAGCTGTGCTGGACACCCCCTTTCTCGACAGGCCTTTTTGCTTTGAAGACGCCCGGGTCGCTCATGGGCCCATCTCTATAGGTGCCTCGATGACGGTGAAGGAACAGGGAGGCAGGGCCACCATCAACCGGTCCCCCTTGGCCTGCTCCAACCCGTCCTCCAGGTGCACCTGAGCCAGCCCGGGTACGGTACCGCCGGTCATTCCCTCACCAGAGGTCAACGTCCTGATGCGAACTTCGCCGTTGAACGAGGCGTCACGAAGGCGGACCTCGGTTGGCAAGGAGCTCTCGGTCCCTCGATTGACAATGGCCAGCGAGCAGCGGCGCCGGGCCGTGTCCGTCGTTGCCGCGGCATCGAGGGCGGCGAACGGCCCGAGGTCCTCGAACCGGGGGTGCCAGCGGTCCCCGGCCTGTGGTAGAGGAGTGGGGACCGTAGGCGCGGCCACGGCCACGTCGACGGCCTCGTCGAGGGCAGCTTCGGAGTGCAGTAAAAACGGGTAATAAATGGGCTGAGTGGCGGCTCCGTCCGCGCTGGTGACGATGGGCGCGATGACGTTGACCATCTGGGCCAGGTTGGCCATCTTCACCCAGTCGCAATGGCGGATGAAAATATTGAGGTAAGTGGCCACGGCCAAGGCGTCGTCGAAGTCGTAGAGCTCGGAAAGTGCCCCGTCGTTCGTGCGGTACCACACGTTCCATTCGTCATAGGCAATGCGAGGGACGGCGCTGACGCCATGGGTGAACGCGGCCGACGATAAGAAGGTGGATGTGTACGAAATCGCTCTTTCGGCCTGGTGGGGGCTGAGCACGTTGGTCCAGTAGTCGTCCGAACCCGAATAAATATGTACCGAATGCAGCTCTACCAGGCCGACCAGACCGTCTATTACTATCCGGTCCCACTCGCTCCAGCCGTTTAGCCCGCAGCTCACCAGTTTTATGTGCGGGTCGGCCCGGCACATCGCCTTGGCCCAGCGAGACGCCAGAGCAACGTATTCCGGCGCCGCTAGTTGGCCAATTTGCCAGTCCCCGTACATTTCATTGCCGAGCCCCCAATAAATCACGCCATAAGGTGCCTCGTGGCCGTTCCGGCCCCGCTGAAGCGCCCAGTGCGTCGAGGCGGCGGAATTGCAGTACTCGACCCAGTCGAGAGCTTCGGCCAGGTCACCGGTCCCCATGTTGAGGCAGATGTAGGGGGAAACGCCGAGCTCGGCGCAATAGGCCAGGAACTCGTCGGTGCCAAAGTGATTGTCCTCGACGCCCCCCCAGGCCAGGTTGGGCCGGGCCGGCCGGGACGCCGGCGGCCCCACCGCATCGGCCCAGTGGTAGTTGGAGACGAAGTTGCCGCCTGGCCAACGCAGTACCGAAAGTTTGAGCGGCCTTAACAAGTCCAGGACGTCGGCACGAAAGCCGCGCTCGTCGCTCAGAGGAGAGCCCGGGTCGAACAGACCACCGTTGATGCAACGCCCAAGGTGTTCGACGAAGCCTCCGAACACGCCCCGGTCCAGGGGCCCGACGGGCCGGCCCGGAGCGACGGCGATGTACGCCGCCCCAGACCGCTCTCCCCCTGGGCTCTCCCTCTCCGCGGGCAACGACATGTGAACGTTCACCAATCAATCCACAGGCCGGGCGTCCTGAGGCGCCTGGCGTACCTGTCCCATAGGCCTGGCATACGCATCGTGACAGGCAAAGTCCCTCCTGTGGTCACTTCCTGCTGGCGCCCTTTTTGGCCCAAAAACATAGTAATACATTCGTTCTTGAGCGCGGCTGGTGGTCCTCACAGGCAACGGCCACTGACCATGGAACTCCCCTCTTCCTCCTCGAGCCCTGAGACTCAGCCCTCCTTTGGGAACGCTAACATCACTGCCTCTATGATGCAAGGCATGGCGCCACCAGATGGCCGAGATGTTAGCGTACCCACGCGGGCCGGCGGTGGCGCCTCGCATCCGGCCGGGTGCACACGGTCGCGCCCGGCGCCGAGGGGCCACGTTGGCCGCTGACCCTCACCGGCCAGAGGGGCATCGGCCAGACGGGCAACGGCCAGACGGGCAACGGCCAGACGGGCACCGGATGCGGGAACCCAACGGGCATGAGAACCGCAGGCCCTCGATCGCCGACGTCGCCAGGTTTGCCAGGGTCTCGCACCAGACCGTCTCCAGGGTCCTCAACGACAAACCGAGCGTGGGAGACCTGACCCGGGCGCGCGTGCTGGCCGCCATCGACCAACTCGGCTACCGGCCCAACATCGCCGCCCGGGCATTGGCCAGCGGCCGGTCCAAGACCCTCGGTGTCGTGGCCATGGACACCAGCCTTTACGGGCCCGTATCGACGCTCTACGGTTTCCAGCTAGCGGCCCAACAGCACGGTTATTTTGTCTCGGTCGTGGCTGTCCATACCATCGACCGGCAGTCGGTGCGTGACGCCGTCAGGCGCCTTACCAGCCAATCGGTCGACGGCCTGGCCGTGATCGCCCCGTTCACATCGGCCCATGACGCTCTGGCCTCCCTGCCGACGGGCACGCCGGTGGTGGCCGTGGAGGGGGACCCGGAGGCCGACATGTCCGTGGTGACGGTGGACCAGGTGGCCGGGGCCAAGCTGGCCACCGAGCACCTCCTGGCGGCCGGCCACGGCACTGTTTTCCATGTCGCCGGCCCCGCCGAGTGGCTGGAGGCCCGGGGCCGCACGACCGGCTGGCGGGCTGCCCTGGAGAGCGCCGGTGCCGACGTGACGCCCCCGTTGTCCGGTGACTGGACGGCTCGCTCCGGGTACCAGGCCGGCCAGGTGCTAGCCCAGATCCCTGATGCGCGGGCGATCTTCGTAGCCAACGACCAGATGGCGCTCGGCGTGCTGCGGGCACTGAACGAACGGGGCCGGCGGGTGCCCGAGGATGTGGCCGTAGTGGGGTTCGACGACACACCGGAGTCGGCCTACTTCATCCCGCCGCTCACTACCATCCGCCAAGACTTCGAACGGGTGGGCGGGGCGGCTGTGCAGCTGTTGGTGGACCAGCTCGGGCGGGGGGCCAAAACGCAGGAACGAGTAGTGATCGACCCCGAGCTCGTGTGCCGGGAATCGAGTGTGGCCCCCTCTGGCCCATGACACCTGTGCCTTCATGATTTGGGCCGGGCCATAGGAGGCCTGTACGTGGCCGCAAAAGCCACAGCCGTCCTAGCCTGTCGTTTCCCGGGACCATAAAGGGCCGAAAGGACGAAGGGGCGCAATGAGCGAGTTGGGGCAGGCGCGGTTCGGTGGCGTTTACGTAGCAGTGACAACCCTGTTCCGGGCTGACGGTTCCGTGGACCTCGACGCCTGTCAGGCCCATTACGCCCGCCTGGCCCAGGCCGGCGTTGCCGGCCTGGTGCCGAACGGCTCGCTCGGCGAGTACGAGGCACTGACCGAGGACGAACGGGGCGCGGTGGTCAAGTCGGCTATGGACAGCGCGGGCAAGCTGGTCGAGATAGTCCCGGGCGTGTCGGGTAAATCGGCAGCCGAGGCACGGCGATGGGCGGAGCACGCCGCTCAATCGGGGTGCCGGGCCGTGATGTGCCTTCCCCCCACCTCGCACGCCCCTACGGCGGACGAGGTCTTGGCCCACTTCCGCGAGGTGGCCCGGGTGGGCCTGCCGATCATCGTTTACAACAACCCGTTCTCCACACGAGTCGACCTCACCCCCGCCGTCCTGGCCCGTCTGGCCGAGATTGGTCAGGTCGTGGCCGTAAAAGAATTCTCGCAGGACATCCGCCGCGTGGCCGCCATCCGCCAGGCCGCGCCAAGGCTCGAGGTCATCTGTGGCTCCGACGACACCTTTGTCGAGGCGATGTTCATGGGCGCCACCGGGTGGATCGCCGGTTTCGCCAACTCGTTCCCCCGGCAATCTGTGGAACTTTTCCAGCTCTGCGCGGCACAGCGCTGGCCCGAGGCCATCGAAAGCTACCTGGCCTTTCTGCCCCTCCTGCGCTGGGATGCCGACCCCCGTTTCGTCCAGGCCATCAAGCTGGCCCAGGAGGAGGCGGGGTTCTACGGAGGGCCCGTCCGGCTGCCGCGCCTGGCCCTGCCCGCCGGGGACGCCGAGGAACTGCGGGCCCTGGTCCGCCGCTACATGGACGTCGCCTGATGCGCTCGCGTCTCGTGGTCACCGCCGTCGACAGTCACACCGAGGGGATGCCCACTCGGGTGGTCACCTCGGGCGTGGGCGAGCTCCCGGGACGGACCATGGCCGAACGCCGCCTGTACATGATGAACAAGCGCGACGACCTGCGCACTCTTCTGATGCACGAACCACGTGGCCACAGCGCCATGTCAGGGGCCATCTTGCAGCAATCGACCCGTCCTGACGCCGATGTCGGGGTGGTGTTCATCGAGGTGTCGGGCTGCCTGCCGATGTGCGGCCACGGCACGATCGGCACGGCCACTGTGCTCGTGGAAACGGGCATGGTCCCGGTCAAAGAGCCGGTCACGGTCATCCGCCTCGACACTCCGGCCGGGGTCGTCGAGGCCAGCGTCGAGGTCGACAGTGGCCGGGCCAAGAGCGTGACGATCCGAAACGTCCCCGCTTACCTGCATTTACGTGACGCCGCGGTGGAGGTCCCGGGCATGGGCAGAGTGGTTGTGGACGTGGCTTGGGGAGGCAACTTCTACGCCTTGCTGCCGGCCGCGGCGGTGGGGTTGGCCGTCCGGCCCGCCCTCCACGACGAGCTGGTGAGGGCCGGGCTGAGCATCATGGCCGCCGTCAACCAGCAGCTCAGCTTCGCCCACCCCGAGCAACAGTCCATCGACACATGCCATCACGTCGTGTTCACCGAGCCCGGCGACGAGACGGTCTCGGGCCGGGCCGCCGTCGCCATCCACCCCGGGTGGCTGGACCGCTCGCCCTGCGGCACCGGGACATCCGCCCGCATGGCGCAGCTCTTCGCCCGCGGTGAGCTGGGCCTGAACCAGGAGTACATCCACGCTTCGGTGCTCGGGACGCGTTTCGCCGGGAGGCTCCTTGACACCGCGGTCGTGGGAGCCTTCGACGCCGTGGTGCCCTCGGTGCGCGGGCGGGCCTGGGTCACCGGGCTTTCGAGCTACCTCCTGGACCCCGACGACCCCTTCCCGGCCGGGTTCCTGCTGGGACGGGTCACCTGAGCGACGCCCTCCGGACCGCGGGTGCCGCGCCGCCGAACGAGCTGCCCACGGCGGCTGAGGTGCTCGTGGTCGGGGCGGGCATCATCGGGACCGCCATCGGGGCCCGGCTGGCGGCGGCCGGCGTCGACGTCACTGTCATAGACCGTTACGGTCCAGCCGCGGGGGCCAGCTCCTCCGGAGAGGGCAACCTGCTCGTCTCCGACAAATTGCCGGGGGCCGACCTGTCGCTCGCCCTCCGCGGCATCGACCTTTGGCGCCGGTTCGGCGAGGAGGCAGGCCGCAGTTTCGAGTTCGAAGCCAAAGGCGGGCTCGTCGTGGCCCACGACGAGGCCGCCCTCGATGAGCTGTGGTCGCTGGCCCGGGCCCAGCAGGCGCAGGGGGCGATCGTCGAGCTACTGGCGGCCAAGCAGCTCCTGCAGTTCGAGCCGGCCCTGTCTCCGGAACTCGAGGGCGGCGCCCTCTATCCGCAAGACGGCCAGGTGCAGCCGATGCTGGCGGTGGCGGCCCTCGTTTCCGAGGTGGTCCGCCACGGGGGCCGGGTGGTGGCCGGCGTCGACGTCCTGAGGGCGGAGCGGGGCCGCGATGGGGCTATCTCGGCCCTCGTGACCAGCGCCGGGAAGGTGGCCGTGGGCGGGTGGGTAGTAAACGCCGCCGGTCCGTGGTCAGGTGAGCTGGCCGGCCGGCTCGGAGGGCACGTAGCCGTTTCGCCCAGACGAGGGCATGTCCTCGTGACGGAACCGTTGCCGCCGCTCGTGCGCCGGAAGGTGTTCGAGGCCGGCTACGTGGGCTCGGTCCACCAGGACGACTCTGAACTGGGGTGCTCCTCCGTCATTGAAGGGACGGCCGGCGGCACCATCCTCCTCGGGTCGTCGCGCCAGTACGTCGGTTTCTCTTCGCCGCTCGATGCCGAAGTCGTGGCCGCCATCGCCCGCCGCGCCATTGCGATAGTCCCGAGCCTGGCCGGCGCCCGGCTCATGCGCGCCTACGTGGGGTTCCGGCCGGCCACCCCGGACCGGCTCCCCATCATCGGGGCGGACCCGGGTGTCGGTCGCCTGCTGCACGCCACCGGCCACGAGGGCGCCGGCGTCGGCCTGGCCCTCGTAACCGCCGAGCTGGTGGAGAGCCTGGTGTTGGAGGAAGAGCCGCCGGTGGACATGGCCCCGTTTGCACCGGGCCGGTTCGACGCAGTCGCAACGGCCGGAGCGGCGCCGCCGTCATCAGGACCATCAGCCCGGTCGCCGGATCCGGGGTCGCCGGCTCCCTCGGTGTTGGCTGGCCCGTTGCCACGTCCCCGGTGGCCGGCCCGGCCGGTGGCGAGGCCGCGTGAGGCTGCGCGTGCTACCCCGGGCCCGACGGCACTCGTCCACTTCCGCTTCGAGGGCCGGGACCTGACCGCTCCCCGCGGCACCACCCTGGCCGGCGCCTTGGTCTGCAACGGCGAGCGGGCCTGGCGGACTACGCGTGCCGGAGCCCAACGCCGGGGGCTGTTCTGCGGGATCGGCACGTGCTTCGACTGCCTCATCGACGTGAACGGCGAGAAGGCCGTCCGGGCCTGCCTGCGAGCACTGCGGGAGGGCGATGAAGTCCAGTCCTCGAGTTCTGTCGGGGCTCCAGGCCTTCCCGCCGCCGCCGGCGAAGGGGAGCCCGGCGAGATGACGACGCGCCTCGAGACGGTCACGCGTAGGCGAGGCGGGAGTGAAGGCGACGATACGGCTCTTATGGCCGACGTAGTGGTCGTCGGTGGGGGACCGGCCGGAATGGCTGCGGCCGCGGCCGCGGCGGCTCGAGGCGCCCGGGTCGTGGTGATCGATGCCTCGCCGCGCCTCGGTGGCCAGTACTTTCGGCAGCCGCTCCTTGACGACAGCCGCCCACCACCGCCCGACGGGCCCGCCCCGCCCGCCGGGCCGGCCCTGCCCCGCCGCTTCCACAGTCTCGCCTCCAACCCTCTGGTAGAGCTCCGGCTCGGCCGAGCCGTGTGGTCTGCGGCAAGAGGGCCCCAGGGATTTGTCCTGCGGCTCGACGACGGCCCTGGCGCGTTGGTGTATGCCGGCGCGGTCGTCCTGGCTACGGGCGCTTCCGAGCTCGCGCTGCCGTTCCCGGGGTGGGAGCTGCCGGGCGTGATGACCGCCGGTGCTGCCCAGGCGCTCTTGAAGTCCCAGCACGTACCCGTCGGCCGGCGAGTGGTGGTAGCAGGCACGGGCCCGTTCTTGCTGCCGGTCGCCACCGCTCTGGCCGCGTCCGGGGCGCAGGTCACCGTGGTCGAAGCCGCGGCACCGGGCACGGCACCCCGGGCTCTGCCTGGCCTGGTGGCTCACCCCGCCAGATTCGCCGAGGCAGCCGGGTATGGCCTGGGCCTGGCCCGCCACCGTGCCCGTTTCCTGACCGGGCGGGCAGTCGTGCGTTGCGAGGGGGACGGCAAGGTCGAGCGCGCCGTGCTGGCCCGCCTGGGCGCTGACTGGGCCCCCGTCGCCGGCTCGGAGGAGACGGCCGAAGCCGATGCCGTATGTGTTTCCTATGGGTTTGTCCCCCGCATGGAACTGGCCCGGCAGCTCGGCGCCGGTGACCTGTGGCGGGCCGGGCACCTGACGGGCGGCGCCGCCTGCGACCACACCATGGCCAGCACGACGCCCGGGCTCTTCGTGGCCGGGGAGTTGACCGGCATAGCCGGGGCGGAAGGGGCCGAACTCGAAGGCGAGCTGGCCGGGCACGCGGCCGCCTCCTACGTCGGGCGGCCGGACGACCGGCCCCGTTCCCAACAGCAGCACCTGGCCCAGCGCCTGCAGAAGAGCCGCGCCTTTGCCGAGGGCCTCGATGCCCTGTACCCGGTGCGCTCCGGGTGGACCTCCTGGCTCGACCCCTCGACGGTGTTCTGCCGCTGCGAACAGGCCAGCTGGGATGCGCTCAAAACGGCAGTGGCCAAAGGGGCCACGACCGCACGCGAAGTCCGCAGCCTGACCCGTTGCGGCATGGGCTACTGCCAGGGGCGCACGTGCGGGCCGGCGCTGCAACTGGCAATTTCGGCTCTGACTGGCCGGCCCGTCGACCGTGTCGGTGACCTGCACAAACGTCCGGTGGCTGTACCCGTGGCGCTGGGCTGGGTGGCCACCTCAGCCGGCTCCGCCGGGCTGTAACGGCACCCAACCGCCGGCCACGACCTGAGGATGAACAGGGCATGGCGCATTAGCGCAGCTTAGAGGCCATGCCCTCCGGCCGCCGGGGGCCGGGTGCTCCCAGCTGGCACGGCTCTTGGCCTACATTCTACTAACCCAACGGGCCGGGAAGATCGGACGGCAGGGGGACGTAGGACGCAGAAGGAAGACAGCTAGTGGCCTCAGACTTGCAGTTGCTCGTCGACCAGCTCTCAGCTCGCGTCGGCGCGGCAGCCTTGCTCGAGGACCATGAACAGCGCCCGGTCGTTTACTCCCGCCAGGTCGGCCCCATCGACTCTGTCCGGCGGGACTCGATACTCCACCGGGCCACCGCGCCCGACCTGATGAGCTGGTTCCGCAGTTTCGGGATCCTCGGTTCCCACCATGCCCTGCGGATTCCGGCGCACCCCGAGCTCGACATTCTGGCCCGCATCTGCGCGCCGGCTTGGTACCGGGACCGCCTTCTGGGTTTTCTCTGGTTGATCGACACCGACGAGTCGATCGGTGACAGCCAGATCGCCGAGATCGAGAAAGCCGCCGACCACGCCGGCCTGATGCTCTACGAAGAACGCCTGGCCCAGCGTTTGGTGGTCCAGGCGCTCACGCACCTGCTGTCACCATCGGAGGAGCTCCGGGACGCGGCGGCCAGCCAGCTCATAGACCAGTCGCTGCTGCGCGAGAACGAACCAACGGCCGTGGTGGTAGTGCAGGCTCTGCCTTCTTCGGACCAGAACCTGGCCGTTATAGAGGAGGCGCTGCTAGACGTGGGTTGGGAAGCGCCAGCGGGAACACTGCTCCGGCTGGCTTGCTCCGACCACGGCGTCCTGCTCGTACGCCTCCGGGACGCCGGCGACGACACGTTCGCGGCGACCATGGCCCATGCCGGCCGGGAGGCACTTTGCCGGCGGCTTGGCGCCGGGACCGACCCGGCGCCCAGAGTCGTGGCCACCATCGGCGACCCACAGAACGATCTGCACCGGGCCGTCTCTTCGTACCGCCAGGCCCGTCTCACCGCCAAAGTGGCCGGCGCCATCCCGGCCATGGGGGACCTGGTGCGCTGGCGCGACCTCGGCGTCTTCCGTGCCCTCGCTCAGCTCCCCAACCGGGAGGCGGTCGAGTCTGCCGTCGACCCGCGAGTACGGGCGCTACTGAACAGCGGCGACGAGGCCGTCGTGGCCACGCTGGAGACGTACCTCGACCTTGCCGGCGACGCCAAGGCCACGGCCGAGCACCTGCACCTGCACCGGGGGACGCTCTACTACCGCCTCGACAAAGCCCAGCGTCTGGCCGGCATCGATGTTCACAACGGGTACGACCGTTTGGCCGTCCACCTGGGCCTGAAACTGGCCCGCCTGGCCGGGGCCCGGCCTGATGGCGAGGGCGCAAAGGCCAACGGCTTCTCACTCGGGACCGGCACGGGGGTAGCGGCCGAGCACGGCGGCAACTGAGCGGGACCTGGCGCTCTTTACGCGATAGACAGCCGGCTTTTGCCTCTCCGCCCGCTCACCGCCGGGCGTTCTTGGTGCAGCCGAGCCATCTTGTTGCGCGTTTCGGCATAAAGGACATCGGAACGCGACGAGAAGCCGCCATTGCACCGAGAAGGGCGGTGAGCGGGTCACCGGGTGCGAAATAAAGCGCCCAGCGTGGATGGGCCACCGCGGCTCGTGACTTTTCTCTTGGGTGTCTCAGCGGTCGTGCCTACTGGAGGAGTGCTCCCATTTCAACCAGCGCCGGCGATCGATGCCATCGTGGCAGGGGGCAGCTTTAGCCGACGCCGGCGGAGGGACTAGCCTTCGGCCCGATGAGGGTTGTCGTAGTCGGCGCTACCGGCCACATCGGTAGCTACCTGGTCCCGAGGCTGGTCATGGCCGGCCATGAGGTCACTGCTATCAGCAGGGGCACTCGTAGTCCCTACTTCGAACATCACGCCTGGCGACAGGTCACTCAAGTGCAGGCAGACCGTGATGCCGAGGACGAAGCCGGCGTCTTCGGGAAACGGGTGGCCGAGCTCCAGCCCGACGCCGTGGTCGACCTCCTGTGCTTCACCGTGCCGTCGGCCCGCCAGCTCCTCGACGCCCTGGTCCCGACCGGCTGTTACCTGTTGCACTGCGGCACGATCTGGGTGCACGGGACGGCCGTGACGGTGCCGGTCACCGAGGACGCGGTGCGCCGGCCCTTCGGTGACTATGGGACGCAGAAAGCAGCCATAGAAAACTTGCTTTTGAGCGAGGCCCGGCGTGGAGCCCTGCCATGCACCGTGCTCCACCCCGGTCACATCGTCGGGCCCGGATGGGCGCCCGTCAACCCGGCCGGCAACTTCAATGTCAAGGTGTTCGAACGGCTGGCCAAAGGCGAGGAGCTCGCCCTCCCTCATTTCGGGCTGGAGACCGTTCATCACGTGCACGCCGACGACGTGGCCCAGGCCTTCCAGAGGGCCCTGGACCATCCTGCTAAAGCTTCGGGCGAGGCTTTCCACGTCGTCTCGGCCAACGCCATAACGCTTCGGGGATTTGCCGAGAGCGTGGCCGGTTGGTTCGGTCGCGACGCCCAGCTTTCTTTCCAACCCTGGGACACCTGGGCCGCCGGCTGGAGCGGCGCCGACGCCCAGGCCACCTGGGAACATGTCTCCCGGAGCCCTTCGGCGAGCATCGATAAAGCGGTGGCCACCCTCGGGTACGGGCCACGCTATAGCTCCCTGGAAGCGGTCTTCGAAGCACTGACCTGGCTGGTGGCCGACGGCCAGGTGGACAGCGCCGGGCACAAGTTGGCCTTTCCATGAGCGACAACCGGCCCCTGAGCGACGAACGGCCCCTGAACGACGAGCGACGCAGCCAGTCGTGGTTCGGGGCCGAGGGACGGATGGGCATGGTCTACCGGTCCTGGATGCGCAACCAGGGTTTCGGGGCCAAGGTTTTCGACGGGCGACCGGTTATAGGCATCGCCACCACATGGTCCGAACTGGCCCCGTGCAACGCCCATCTCCACCGCGTCGCCGAGGCCGTCAAGCGGGGCGTCTGGCAAGAGGGCGGGTTCCCGCTCGAGTTCCCGGCGCTGGCCACGGGCGAGAGCCTGATGCGGCCCACCGCCATGCTGTACCGCAACCTCCTGGCCATGGAGGCGGAGGAGCTGATGCGGGCCAACCCGCTCGACGGTGTGGTCCTGTTGTCCGGCTGCGACAAGACGACGCCCGGGCTACTGATGGCGGCGGCGAGTGTTGGCCTACCGGCGATCATGGTCACCGGAGGGCCCATGCTGACCGGGAAGTTCCAGGGCCAAGACCTGGGTTCGGGCACTCACGTCTGGAAACTGGAAGCCGACCTGAAAGCGGGGCGCATAACGCAAGCGCAGCTCCGTGAGGCGGAGGGGTGCATGTCGCGCTCCAACGGCCACTGCATGACGATGGGGACGGCGTCGACCATGGCCTGTATGGCCGAAGCCCTCGGGATGCAGCTTCCCGGTTCGGCCACGTGGCCGGCCGTCGATTCCCGCCGTTACGAGGTGGCGCAAGAAGCGGGCGCCCGTGCCGTCGCGTTGGTGAAGGAAGACCTCCGTCCGCAGCAAATAATGACTCGGGCCGCCTTCGAAAATGCGATAAGGGTGAACGCAGCTATCGGCGGTTCGACAAACGCCGTCATCCACCTCATTGCCATCGCCGGCCGGCTGGGCGTGAGCCTCTCGCTGGACGACTTCGACACCCTCGCCCGCCCGGTGCCGACCCTCGTAAACCTGATGCCATCGGGCCGCCACCTGATGGAGGACTTCTGCTACGCCGGGGGGTTGCCGGTCGTCATGAACGAACTGGCGGGAGCCGCTTTGCTGAACACGGGGCAAATAACCGTGACGGGCCAGAGCGTTATGGAAAACGTGGCCGGGGCGAAATGCTGGGACCGCGACGTGATCCGGGCCGTCGACGAACCGTTCCAGGCGCCGGGCACCGGCACCGCGGTGTTGCGCGGCAATCTGTGCCCGGGAGGTGCCGTGATAAAGCAGTCGGCCGCTTCTCCGGAACTCATGAAACACCGGGGCCGGGCGCTCGTGTTCGATTCGCCGGAGGCATACCACGCCGTCTGCGACGAAGACGATTTCGACGTAGGAGCCGGTGACGTCATAGTGGTCCGTTATTCGGGCCCCAAAGGGTACCCCGGGATGCCGGAAGTCTCCAATGTCTCGTTGCCGGCAAAACTGCTCAAGCAAGGCATTACCGATATGGTCCGGATTTGCGATGGGCGCATGAGCGGCACGGGATTTGGGACCGTGGTGCTCCACGTTTCTCCCGAGGCTGCCGTCGGTGGGCCACTGGCCCTGGTGCAGACGGGCGACATGATCGAGCTGGACGTCCCCGCTCGCAGTCTCCACCTCGACGTCTCCGCCGAGGAGCTCCGGCGCCGGAGAGACTCGTGGTCGGCGCCGGCACCAAAGGCGCGGTCCGGTTACACATGGTTGTACACCGAGCATGTCCTTCAGGCCGATGCGGGCGCAGATTTCGACTTCCTGCTGGGAGCCCGGGGGGACGATGTCCCCAGGGACAATCATTAAGCTGTTCAGGTATTGAGGTATTAGGACATTGAGGCGGTGGGGGCCGGTGGGAACACTCATGGACTTCACCACGCGCCCCGAAATAACCGGGACTTTCGGTGTTGTGGCCTCGACACACTGGCTGGCCTCGGCGTCGGGGATGGCTGTCCTCGAGCAGGGGGGCAACGCTTTCGACGCCGCGGTCGCCGCCGGCATGACGCTACAGGTAGTGGAGCCGGACATGAACGGGCCCGGCGGCGACTTGCCGGCATTGTTGTGGCCCGCCGGCAGCGATCAGCCGGCAGTGCTGTGCGCGCAGGGCCCTGCACCACAACAGGCCACCCTCAAGTACTACCGTGACGAACTCGGGCTCCGGATCATCCCTGGCACCGGGCCGCTGGCGGCAGTAGTACCGGGGGCATTCGGTGGGTGGCTGGCAATGTTGCGAGACTTCGGGACGTTGCATTTGCGCGATGTGCTCCGCTTTGCCATCGGCTATGCCGGCAACGGCTACCCGATGTTGGCCAGGACGGATTTCGCCATTCGTTCTTTGGAGGCGCTTTTCCGAGACCACTGGACCACCAGTGGCGATGTCTACCTTCCGGCCACCGGGGCCGGAGGGATGGCCCGCAACCGCGTGCTCGCCGACACCTACCAGCGGTTGGTTGACGAAGCCGAGGCGCGTTCGCCAAACCGCGAGGGTCAAATAGAAGCCGCGCTCGACATCTGGTACCGCGGTTGGGTGGCGGAAGCGCTCATAATTTTCCAGGGAAAGTCGTGGTTGGACAGTACCGGCGAACGGCATCATGGCTTGCTCGACGGGGACGACCTCGCGTCCTGGGCGCCCACTTACGAGGTGCCGCTGTCCACCAGTTACGGCGGCTATACGATTTTCAAAACCGGCCCATGGGGCCAGGGGCCGGTGTTCCTCCAGCAATTGCAATTGTTGGCGGGGTTCGACTTGAAGGCCATGGGTCATGGCAGCCCCGAATACGTCCACACCATTACCGAGTGCGCCAAGCTGGCTTTTGCCGACCGCGAGGCCTGGTACGGCGACCCGAATTTCGTCGACGTGCCAATGGACGAGCTTTTGTCAAAGGACTACGCCGACGAAAGACGCAAACTGGTGTCGGACGAGTCGTCGCCCGAACTGCGCCCCGGGGCTCCAGGGGGCCGTCTACCCCGGCTCCCGGAGTTCGTAACGGGCGGTGATGCGGCCGCCGCCGGCGCGGGGGAACCGGCGGTGCGTCCGGCGCAGGGAGACCCGGCCCACACAGGGGATCCTGCGCTCAGGGGGGATGCTGGTGTCAGAGGAGACACGGTGCACCTCGACGTCGTCGACTGCCATGGCAACATGGTGAGCGCCACCCCGAGCGGCGGGTGGCTCACGGGCGCCCCAGTCGTCCCCGAGCTTGGCTTCTGCCTGGGGACGCGCGGGCAAATGTTCTGGCTCGAGGAAGGACTGGCCAGCTCGCTCGAGCCGGGAAAGCGGCCCCGGACAACGCTTTCTCCCACCATCGTCGCTCGCGACGGGGAGCCCCGCCTCGCCCTCGGCACGCCCGGCGGCGACCAGCAAGACCAGTGGACGCTGCACGCTTTTCTGGCCCACGTCAACTTCGGGATCGACCTCCAGATGGCCATCGACTCGCCGAACCACCACACGGAGGCGTTCCCGAGCTCTTTTTACCCGCGCGCCATGCGCCCGCAGCACCTTGCCATCGAACAGCGGACTGCACCGGGCACCATCGAGCCGTTGCGTGCCTACGGGCACCGCGTGGAGCCGGCGCCGCCCTGGTCACTCGGACGAGTATGCGCGGTGAGCCGGGACCGAGACGGACTGTTGCGAGGGGCAGCCGACCCGAGGGGGATGCAGTGCTATGTCTGTGGGCGCTGACCGGGCGACGGCGGCGGCGCTGGTTGTTGCTTCGCGGTTGTCGGGCTCGGTCCTGGAGCGCCTCCCGGACACGGTGCGCCCAACCGACGAGTCGGCCGGCTATGCGGTCCAACAGTGTGCCCATGCCCTGCTCGAACGGGCCGGCCTCGGCCGGCAGGCGGGCTGGAAGATCGGCTGCACTACGCCGACAATGCAGCAATACCTCGGCGTGCCGGGCCCGTGCGCCGGCGGAATGTTCCAGGCCAACGTTTGGCGGGGCCACCATCAGTTCGCCGTAGCAGGTAACCGGCGATTGGGAGCTGAATGTGAAGTGGCGGTCCGTCTTGGGGTCGACTTGCCGGGGCGGTCGGCCGAGTACGAGTTGGCCGACGTAGCCGGGTCGGTGGCTGCCTGCATGGCTGCGATCGAGGTCGTCGAGGACCGGTACCACGACTACATGTCACTCGACGCTCCCACCCTGATAGCCGATGACTTTTTTCATCACAGCTGTGTTCTGGGGGCCGAGTTCGAGGACTTCGACCCCCTCGACCTGCGCGGCACCACGGCCACCATGTTCGTCGACGGTGAGCACTTCGGCAGTGGGCGTGGCGACGAGGTCATGGGCGACCCCCTGGCCGCCTTGACCTGGCTGGCCAACGGTTGTGTCGCATGGGGCACACCGCTGCTCGCCGGCGATGTTGTCCTGCTGGGCTCGCTCGTCCAGCCCCGATGGACCGCCGGCCAAGCCGAAATAATAGTTGTCAACGACAAGCTCGGCGAGGTACGGGCCAGCTTTACGAGCATGTAGCCGGGGGGCATTAGCCAGGTCCCCGGACGGGGTAAGGTAAACGCTCGGCTCAGAGGTTCGCGGGACAGGACGTAGACAAGCGGGCGATCTGAGCCGCTGAGGATGTAGCTTTTCAGCGTCAAGGGCCCGTACCGCGTACAGAGAAACCAGGAGTTGCATCAAGTGCGATTGGCAACGATGAGTTACGAAGGCCGCACCCACGCTGCTCGGTTGGAAGGCGACCAGGTCGCCTTGCTCGAACCGACAGATGTCGGGGCGCTGCTGGCCATGCCGGGGGGCGTCGACGCGGCCCGTGACGCCACTGCAGTCTCGACCGTGCCGAACAGCGCCGTGGCGACAAAGATACTCGTGCCGCGGCCGGCGAAAGTGTTCTGCATTGGGCAGAACTACATCAAGCACATTCAGGAAACCGGTGCCACTCCCCCGGAATACCCGACGGTTTTCGCCAAGTACACGCGTGCCCTCATCGGGGATGGCGACCCGATCATGCTCCCGGCCATCTCGAGCAAGGTCGACTGGGAGGTGGAGCTGGTCGTCGTCATAGGGAAAGAGGTGCGCAACGCCGGCCCCGCAGAGGCCGCCGCCGCCATCGCCGGGTTCACGGTCGGCAATGACGTCTCCGCCCGCGACTTGCAGGGTCGTACGAGCCAATGGCTGCAGGGCAAGACGTGCGAAGCCACGAGCCCGGTGGGGCCGTCGATGACCACGACCGACGAAACCGGCGCCCAACCCGACCTCGCTATCAGTTGCGCCGTGGACGGGGTCGTGCGCCAGGACTCCCGGACCTCGGACTTGCTGTTCAAGCCCGTGGAACTGGTGGCCTACATCAGCCAGTTCATCACCCTCGACCCGGGAGACCTCATTTTCACCGGGACCCCCGGCGGGGTCGGCCAGGCGATGTCGCCGCCGGTGTTCCTCCAAGAGGGCCAGACGGTCACTTCGACGATCGAAGGCATCGGCGAGCTGGTGAACACGTGCAAGGCCTGGTGACGAGCCCCTAGAGGCACCCACGCTCAGGCGGTTCGAAAGCCGAGCAACGCAGAGACGGCGGCCGCCGGCCCCAAATAGGGCGCTCAAACAGGGCCCGCCCAAATAGGAGCGCCCAAACAGGGCCCGGCCCAAATAGGAGCGGCCCGAATAGGACTGAGCGCTGAGGGCGTCCGGCAGCATGCGCGCAGGAGGCGAGGAACACCGGCCACGTCTCTCTCCACCAGCCGGGAAGCCGGTGGGCCCCGGTGCGCGTCTGTAGACTGGGTTATCCAGCTACAGACGCTGGTCAGTTACACACATTGACCAGCTACAGAAGTTGAAAGGCCACCCGTGACAGACCTGCTTGCCCCCGGGAGTGTTCTGGGCCCAGCGCGGCGGCGCGTACTGGCCGATGAGGTGGCGGACGCCATCAGGGAGGCGATCTTCGCCGGCCGGATCGACCTCGGCCAGCGGCTCGTAGAAGAGGAGCTGGCCACCAACTTGAACGTGAGCCGGGGGCCTGTGCGTGAAGCGCTCGTACGTCTGTCCCAGGAAGGCCTTGTGCGCATCGAGCGCCATCGCGGGGTGACCGTCGCAGAGCTCGGCATCGAAGCCGTGGACGAAATCTACAGCTTGAGGACGGCCCTCGAACGTCTGGCCGGCGAATGGCTATGCCGCAATGCCACCGAGGACGACTTCAAGCGGATGGCCGGCGTGCTCCAGCAATTCGACAAGCTGCCCCAACCCCCGACTCGCTCGCTGGTGGCGGGGCTCGACGTCGCTTTCCACGACGCTCTCTACCAGGCTGCCCACCACGAACGGCTATACCAGGCCTGGCTTTCGTTGCGGTCCCAGATATTCCTCTACCTCGTTCACCGGGGCGCACTGCGGCCGGATTTCGCAAAGACGTGGTTGAAAGACCACGAGGAGTTTTTGGACGTGCTCAGGCGCCGCCAGCGCACCCAGGTCATAAAGACCATAGAAGCCCACATAGAGGGCACCTACCAGCGTCTCCTTCAAGCCAACCGCGAAGCCGCCCCCCGCTCCTCTCCCAAACGCCGCTCGTAGCTCCAGGTGGCGCGGGCGGCCGGCCGTCTCGCCGGCGGCGGCCACCAATGCGCCGAGCCGCACCCTCCCGGGCCCCTTCACGGCTTTGGCGACATCGCTAACTGTCAACAATCAGCTAATGTTCACGAAGGCCCGGTGAGCTGCCCGAGGCCGGAGTGGTACAGCAGGAAGAGGGGAGGGTGACAGTGACAGGTCCGCAGACATCGGTCCCGGCGGCGAACAGCAGCCCCCCGGGGCGCGCCGGCCTCGCAGCGGAAGGTGCGTCCCCGCCCGAGCCGTCCCCGCCCGAGCCGTCCCTGCCCAAACTGCCCCTGCCCAAACTGCCTCTGCCCAAACTGCCTCTGCGCGGTACGTGGGGCACGGTGTTGTTACCTGTCCGCCCGGACGACCAGATCGATTTCGATTTGCTCGAGACAGAGCTCGACGAACTCCTGAGGGTGGGGCTGGCCGGCATCTATACCTGTGGTACGGCCGGGGAATTCCACACCCTGGAGGAGACGGAATTCGACGCTCTCAGCGAGCTAGTGGCCACGAAATGCCAAAACGTGGGTTCGCCGTTCCAGATCGGCGCCAGCCATATGAGCGGCCAGCTCTGTCTTTCACGCATCCGGCGCGCTCGCCAGCTCGGCCCTGCCGCTATTCAAGTGGTGCTCCCTGACTGGTTGCCGCTCGGCCCGCCTGAAGTGCACGCCGCCATCGAACGTATGGTGGCGGTGGCCGACCCGGTGCCGCTCGTCCTTTACAACCCGCCCCATGCGAAGACGCTCTGTGGCCTTGAGCAGTTCGCCGCCCTGGCCGAAGAGTTCCCGGGTCTTATCGGCGTAAAGATCGCCCGGGACAACGCCTTTTATTCACAGCTTCACACCGCCGCACCCGGGCTGGCCATATTCGTGCCGGGCCACGAGTTGGCCGATGCCTGGCGCCACGGAGCCTCGGGCTCGTATTCCAATGTCGCCTGCTTGGGGCCGAACGGCGCCCTCGAATGGGAGAAAAAGATGACTCAAGATCCAGATGCCGCGGTCGCATTTGGTGAAAGGATAATGGCGTTCTTTAAGCGTCATATCGCACCGCTCCAGGCGCAGGGTTATTCCAACCCGGCCCTCGACAAGACCCTCGCAGCCATAGGTGATTGGGCCCCGGTCGGCACCCGGGTCCGATGGCCGTACGCCTCCGTGCCCGCAGAAGTCATATCCAGCCTCAGGCCAGTGGCCCAGGCGGCGCTACCGGAGATGTTCTGATGGCCGGCCGCTTTGCCGCCACCGGTTGCTCTCGTCTACTGTCAACGTTACACAACGTTACAGAAGGGCTCGTGCGGCCTGTTGCCCTCGCTGACACACCAGGGGAGAACCGTGAAAACTGAGGAGTCGTTCACTCCCGCCCCGGCCGCCACTGCTGCAGACCGGCCGGTCATCGTGGTCGCCAGCGGCGCCTTCGGCGATCGGGACCGCCTTGTCGAACACTTTGACGAAGCCGTCCTGCGTTTCTGTGACTTGTCGGACCCCGGGCAGTTGCCGGAAGCAACCGCCGGCGCCTCCGGGGTGGTAGTCACGCTTCAGCCTCTCCGCCAGGTTCACATCGAGGCGTTTGCGCCGACTGTCCGGGTTATAGGGCGAGCCGGGGTGGGAGTTGACACCATCGACCTCGACGCCGCCCAAGCATCCGGTATCACGGTGGTCAACCAGCCGGCCTATGGCACACGAGAAGTGGCATCACACGCAGTAGCTATGCTGCTCGCTCTCCAGCGGCGAATATGCGACCTGGATGCCTTTGTCCGGGGCGGCTGGTCCGGTTCACCGGTCCTCAAGCCCATGAAGCCGGTTGACGAGCTGGTGGTCGGCCTGGTCGGGAACGGGCGCATCGGACGGGCTACCGCCGAGATGCTCACGGGGCTCGTCGGCCAGGTCCTGGCCTTCGACCCGGCTTACCCGCCGGTACCGCCCGGCGTCGAAGTGGTAACCGACCTCAAAGAGCTCCTGGTCCGTTCGGACGTCGTGTCTCTCCATCTCCCGTTGACAAGTGAGAGTGCCGGGATGGTCGACACCACCTTCCTGGGGACCATGGCCCCCGGGTCGCTGCTCGTCAACGTGTCGCGGGGAGGCCTGGTCGACGAGACGGCCCTGGTGGAAGCGCTCGAGAGCGGCCACCTCGCCGGCGCCGCCCTCGACGTGTTCCCGACCGAGCCGTTACCAAAGACAAGCCCGCTCCTGAGAGCGGGCAAGACCGTGCTGTCGCCCCACGTGGCCGCCTACTCGGACCGTGCTTCATGGCGGCTGGCCAGCTGGACGATCTCCGACACGATCTCCTGGGTCCGTTCGGACGAGATCGAGCACGGTAGTGTCGTGGTCCGGGGAGACCGATGAGCGCACCTTCAAGTGCGCAAGGCCATGAGGGTGCGGCCCCAGACCAACAGAGGAACTGATGGAAGAGATTTTTGTCCCTGCCTCAGGGATGGCGATGGAGGATGTTCTCTTCACCGAGTGGCTCAAGCAGCCCGGCGACGAAGTCGCGGCCGGAGAACCGGTAGCCGTGGTCGAGACGGACAAGTCCACGGTGGAGCTGAGCGGTACGAGGGCGGGACGCCTGTCGCGTCACCTGGTGGAAGCCGGGGCCCGGGTCCCCGGCGGGACAACCGTGGCGTACCTGCTGGCTCAGGGAGAAAGTGAGCCAGGTGGCACGGGTGTAGCCGGCGGTGCGAGCCGGCCTGACGGCACGGGCACTGGCGGCGTGGGCACGGAGGAGCACAAGCCCGCTCCGGCTGTTCCTGCGCCTCCACGAACGAACGGGGAGGCCCTCAGCCCACCCGACCAGCTCATCCGGCCCGAGCGCGAAGAGCGGGAAGCAGACGGCCGCCACCGCCTGAGCCCCCGGCAACGCCGGGCCATGGCCGGCGCGGCAGCCGGGGCCGGAAGCGACGGGAGCCCTACTGTCGACGGCGCCGTGACGGCCCGGGAGCCGTTGCCGGCGACCGCTGAAACCGACCGCAAAGCGACCGCTGCTCTCGTGAGCGAGTCGTGGCGGACCGTGCCCCACTTCTCGGTGGGTCGTGACCTGCGCGTCGAGGGTTTGCTCGAAGCGGTTTCGGCGGCAAAGGCGGCTGGCGAGGGGCTGACGGTTACCGACTTCTTCCTCGTCGCACTGGCGCAGGCGCTGGAATCACTGGGCGAGATTTCCGACATAGGGCTGGCGGTAGCCACGAAATGGGGCGTCCTGATCCCTGTTGTCCCCTCTGTGGCCAGTGTTTCCCTCCCGGAGGTGGC
>DATJUH010000014.1:0-9939 GCA_035502515.1 Acidimicrobiales bacterium
GACGCCAACCAGAGCGGGGCCGGCAACTACACCGCCGCGGCGCAGGTCCAGCAGACGATCAACGTAGTCTCCGCCCCCGGTGCCCCCACCGGCCTGAGCGCCACACCGGGCAACACGAGGGCCAGCTTGACCTGGTCCGCACCGGCCAGCAACGGCGGCTCGGCCATCACCTCCTACAACATCTACGAGGGAACCTCATCGGGGGCCGAGACGCTGCTCACGAGTGTGACCGGGACCAGCTATTTGGCCACCGGGCTCACCAACGGGACAACGTACTTCTTCGAGGTATCGGCAGTGAACGGTGTGGGCCCCGGGCCGCGCTCCAATGAAGCGTCGGCCACCCCGGCCACGATCCCGGGCGCCCCCACCGGGCTGACGGCCGCCGGCGGCAACGGTCAGGTCCTCTTGACCTGGTCTGCACCGGCCAGCAATGGCGGCTCGGCCATCACCTCCTACAACATCTACGTGGGGACGTCATCGGGGGGCGAGACGCTCCTCACGAGCACCGGCAGCCCCGGGGCGTCCACCACCCTCGTCGGGCTCACCAACGGGACGACGTATTTCTTCGAGGTCACGGCGGTCAACGGGGTCGGCGAAGGTCCAGTCTCCAACGAGGCGTCGGCCACCCCGGCCACGGTCCCGGGCGCCCCGACCGCTCTGACGGCCACGGCCGGCGACGGCCAGGTGGCGCTCAGCTGGACGGCCCCGGCCAGCAACGGCGGGTCGGCCATCACGTCCTACAACGTTTACGAGGGCACCTCGTCGGGGGGCGAGACGCTCCTGCAGAGCACCGGCGGCACCGGCACCACCTTCACGGCCACCGGGCTTTCCAACGGGACCACCTACTACTTCCAGGTAACCGCGGTGAACGGGGTGGGTGAGGGGCCTCGTTCGGCCGAAGTCTCGTCCACGCCGGCCACTACCCCCGGCGCCCCGACCGCTCTGACGGCCACGGCCGGCGACGGCCAGGTGGCGCTCAGCTGGACGGCCCCGGCCAGCGACGGCGGGTCGGCCATCACGTCCTACAACGTTTACGAGGGCACCTCGTCGGGGGGCGAGACGCTCCTCCAGAGCACCGGGAGCACCGCCGCTACGTTCACCGTGACCGGCCTGACCAACGGCACCACCTACTACTTCGAGGTGGCGGCGGTGAACGGGGTCGGAGCCGGTCTTGTCTCCAATGAAGCTTTCGCCACGCCGGCGACGATCCCGGGCGCTCCCACCGGCCTGAGCGCCACCCCCGGTGACAGCCAGGTCAGCCTGACCTGGTCAGCCCCAGCGAGCGACGGCGGCTCCGCCATCACGTCGTACAACGTCTACGAAGGCACCTCGTCGGGCGGGGAGACTCTCGTCACGAACGTGACCGGTGCGTCGTACCTAGCCACGGGCCTTACCAACGGCACCAACTATTACTTCGAGGTGTCCGCTGTGAACGGTGTCGGCGAGGGGCCTCGCTCAACCGAAGTCTCGGCCACGCCCGCCACCACCCCGGGCGTCCCCACCGCGCTGACCGCCACCCGCGGCAACGGCCAGGTGACGCTCAGCTGGACGGCCCCGGCCAGCGACGGCGGGTCGGCCATCACCTCGTACGACATCTACAAAGGGACTTCCTCGGGGGGCGAGACCCTGCTCGAGAGCACGGGCGCCACCGGTACGACCTTCAACGTGACCGGCCTCACCAACGGCACCAAGTACTACTTCGAGGTGGCGGCGGTGAACGGGGTCGGAGCGGGCCTGGTGTCCGATGAAGCCTCGGCCACTCCGGCCACAGTGCCGGGGGCACCGTTGATTGCCACTATCGCTCCTCAAGACGGCCAGGCCGTCTTGTTGTGGCTGGCCCCGGCCAGCGACGGGGGCTCGGCCGTCACCTCGTACAACATCTATGAAGGCACTTCCTCGGGGGGCGAGACCCTGCTCGAGAACACCGGCGGGACCGGCACCACGTTCACGGTGACCGGCCTCACCAACGGGACCACGTACTACTTCGAGGTAACGGCCGTGAACGGCGTCGGCGAGGGCCCGAAGTCCAACGAGGGCACCGTCCTCCCGGCCAAACTGGCCGGCGCCCCCACAGGCCTCACCGCCACCCGCGGCAACGGTCAGGTGGCGCTGAGCTGGACGGCCCCGGCCAGTGACGGCGGCTCGGCCATCGTCGTGTACTACATCTATGAAGGCACCTCCTCGGGGAGCGAGACGCTGCTCGAGAACACCCCCGGTCCTGGCACTTCGATCACTGTGACCGGGCTCACCAACGGCACTCCCTACTACTTCAAGGTGACGGCCGTGACGGCGGTGGGCGAAGGGCCGGCGTCCAACGAAGCATCCGCCACCCCCGCTACTGTCCCCGGCGCCCCCACGGGGCTCAGCGCCTCGTTCGGGAACGCTCAGGTGACCTTGAGCTGGTCTGCGCCCTCCAGTAACGGCGGCTCGGCCGTCACCGAGTACAACGTCTATCAGGGCACCTCCTCCGGGGCCGAGACGTTGCTCACGACAGTGACAGGGACCTCCTACGTAGCCACCGGGCTGAGCAACGGCACCGTCTACTACTTTGAGGTGTCCGCTGTGAACGGCGTGGGCGAGGGAGCCCGCTCTGCCGAGGTGCCGGCTGCGCCCAGCGCCCCGCCACCTTCCCCTCCGACTACCTCTACCTCTACCTCGACCACCACAACCACCTCAACCACGCCGCCGTTGAAACAGGGGGCTTGGCTGGTGGCCAAGAACGGAAGTGTCTTCGCCTTCGGGAGCGCTCACGTTTTCAACCTGGTCCATGGAGAGAGGTACGCAGCCAAAGACTTTGTGGGCATCGCCGCTAGTGGTGACCGTGGTGGCTACTGGACGGCCAGCTCCGACGGGACCGTTTTCGCCTTCGGAGACGCCCATAATTACGGCTCACTGTCAACTTATGGGGCCCACGTCGACAATATTGTCGGCATCACCGCCAACTCCAACGGGACGGGCTACTGGTTGGCCAGTTCCAACGGTGTCGTCTATACGTTCGGTAACGCCCATAATTATCCCGACCCCGGCACCGGTAAATCGAAGGTGCATAACAGCGTCAAATTGCAGAGCACCGCCAAATTGCACAACATCATAGGTATTGTCGCCACCCCCGATAACCATGGTTATTGGCTGGCCGGGTCGGACGGGCAGGTGTACACCTACGGCGACGCCCATAATTTCGGCTCGCTACCGGCGGAAAAAGTCCACGTGAACGACGTCGTCGGGATGGCGGCTACCGCCAACGGAGCCGGCTACTGGCTGATCGGGGCCAATGGCCACGTGTACAGCTTCGGTAACGCTCACAATTTCGGGTCCGCCTCCGGCAGTTCGAGCAAGGGTCTCGCAATCGTCGGCATGGCTCGCACCTTCGATGGGCATGGGTACTGGGTTGTGCAGGCGAACGGTGGCATCTCCAACTTCGGTGACGCTCAGGCTCTAGGTGCAACGGGCAACGGCGTGGGCAAAGCCGACCCCATCGTGGGAGTCGCAGCTTAGATAAAAATGACCGGGTGCGGTTGATCCTCCTCCAACCGCTTCACTAACCCGTCAATAGCCGAGGAGGAAAAGCAATGAAGCGCTCGAAGGTACAGCCGGCCGCGGCCGGTCTGGTTGCCGGCCTGTGCCTTTTGGGAGCCGGGCTGGCCACGGCCGGCCCGGCCGGGGCGGGAGGACGCAGCCAGCCCGCCGTGAAGGCAAAGGCGCCCACGAGACCGTCCGGCGCCGACCTCGTCGCCTACACCAGCTGCACTCAATTGCTCGACCAGGTAAAGGCCGAGGCCATGAAGGAGGTCGGGCCGTACGGGCTGTCGGGGAGTTCGGGCGCCTACACCGGTTACGGCCCTGGCGGGGTCGTCCGGGGCCCGGTCCCTCTGCCCACAGAGCTGGGCGCCGCCTCGCCGGCCGCTTCGCCGCCATCCACGGCCGCCTCCGGCGGCGCCAACGGCGGCGCCGGCCAACCCGGCTATTCGACCACCAACGACCAGGAAGCGGGGGTCGACGAGCCGGACACGGTGAAGACCAATGGGCAGGTCATGGTTATATTGCGCCAGCAACCGCTCGGGGTCCAGGTGGTCGACGTGAGCGGGAGCGCCCCGAGGCTGGAAGGGTTCCTCCCACTGCCCCAGTTGGAGCAGGCGAGTGGTCTTTTCCTCTCAGGTCAAGACGTGTACCTGATAGCCGGAGAGCCGAACGGGCCGCTCCCGGTGGACTATGTGGGCGGCGCCGCTTCTGTCCCCGCCGGAGTCGCGACGCCGTCAACGACAGCCCGGCACACCGGCCCGATCACCTCTGCGCCGTTCATTTCGCCGCCGGTCCTGCCCTGGGGCGGGGAGGAGTCGACCGAGGTGGTCGTTATAAGCCTGGCCGACCCGGAGGACCCAACCATAGTGAGGACCTTCAGCTTCCAGGGTGAGGAACAGGGAGCCCGCCTCATCAACGGCCAGGTGGTGCTGGCCCTGACCAGCGAGCCTCGTTTGCGCTGGGCCTACCCGGCCAACGGCACCCCGGCGGCCGAAAAAGCGGCCACGGCGGCCAACAAATCCCAGATCCGGTCGTCGACAGCGGCGGACTGGCTGCCATCGGAGACGGTGAAGACGGGCGCCGGGCGCTCAGCCAGGACGGTGACCCGACGGGCTTCGTGCGCCCGCACTTACCACACCGTCATCGAAGCCGGCCTCGGCACCGTAGCGCTCGTCTCCCTCGACCCGGCGTCAGCGTCACCTGGCCGCCAGGTCACCGTCATGGGCAACGCCGAAACCGTCTACGCCAGCGCCACTGATGTGTACGTAGCCACCACCAACTGGCAGGACCAGGGGGCCTGGGGCTGCGGCGGGGCCGGAGTGATGTGCCCGATGGAGCCGGCCTTCGTGGTCCCACCGCCTTTGGGCCTAAACGCCAAGACCGACATATACGGATTTGACATCTCCGACCCCTCCGCCCCGGCCTACATGGGGTCGGGCACCGTGCCCGGCACATTGACCGGCCAGTACGCCATGTCCGAGTACGGCGGCTATCTGCGCGTGGCCACGACGCAGGGCGAGCCCACGCCCGCACCCGCCGACGGCGGCACAGCGCCGCCGAGGCTCTCCGACAACATGGTGAGCGTCCTTCAGCCGGGCAACGGTGCACTGATCACCGTCGGTACCCTGCACGGCCTCGGGCGGGGAGAGAAGATTTACGCCGTCCGTTTCTCCGGCGCCCTCGGCTATGTGGTCACCTTCAACCAGACCGACCCCCTGTACGTCGTGGACCTGAGCGACCCCCGCCACCCGGCGGTGGCCGGGCAGGTCTCGTTGGCCGGCTATTCGTCGTTCCTCCAACCGCTCCAGGCCGGCTTGCTCCTCGGCATAGGGGAAGCGGTCGACCAGCAGCTGCGCACCGAGGGGCTGCAACTCGAGGTGTTCAACGTGGCCGACCCCGGCCAACCCGCTCTCGTTTCCCGCCAGCAGCTCGGCAACGGGGCCAGCTCGGCGGCCGAGTACGACCCCCACGCCATTGTCTGGTGGCCCGCTTCCAGTTTGCTGGTGCTGCCTGTCGACGACTATGCGAGCCCGGCGTCCAACGGTTCGCCCAATGGACCGCCTAATAGTTCGGCCGGAGTCTGGTCGATCAGCTCATCGGGCACCTTGCACCAGCTCGGGTGGTTGACCCAACCGGGGACCAGCCAATCGGGGACCAGTCCGGACGGTTACCCGGAGATAGAGCGGGCGGTTGTCGTCGGGGGTGACATCTACACCATCTCCGAACAGGGTGTGATGGAAAGCGACATGAGCTCGCTCTCCCGGGTGGCGTGGCTGGCCTACCCGGCTACGCCATCGTGAACCCACGCCCCGCCGGCTACCGGAGGTGGTCGAGCCGGCTACGGCGCGATGGGGCGCGCCCCGGCTCGGCCGGCCCACCCGCCGTCGGGTTGGCCGGCGACGGTGAACTGGCACGCGAAGCAGACCCGGAGGGTGGCGATGGCCCGGCCCCCCTCGACGGGGAACGCCACCTGCTGGCGGCAGCCGCCGCCGGCGACCCCGAAGCCGTCCGCTGGCTGCTCGACGAGGTGGCGCCCATCGTTTTCGGCTTTTTGTTCGCCCGGGTGGGAGGGGACGAAGCGGCGGCCGAGGATCTGCTCCAGGAGACCTTGCTCGAGGCCGTCCGAGGGGCGGCGGCGTTCCGGGCCGAGGCTTCCGCTTCGACCTGGATGTGCGCCATCGCCCGGCGCCGGTTGGCCCGCTACTACGAGTCGGAAAGAAAAGCAGAGGTGGCCCGCCGTTCACTCAGCCTCGTCCCCGGCGGCCCGGGCTCTACCGGGCCGAGCGAGGACATCCTGGAACAGCAGGACGAGGTGGTGAGGGCACTGGGCCGGCTGCCGGCCATGCAGCGTCAGGTCCTGGTGCTCAAGTACCTGGAGGACATGTCGGTCGTCGACATCGCCGAACAGGTGAACCGGAGCCGGGTCCAGGTCCAGTCCCTGCTGCAACGAGGCCGGGAGGGACTGCGCCGGGAGCTGGCCGGCGCCGTTGGAGGTAGTACGGGTGACTGAGGGCGACAACAAGCACGAGATGAACGGCATGCACGAACCGAACGAGCGGCACGAAGCACACGAGCGGCACGAACCGCACGAAAACCACGAGGCGTACCGGAACCCGGAGCGGCTCCTGGCTGGGGCTGACCATCCTCGCCCCTTGTCGCCTCCTCTTCGCGCCCGGCTGGAGGAGCTGCTCGAGGGCGCCGGAGCCGGGTCCGCCGCCCGGCCCCTCCCTGGGAAAGTCAGGGTAAAGCTCGAGGACAGCCTGCTTCCCGACGAGCCCTCAAATGAGGGCGTGCCCGACGAGGAGCCCCTGTTCGGGGCGCCCGGGAACGGGGCGCCAGAGGACGGGGCACCGGAGAAAAAGTGGCGGGTGTGGGCGCCCCGGCTGAGCGTGGCCGCGGCTGTGATCATCGCGCTGGCGATATTCGTCCCCACCCTGGCCCACGGACCTGGCCCAACCACACCGCACGTCGCTGTGGGCACGCAGGCTTCCCGCTCCGGCCTATCGATACTGAAAGCCGTAGCTCCGAAGGCCACCACGGTCCCGTCCACCAGCCCGGCGTACGGGGCGGCCAATGGGACTGGCAACCGGACTGGCAACGGGACCGGCAACCGTACTGGCAACGGGACTGGCAGAGCCATCCCGTCCACCAGCGCCCCCGGTACCCACGCCGGCGCACCGGCCCTGCCCGCGGCCGCGCCGCCCGCCGTCGTGCGCCCCGGCGCGTCGGGGTCGGGTGGCCCTCAGGCCGCCTTTGGCGTACCGGAACCCGTGGTCAGCAACCTCAGCCCGGCGACCGGGCCGGCGAGTGGCGGCAACTGGGTCGTCGTCCGGGGCACGGACCTGGGCGGGGCCACCGCCGTCCATTTCGGCCAGACCAAGGCCGTCCATGTGGTGGCCGTTTCCGCCACGGAACTGAAGGCCATGGCCCCGGCGCACCCTGTGGGCACGGTGGACGTAGTGGTGATTGGCCCGGGTGGGCAGAGCCTGCTCTCCCCCCAAGACAGGTACGCGTTCACCCGACAGAGGTGAGCGCCAAGACCATGATTAGTAACGTGGCGCGGGAAAGATGGATGACATGGACGAGATCCCCGGGAGCCTTCAGGGCAAGCTGCTGGTAGCCGCGCCCAGCCTTCTCGACCCGAACTTCGCCCGCACCGTGGTGCTCATGCTGGCTCACGGCGACCAGGGCGCTCTCGGCCTCGTCCTCAACCGGCCCACGGTCACCGCCGTAGCCTCGCCGCTGCCCGAATGGGAGGACCTGGCCACCGAACCGGCTGTCGTTTTCGTCGGCGGGCCGGTGAGCGAAGGCACGATATGCCTGGCCAGGGTGAAGTCGGAAGTATCGGTGCCGAGCTCTGGGTACCTCCCGCTACAAGGACCGCTGGGGACGGTGGACCTGGAGGCCGACCCGGCGTTCGTGGCTCCCTGGATGGACCGTCTGCGCATCTTTGCCGGGTACGCCGGCTGGGGAGAAGGCCAACTCGAAGGCGAGATGGAAGCCGGCGCCTGGTGGCCCATCGAGGCGACCGAAGAGGACATCTTCAGCCAGGACCCGGGCCGGCTGTGGAAGACGGTGCTGCGCAGGCAAGGTGGCCTGCTGGCGCTGGCGTCGGCCTACCCGCCCGACCCGTCGCTCAACTGACTGAGCCGGAGAGCTTGGCAGGGTTTGTCGCGCTAGCCGCGACAAATGCTACAAAGCGGCGCGGCGGCGACCGCCCGGCCCAAGGCCCACCGGAGAGCTTGGCAGGGTTTGTCGCGCCAGCCGCGACAAATGCTACAAAGCGGCGCGGCGGCGACCGCCCGGCCCGGAGGCCCGCCGATGCGAGGCGGCGCGGCGCGGCGCGGCGCCCCGGCCACAGCCCCGCCGGCGGGCTGCGCCCGACAGCGGCCCGACCTACCTCCCGGCCGACGAGCGCGCTTAACGCGGGCTGGCTGCGTCCCGGGCCCGCGCTCGCACACGGGCACGGTCGGCGGCCGGCAGCACCGACTTGCGCAGGCGCACCGACTGCGGTGTGACTTCGGCGGACTCGTCTTCCCGCAGGAACTCGAGGGCCTGTTCGAGCGACAACAGCCTCGGGGGAGACAGCCGCACCAGTTCCTCGGCGGTGGACGAGCGCATATTGGTGAGCTTGCGCTCCTTGGCCGGGTTGACGTCCATATCCTCCCGGCGGGAGTTCTCGCCGATGACCATGCCCTCATAGACCGGGTCGCCCGGGCCGACGAACAGGGTCCCTCGCTCCTGCAGGTTCAACAGGGCGTAGGTGGCGCACTTGCCGCGGCGGTCGGCCACCAGCGACCCGCTCTGACGGGTGCGGATCTCGCCGAACCAGGGCTCCCAGCCGTCGAGGACATGGTGCAGCTGGGCCGTGCCTTTGGTCTCGGTCAGCAATTGCGAACGGAGGCCGATCAGGGCACGCGACGGCACCAGCCAATCGGTACGGGCCCAGCCGCTCCCGTGCGAGACCACGTGCTCCATCCTGCCTTTGCGGGCGGCCAGCAGCTGGGTCACGGTGCCGAGGTGGTCCTCGGGGATGTCGAGCGAGACCCGTTCCACGGGCTCGTACACCTTCCCGTCGATTTCCTTCGTCAATACCTGCGGTTTGCCGACGGTGAGCTCGAAGCCCTCCCGGCGCATCAGCTCGACCAGCACGGCCAGGGCGAGCTCGCCCCGGCCCTGGACCTCCCACGTATCGGGCCGCTCGGTGGGCTCGACGCGGATGGAGACGTTCCCGACCAGCTCGGCGTCAAGGCGTCCTTTCAGCAGCCGGGCCGTCAGTTTGCTGCCTTCCTGGCCGGCCAGGGGCGACGTGTTGACGCCGAAGGTCATGGAGATGGCGGGCTCGTCCACCGTCACCCCCGGCAAGGGCCGCGGGTCGGAAATATCCGCCAGCGTGTCGCCGATCATCACATCGGGGATGCCGGCCACGGCGATTATGTCGCCCGGGCCTGCTCCATTGGGGCCGGCGTCGATGCGCTGCAGCGCTTCGGTCAGGTACAGCTCGGCGATCCGGGCTCTTTGCGGGGGGCTGTCCTGGCCGTGGCGGCACCAGGCCACGGTGTCCCCCTTGTGGGCCCAGCCCTGCTGGACCCGGCAAATGGCCAGCCGGCCGACGTAGGTCGAGGCGTCGAGGTTGGCCACCAGGGCTTGGAACGGGTGGCCCTCGATGTAAGTGGGGGCCGGGATGTACTCGACCAGCAGCTCGAAGAGCACTTTCAGCCCGGGAGCATCCGGCACCTCTTCGGGTGAAAGGGCGGCCTGGCCCGAACGGGCGTTGCTGTACACGACCGGGAAGTCGATCTGCGACTCGGTGGCCCCAAGGTCGATGAACAGGTCGTAAACGGCGTCGAGCACCTCGGCCGGTCGGGCATCGGACCGGTCGACCTTGTTGACCACCACCAGCACCGGCAGGTGGGCCTC
>DATJUH010000015.1:0-9489 GCA_035502515.1 Acidimicrobiales bacterium
AGCTCGACCCGATCGTCGCCGCGTTCCGAAAGAGCCCGGCGCACCGAGGCTTCCACTACCGGGTTGCCGTGCTCGACGCAGAGGATGCGTCGTTGGGCACCCACCATGTCAGCCGCCAGCGCCAGGCCATCCAAGACGAGATGGGGGGCATGGGTGAGCAGCACTTTGTCCTTCTCCGACAACGGCTCTCCTTCGGTGCCGTTGGCAACTACGGCGGTCCTTCGGCCGGTCGCCGCTACAGTTGCGATCTTCCGGGCGGTGGGGAACCCCGCCCCTCCCCTGCCTCTGAGGCCCGCTTGTTCGAGGCTCAATAAAAGGCTGTTCGACGTGGGCGGGAGCGGCCCATAGCGAGCTACATGAGTGCCGAGGTCAGGGCCGGCGGCCAACAGCCGGCGTAGGGCGGGGCCGGCCGTGGTCCCGGTGACCGGCGAACGCAGCGCGGTGGCGCTCACGAGAGGCTCCTCCCGGCCGAGACCATGGCGACATCCGGAGCGTTCGGCCCTACGGCCGCATATGGACCACCGGAGGCCGGCCACTCGGGTAACCGAGCCGGTAATGGGCGCCGTGCAACCCCCAAGCCGGGATGGCGGGGAGCGCGTCCGGGCCCTCGAGCCGGCACGGCCAGGCGGGCAACAATGGCAGCGGCAACGACGAAACCGGCACTGATATAGATGGCAGTGGACCACCAGTGGCCCGTGTCCACCCCGCTGCCACTGCCCGCACCGATGGCGTGTACCAAAGCCGTGGGCCAGGCCAGGTACGCGACCCAGTGGACCACCCGCCACGTGCGCCGGCCGAGACGGTCCCGCAGGAGGCTGGTCACGACCAACGCCACCATGACGTCAAGTGAAACTGCTCCGATGCCCACCCAAAGGGGGTCGTAGCCGGACATCCCGGGGATGACGGCGGCGAGGAGGGGGATACTCACGTACTTGTCGCTGATGGCAGTGACGATGTGGATGGCGAGGAAGACGGTGGCGAGCAAAGCTGCGTTGCGGTGCACTAAGGCGGCCACTGCTCTGGTCCAGCGGCCCCGCTCCCAACGGGCCACATTGGCGACCCCCAGAGCAAGAGTGAGGGTGAGAAGCCCGAAGGCCACGAACCCACTGGCCCGCATCAAGTACCAGGCCGCCTTGGCCCCGAGGAGCACGTTCATGCTGCCACCGCCCGAGCGGTGCCAGGGAGCTCGTCTGTGGTCTCGGCGGCGGCCCCCAACGAGCTGGGTTCGACGGGCCAGCCGCCTATGAGCACGACTTCGCCGTCCACCCTGACCAAGCGGGCGTGCACGCCACGGCCGGACAACCACGCTCGTGCCTCTTCTCCGAGGATCACGGCCGCCGTGGAGGCGATGTTGGCTTCGACACAACTGGCGGCTGCGACGCTCACAGTTCGCCATACCTCCGCGGCCGGCCTGGCCGTCCGAGGGTCGACCAGGTGGTGACGGGCGCGCCCCGCTTGAGCCCAGCGCCTGGCAGTGGTGCCCGACGTGGCCAAGCCGCCGCTGAGGATGGCGACGGTCTGCCCCTGCCCCGCGGCATTCGGGTCAGCAGCGGCCTGGTCGGTGACATGCACGGCCCACCCGCCGTTTGCAAAAGGACCGGCCAGCGCCACGTCTCCTCCCAAGCTGACCAGCACCCCGCAGCCAGCCACCTGACTGGCCCGCCGGGCGGCCCGATCGGCGCACAGCGCCTTGGCGGTGGCACCCAGGTCCAGGCGCACGCCCGCCGGGACCCGCGCCCATGGCCCGCGAACCGTGAGCCGCTCCCAAGCTGGGACGTGGGTGGCTCGCACGACGATGGGCTGGTCCGGGCGCAGCAGCTCGAAGCTACGGTCGTACCCCAGATCGACCAGGCATTGGCCGATGGTGGGGTCGACCAGCCCGCCTGTTTCGTGAGCCGCTGCGATAGCTGTCGCCAAAGCATCGGACAACCAGGGCGAGACCCTGACCTCCGGCCGTTTCCGGGCGGGGTCGTTCAAGGCCGAAAGCTCGCTGTCGTCCCGGAACCGGCTGCACGCCAGGTCGCACGCGCTCACCTCAGCCCTCACCTCCTCCACTGCGACCGGCAGAGCGCCGGGGTTGGTCACGCCGACGACGGCCAGGCAGCCGAGAGCTTGGAACCGCTCGAAACTGGGGCTCGCGCTCACGACGCCCCCGAACTGACCGAGGCCCTCGACGTTGTAGTCGTGGGCGCGGCGGTCGTGCTAGTCGCCGCCATCGCGGTGCTCGAAGTTGACGGTTCATCTGACACGGCCTTTGTTGCCGAGGTTGAACTCTGGGCCGAAGAAGACGACGTAGCCGTGGTTGACGTCGTCGCCGCGGCGGACGCGTGGGCAGCGGCGGACGCACGGGCAGCGGTCTTCGTGGTCGCAGTAGTGTCGGCCGAGCCGGCAGCCAGTAAGGTGTGACCGGCCAGTTCGGTCAGGCCGATGGTGGCCAGTAACGAACCACCCGCCAACCAGACGGTGGCGGCCCGTGCCTTGCGCATCCCGCGCCGGCGGCTGGCTCCCGGCGAACCCTTAGCAGAGGTCGGCATGACGAACCTTCGATGAGAAAACGATCATGCCCTCGATCCTCCTGCACCCGGCTCTGAGCTTCCTCAGCGGTCCCTTGGAACATCCTCTGTCGTCGTTAGACACCCTCGAGACCGGCGCGCGCACACCAGTCCCTTGGCCCCGGCGACGTGCCTAGCAGCCTCCACCGGCTTCGGGCGGCAACTGGGTAACAGGGGCGGCGGGAAATGCTCACCGGTCAACTCGTCTCGCTCACCCGATCTCGCCGGAACGACCACCTGTCCGGGTGGCCCTCCGATGGACCTCACCCAACTGTTCCGAAGACGGATTCGTAGGCCGCCAGGGCGGGACCAGGCCGTCGTTCCCGTACCGGGGCACGAGGTGAACGTGGTAGTGGAAGACCTCTTGCCAAGCCGCCGAACCGTTCGATTGGGTGACGTTCAGGCCGAGAGGCTGAAGTGTGCGCCGGAGTTGAGCCGCCACCCGGTGGACGGATCGCATCACCGTTGCTGCGTCGTCCTCGGTTAGCGACCAGATGTCGGCGGTGTGCTTTCGAGGCACGACCAGGGTGTGCCCCGGCGTCGCCTGGCCGATGTCGAGAAAGCCCACCGCGACCTCGTCTTCGTACACGCGCCAGGACGGCGCGGTACCCTCCGCGATGGAGCAGAAGATGCAGTTCATCCCTTCATGTTGCTGTTTGACAGGCTTCGCCCCACCTGTCGATAGTTGGTCGCGTGCAAGTGACAGTGGCGGTGGTTCAAATCCGTGCGCGCTGGTCGGCCCGGTCGAACCTGGAGACCACCCTGGCCCAGATCAGTGCCAGGGTCTGCGAACAACCGGTACCGGCGCTCGAAGAGTCTCGCTGGTGACGTCCCGGGAGCCATAGCAAATGCAAGTGATCTTTCCTGACGGGACCCGTCTCGACGCCACTGGTTTCACGTCTGAGGTTGGGCCGAGTCGTCCAACCTGGGGCCTCTACCTCTACGAGCGGTGGCAGCCGCCCTGGCCGTACCGGTACGTTTCGTGGCCCGACTTCGGGCTTCCCGATAATGAACGGGACGCTGATGACGCCATCCTCGAAGCCTGGGGCCGAGCTCAGCGTCAAGAGGCCGTCCAGGTGGGATGTCGCGGCGGGGTTGGCCGCACCGGTACCGTGCTGTCCTGCATGGCCGTGCTGGCCGGGGTCGAGCCTACGGAAGCGGTGTCATGGGTAAGGAGGAACTACCAGACCGTTGCCGTCGATAATGAGGCTCAAGAAACGTGGGTCCTCGGCTTCGCCCACCGCCACGGTCAACCTTGAGAAGGGCGGAGGCGGCGGACTTCAGGCGTGGCGAGTGCGGGCTTGAGCATTGCACAATGTGGCGCACCCGAGCGAGCACGCTGATGGTCAACCGAGAGGGGCGGCCGGCACCCGGTGGGAACGCACGAGCAGCGCCGGGACCATGTAGCCGAATGCAGCAATGACGGCCCCGAGCAGCATCAGGGTCATGCCGAAAAACCTCACCAACGACGTCGATCCGGTTAGCAAGCCCCCGATCCCGGCCAGCGAGACGCCGGTAAACCCCACCCACCCGGCAATGTGCGACGCCCTCGACATCCGCCGGGTGCGGACGATGAGAGCGACTGCGGCCAGCATAAGCAGCAGCCCACAGAAGCTGTGAACGAGGTATACCGCCTCACCCTTCGCCGGCAGCCAGCCGCCCGGGCGGTCTACCGGCACCGATAGCACCGCCATTACCCCGAGCAAGAACTCGACGCCGACGGCGGCCGCTAATACCGTCGCCCACCTGACGGTGAGAGGTTCGACGGTAGCTTCGTCTGAACCTCCAGCCCTCCGTTCCTCCACATTTGGAGCCGCAATGGGCGTCTCTTGGCCGTACCGGGCGCGGCTCTTCCGGGCTTTGTAGGCCTCAGGGTCCTCGTGGATCAACTGCCACCAAGCAACGATGGCAATGAGGCCGAAGATCGGCCACTCCACTGAGTAGAGCCAGCTGAGCCCGTTCCCGCCGAGGGCCCTGGTTGCCTGCCACCAAGCGGCAACGGCGCACCCAGAGACAACCACCACCATCGCCAGGTGCAACAGCAGCGCTCTCATGGAGAGCCAACGCTTCAGCAAACCCGCAGCCTACCTCTTCGAAGTTCAGCCCGGCCGGGGATGGCCGGTCGCGCAGGGGCAGGCCGACGCCCCACAAGCCGGCGGCCGAAGCGCCCCTCCGCTACCGCTCAAATATGGGCTCTACGTTCTCTGAGCACTGGCTGGCAGCTGTATCCAGAAAGCCAACTCCCGGCGTCCCGAGTGGACCGACACCAGAAAACGCCAAGACCTAAGCCGGCCCAGGCGTCGGAACCTGACCAGGTTTCGTCAAAGGACGTCGGTGAGCCTCTCGGTTGCCACGCAGGAAATGAGGCAGCGTTCCTTGGCGTCGGCGGTCAGGTGCGCCGTCCAGGTTGTGAAGCCGCCGTCGCCGATCTCGGTCTGCTCGCCGCTGGCATCGACCGTCACGCGGACGGCCCCGGCGCTGTAGTAGCCGCGAGCGCGCTGGCGCTCAGGGTGATCTTCGATTACAACGGTCCTTGGTACGGTGCCGAGTGCGGGCAGGACAGTGTCGTGAAACCGTTCGACCACGACCGGCGAATCGAAGCCCGAGAACTCGATCACGGCTTCCCGGTCCGGGAGCAGCTCCCCGAGCGCTCGTGCCCAGAAGCCGATGTGTTCGATCAGCATCCCCGCCTCGGTTGACCCCGAGCCCCGGTCGCGCCCACTCGAGACCAGGGCGAAGAGCCGGAAGTGCTGCAACTGCCCCGGGCCTCTGAACCGCTGGGCGCGCACGACCCGGTGGCACGCGGCCAGATGGACCGGCTCCGAAGGCGTGTCACGACGCCTACGAGCGGCTTCGATCGCCAACACGTTGGTGGGATCACTTACCACTTCGCTACTGCGTACGGTGGTGACGACCAGGTTCTGGTCCACCGGGGCGACGGCCGAGCAGGTGCCGAACGGTGTCAGTGGCGAAAGGTCGACCCCGGTGAAGTTCAGAGGCAGCAGTTCCCATAGGCGAGCCTCGGTCTTCCAGACCGCCCGCGGGTCGCTGGTCGCCGGCTGGACGAAGGCGTCCTCGCCCCAGCGGCGCGTCAGCCTTGCCGGCGTTATGGCCGAAGCGCGGGTACGGGCGACGGCCAAGAGCAAGGTCTGAAGATCGGTCGGGCTCAGTCCATGCTCAAGGGCACGGCGCGGATCTCTGAGGGCCAGTCTCCAGACCCGCTCGACAGCTGCGCCGGCTTTATCCTGTAGCCTCATCTGGGGTCAGTATGCCACCGGCCTTAGTGGCACCTCCCCTCCCAAGTCCGTGCGCCGAGATCACACTTACGTGAGGATTTCGACGTGGTCACCGTCGACCAGAATGTGGCCGGCCCCGACTTTCTGGCCATCGAACCTGGCTGAGCGTCCCCAGACCCGTGCACCAATGCATTGCTTGCCCAGGTCGTGATGGATGGCATCCGCCACGTCGAAGACACGGACGGGGGGACGAAACGCCCGCGGGGCCAGATCGTCCTCTCCGTCCTTGCAAAGGTAAACGCGCATCAGCCCGGACAGCCGCCAGATCCCGGCTCGCAGCTCATCCAGGCTCTCGTCGTCCAGCACCGAGACCCGAACGACCTCCAAATCGGTCAATGCTCCCTGCAGGACCGTGAGATTTTGGTCCGAACCCTCGTCACATCGGGTCGCCGCCAGCAGGCATGGAAGACCTATCCCGGCTTCTTCGAGGATTCCTCTGATCGTCAGGACGTCCTGGAGGGGCCGGCAGACGTCGTGGCACAACACCATCCCGTCGGCGTGACGCAAGATGCCTAACAGTGCCCGTCCGCCTCCTCTGCCCTGTGACGCCCCCTCGATCAAACCCGGGATTTCAACCAGCTGTAGTTCCACCCCCTCTATCCGGGTCACGGCGGCGACCGGCCGGGTGGTGGCCTCGTAATCACCGGTCTTGATCTGTATGTCCGAAAGCGCCTGTAACAAGGTCGACTTTCCCACGTTGGGCGGCCCGACCAGCGCGATCTGAGCCGCACCTTGACGGCGCACTTCGATCGTGTCCCGGGCGACCACCCGCGCCCGTGAACGCGTCTGGACAATATCGGCGTTGACCCATTTACGGATATCCGCATAGGGGCCGTTTCGGTAGTCGGGCAGCTCGGCCAGGATGGCCCGGAGTTCGCGTACCCGCTCGGCGCCATCTTTTCCAATGAGCCGCCGTTTGATCAACTGCAATTGGGTTCGATGCGGCATAGGCATCGCGGAAACCTCCCCGTTGTTCGGGGCGGGGAGGTGCGCGTGCCGGAGTGGCCGGAGTGACCGGAGTGACCGGATCATCCGGCCGGGACGCGTCCTGTGCCCGCCGCCTCCTCTGGACCGTGGTGAGGAAGCGGCGACCTAGCCGTTTTGTCGGGTCACCGTCGCCCGCCAGGCGACCACCCGATGAGGCGCATGAAGCCACAGCACCCTAAGGACACTAATGCACCAGGGAACGATGCGCCAACGATATTCCTTTGGTCCATTCCTTTGGTCCGTGGGGCCAATCCGTGCGGGCCAGCTTGGCCTCGTCTGCAGGCGCTGGCGAGGGGCCGGAGCCCGGCCGTAGCATGCCAAATTCGTGGCAAAGCGAGCCTAACTGCCATCGTGCGTTCCTTCGGGGTCACGCCGACATCGATCAAGCTCATCGCTCGTATAGCCAATACTCGTGGCGGAAAAATGCGGGACCTGCGCCCGAAAACCGCTTTTGGGTCCGAAAACCTACCGCTGAGAACAGTTTTCGGACCCAGATCCGGCCGGACCGGGCGGTGGAAGCGCCAGCCTGCAACGTTGTGACCGGGAACTCGAACGGCTCGTTTCGTCATGCCATCAAAGAGGTCGCGTCGCGTCCAAGGACGAACCCACCTCACGACCCGATGACTCTGGTACACGGCGACTTCTCACCTTGGAATTTGCGCTGCCGGCTCGGCCACCTTTGCGGTGTTCTCAACTTCATAAACCCTCACGTCGACCGCCGTTCGGTCGAAGTCGCTTGTGCTCGCCGCGGCTACAACGACGTGGTCGTGAGGGCTATCTCCAGGTCCTGGAACTGGACCGCAGTCAGTTCCAGAAAACTCGTCCGTACGGTCACCAGTAGGATGGGCCATGACCGTAGTGCGGCGTATTCGACCTGAGGAGGGTGCTGTTCTGCGCGATGTGCGCTTGGCTGCGCTGGCAGACGCGCCGAGCGCCTTCGGCTCTACTTATGCTCGAGAATCGTTGCTGAAGGCCGAGGACTGGGCGGAACGAGCTCGGGCGGGCTCGGCTGGTTCGGAACGGGCAACGTTCTTCGCCGTCTCCGACGACGGCATCGTGGGCCTAGTTGGGGGGCACAGCGCAGAGCCCACCCCATCTCGAGTAGAGCTCGTCTCCATGTGGACGCACCCGGCCGCCCGGCGGGCAGGCGTCGGTCGGCTCCTCGTCGACGCGGTGCTCGACTGGGCAAGGAACTTAGGCGCGCAAACAGTTGGACTATGGGTGACCCGGGGGAACGAAAGCGCAGAGAACCTGTACCGAGCGATGGGCTTCGTCGATGCCGGAGATCGCCAGCCGCTGCCATCTGACCCCTCTAAGGAGGAGATTCGCATGAGGGTTGACCTGTAGCCGCGGCCGAGCACGAACCTTCGGACGCGGCATTATGTGGCCGCCCGCTCTAATGGTTTGGTCGGCGCTGTAGGTGCGCCAGACCGCCGGGTTGGGGCGCCTGGGAGACGGAGGGGTGTCCAGCCTGTCGTCGATGTTCCGTCCGTGTGGCAGGGCGGGCCCTTGCGTCGTGCCTTCCTGGGGCAACATGAGAAGCGATGCCTTATCCCGTCTCAGAGAGCCAGGCGCAAGAGTTCCTAGCCGGTAAGTACGGTACCGTCGAGGAGCTTCGACCTCTCGTAGGAGGATTTTGGTCTTCCGCCTACTCTTTCCGCCACGCCGGCCGCGCGCTGGTCCTCCGCTTTGGCGCCCACAAGGACTGGTTCGAGGCCGACAAGGCGGCCATAGCCTTCGCCTCGCCGGACCTGCCCGTGCCCGAGGTTGTCGAAATCGGCGAGGCCTTCGACGGCGCATACGCCATCTCAGTCCGCCATTATGGTGTCAACCTCGAAGATCTCCGGCTGGACCAGTCAGACGCCACAGGCTCGCTGCTGGCGTCCCTGCTGACCGCGTTGTTCAAGGTGCCGAAAAGCCCGGACCTGCCGGTGGGCTGGCACTGGCAACCACGACGCCGCGATCTCACCTGGCGCGGGTGGCTCTCGGAGCGGCTCGTCGAAGACCCGCGCCAAGGGGTTCCTGGCTGGACGGCGGCCCTCGCCGGGCAAAGCGAGTTCGAAGCCGTCTATCGGGAAAGCGAAGCACGCGTGCGCGACTTGATCGAAGCCTGCCCCGAGCGACGCGACCTGGTCCATGGAGACCTGCTCCACGCCAACGTGCTGGTGGCCGAAGACGCCAGCCGTCCGAACGCCGTCTTCTCCTGGAAGTGCTCGCTGCGCGGTGACTTCCTGTTCGACACGGCATGGTGCACCTTCTGCTCTGCCATCTGGTACCCGGGGATTGCCGCCGCCGACCCATGGGACTGCGTCCGCCGGGACTCGTCAGTCCGAGACGACGCGGACGCCTGGGTCGACGCTTCTGAGCGGCACCACTGCTACGAGTTGCACATCGGGCTCACGGCCTCGGCCCGGAACGCTTGGGTGGGCGATCCCGAGACAGTACGGCAGATCGCCACCCAGCTGGCCGTGGTCCTCGAACGAGGACCGCTCCCAGTGGCTAAGTGACCCTTACCGGGTGGTCAGCAAGCTGGTCGCTCACAAGCAGCGCACCACGCCTTCAGTACATCAGATCCTGGTCGCCGCTGGCCCGATCGGGCACTTCCATGGCGCGGTCGTTTCAGGTCACGGGCGGCATAACGAGCGCCCACGTTA
>DATJUH010000016.1:0-12750 GCA_035502515.1 Acidimicrobiales bacterium
GGGCTCCCTGTCCCGCAGCGCGCCTGAGGAGGGCGCGCTAGAGAGAGGCGCCCCAGATCACAACCGGCCGCGCTTGCAGCGACGGCTGGAGCAATTGACTGGCGTGGTTCTGATCGCGTTCGGAGTTCGGCTGGCTACTGAGAGCCGGGCGTAACGGCCGTCCCGTTGGCGCCGGTGGCGCACGGACGCCGAACCCGCCATTACGCCTCCCGGGCCAGGATGTCTGCCGCTGCCCTCATCTGACGGGCGAGGTGCTTACGGGCCTCCGCCTTCGAGGTTTGGCGCATCTCCTCCTTCGCTTCGCGGACGGCGCTGCGCAAACCCTGGATCGCCTCGTGAGCCTCGGTCGTCGCCGCTTTGACCGCGTCGCGCTCGGCGCCGAGCTGTTGTAAGAGCTGGGTAAGCTCGTCCCGGGCGCGGTCGGCGCGGGCAACGGTTTCCTCGAGAGGTTCGACCATAGGCCCAGGCTATGCCGGTCACGCCATGGCCGGCGGCCGCTCTACCGAACTGGTCAGGTCGACCTGCTTGCCCGTTTCACCGGACTCGATGAGGCTGACCATGGCATCAAGGACATGGTAGGCGAGCCTTCCACTGGCCCGGTTGAAGCCGGTCCCGTCCAAGGAGGCGGCCAGGTTGGAGAGGCCGATCCCACGCGTGTGGACGGCGAGGCCGTCGATCGGCACCTCCTCCCACTCCCTTGTACCGGCAGGCAAAAGCCGCACCGGGCCGCCGAACGTGTTCGGGTCCGGCAGGGACAGGCTGGCCTCTGTCCCGTGGATCTCGAGGCGCGGTAATGCCGAACCCCACACGTCGAAGCTGGTGACGATGGTGCCGATCGCCCCGTTGTCGAACTCCAGCAACCCCGTGACGTGGGTCGGGATATCGACATGGAGGACCTCGTTGGCCCGTGGGCCTGACCTGATGCGGCGCTCCGTCCCCACGCCGCTCCAGAGGCCCGACACCCTCGAGATAGGCCCGATCAAGGTAACGAGGGCGGTCAGGTAGTAAGGCCCCATGTCGAACAAAGGCCCGCCCCCGCGCCGGTAAAAGAAGGCGGGGTCGGGGTGCCAATGCTCGGGACCGTGGCTCACCATGTTGGCCATGGCGGCGATCGGTTCTCCGATCTTGCCCTCGTCGATCAATCGCCGGCAGGTCTGCAGGCCCGCACCCAGGAACGTATCGGGCGCGCACCCGACAGCCAGGCCCTTCTCGTCCGCCAGGGCCAGCTGGGCGGCCCCCTCCTCGCGATCGAGGCCGAACGGCTTTTCGGCGTAGACGTGCTTGCCCCTTTCGAGTGCGGCCAGGCTGATCTCGGCGTGCGCACCGGGCACCGTCAAGTTGCACACGACCTGGATGTTGCCGTCGGAAAGTAGCTGCTCTACCGGCATCGGTTCCAGGCCGTACGCCTCCGCCGTCGCCCCCGCCCGGGCCTCGTCGATGTCGGCGCAGGCGGTATAGGTGACGTTCGGATAGTTGGCGGTCAAGTACGCCTGGCTGATCTTGCCGCAGCCGACGAGGCCCACCCGCACCGCCGTCTCGTTGCTCAAGTGCCCACCCTGCGCCGTTGCCATCTCTCTGTCATCCCTCCCAGCTTGTCACTGCGGCCCACCTGCGTGCCAGGCCGCGATCGGCATACCGTACCGTGGGCGGCAGCACAATGAGGGCGGAGGGCGAAATGTGGATATCGCGGACCAAGTGACTGGGCATCGCCGCATTAGGGCATCGCCGTATTAGGGCATCGCCGCATCAGGGCATCGCCGCTCATCGTCCCCGGACGGGCCCGCGACCTTGACAATGACGGCGGTCACTGAGGACACTTGGAGGTCGGCAAGGGCCTCCGGCCGACGCAAGGGAGCCGCTCATGCCGAGATCCGATCACCTCGATGGACGTGGTCACCTGCGCAGACGCCGTCTGGCCCTGCCTTGGGCCCTGTTGGCGGCCTCTGTTTCCGCCGCCATCGCCGTGGCCGGGACCTCCACCGACGCCTGGGCCGGTACGAAGGGCTCCTCCGGAACTCTGGTCCTGAAAGGGTTCCTGTCCGGCACGTTGAAAGTGCCCGCTTTCCTGCCGCCTGGTCAAGTACTGACGGGTTGCCAGATCTCGCCCAGCCAGGCTGGGACCGTCCTGCTCCAATGGGATAAAGCCAAGTTGAAGGTCAACGGGCAGCCGAAGACGCTCAGCAACCTGGACGTGCAAGTAACCGTGCAGTCGTTTGGGCACCGTTATTCGATGACCCCCAACAGCTATGGGGAAGCGCCTGCCACCGTCACGTTCCAGTCGAACATGGCGTTCGGTTGGACTTCTGAATCGGGAACGATAACTACGACAAAGAGTGGCGGTTCCGGGTCGGTTAGCGGCGCGATGGAGGCAGGCAAGCGGCACCCCGGGACGGTAACGATAACGGGTAACTGGGCGGGCTGTTCGAAGTTGGGTTAGAAAAACCAACGCCTGGGTCAGAGTTAGAGCGGGTTGGTCGATGTGCCCACCCTCCACACCCGGTACGCCCTAGGCCTCGACCGGTGTGGCGGCCAAAGAGGGGGCCGTCCGGCCCAAGAACACGACTCCTGTCAGCATTGTCCCGAAGCCGAGCGCACCGACCGCAATTTTCCATCCCCCTCCTTCGAAGTGCTCGCCGTAAAGCCAGATTCCAAGGATGATGCTCACAAACGGGTTCACGATCACCATCAGGGGCTGGGACACGGCCAGCGGGCCGTAGTGCAATGCGGCCTGGGTCAGGACTACCTCGATGACCATGGCCGCGATCAAGCCGTAAAGTGCCCCTTGCTTCAGTGCCGCCGCGGCCCCGTCGGTCCCCAAAGTGTCGCTCGTCGACTTGAGGAACGTCGCCATTGCCGCCGACACGACCCCGGCCGCCGATGCGTAAAGCGCTCCCCGTCTTACCGGGGTGCCGCGGCCGGCCAGCACGACCATCACAGCCGTTAGGCCGCCGAAGGTGAGCAGGGCCGGGAACCACGCCGACGCGGTCGCCTGCTGGTGCCCGCCCTTGGGCTCCGACATGACCAGGAACACCGCCAGGCCTACCGACGTCACGGTGGCCGACGCCCACGCCGCCGCGGTCACGGCGCGGTCCAACCACAGCCGGCCGATCACCAGCGAGAACACCAGCTCTGTCACGAGGATGGACTGGACTACGGATATCCGCCCCTCGTACAGGGCCAACGCCTGGAACACGAAGCTGCCCACTATGGCCCCGGCGCCGAACAGCCACAACGGGTTGCGGGCCAGGTAAAGGGCCAAGCGCCAACCCTTGTCTTTGGCCGGTGCAGCGGTACTGGCGACGTGCTGAGTAACGACGTTCAGCGCGCTGGAAAAGGCCGAAGCAAAGGCGAAAAGAACGCTCAGCACTATCCGATGTACACGGAGCCCAGGCGGCGCAAACGCTCGTGGGCTCCCGCCATGGGGACCACGCCAGGGAGGTATTTCTTGGGTATTTTGGCCACCACTGTGTAATTGGGGTCCACCACATTGGCCACGGGGGTTTGCGCCGTCTGGGTGACCAACTGGTAGGCGTCCATCACGGACAGGCCCGTCAGCTCCACCACCCAGTGGACCAGCTGGCAATGGGCGATACGGAAGGCGTCCTCGAGCGGCCGGGCCGACCCGGCGGTCATCAGGTATTCGTCATTTTCCAGCCGGGGCCAGGGCGTTGACTGCTCCTTGACCACGTCTACGACTACCACTGTGTCCATAGCCGCCTCCACGGCCACGCCGCACGTCTCCCCCTCACCCTGGCGGGCGTGCCCGTCGCCGATGCTGAACAGTGCGCCGGCCACGTTGACCCCGAGGTAGCACGTAGCCCCGGACCGCATCTCGGGGGTGTCCATATTGCCGCCCCAATCACCCGGGACAAGCGAAGAACGCACCTCGCGCAGGGCGGGGGCGACGCCCACGGTCCCGTGCATCGGGTCCAGGGGTAGTTCCACCCGGAGCTCGGAGTCCCGGGCCTCGTACCGCACAACCCGGGCCTCCCGGTCGATGTCGTACACCCAGGTCATTTCCGGGAGAGGCGGATGGAGCATGGCGGTTACCCCGGTGGCCGTGAGGGACCCGAACAGGGGCACGGTGGTGCTGAACCCGTGGGCTTCTCGCGGCTCGATCCGGGCGAAATGAATGGCCAACGTGTCCCCGGGCTCCGCCCCTTCCACAAAAAACGGCCCCGTCTGCGGGTTTGCGTAGCGAAAGTCGAGCACCTCGCTTACTTTGTCGTGGACGGAACGCAGCCGGCCGGCGAAGGCGTCGAGAGTGCTGGTCTCCAGGACGGAAACGGGCCGCAGCGATGCCACCGGTTCTGCCCCTCCGAACGTATAAGTCAGGCGACGAGGGTCTGTCGCCGGGTCGACCTCGTGGCGCACTACCCGCGGTTCGGCGGTAGAGGTCATGCCCGCTCCTTTCTGCCTGTTCGGCTTTCTCGGTACCTGGCTTGGAAAAATAGTTGGTTTCGGGATCCCATGGCCGCCGCTTCTCTCGTCACCGGGGCCTCAACTGCTGCGGAGGCTGGCGAGAAGGTAGAGCACCTCGAGGTACAACCACACCACCGTGGCGAGCAGGCCCCAGGCCGCGTACCACTCCATGAAGCTCGGCGCGCCGTTGCTTATGCCGTTGTCGATTACCGCATAATCGACGAAAAGGTTGAGGGCGGCGACAATGCAAATGATGACGCTGATCACAATGCCGGCCGGGGTGGGGTGGGTCCAGAACAGCAAATTGACCCCGATGATGCTCAGGATCCAGCCCAGCAGGTACACCAGGGCGATGCCGAAAGTGGCCGCCACCACGACCAGGACGAACCTGTTGGTCACCTTGACAACGCCGGCGGCGTAAAGGATGTAACAGACGAGGACGACCCCCAGGGTGGCCAACAAGGCCTGGGCCACGATGCCGTCGTACGCAGTGTCGTACACCCGCGAGATCCCGCCCACAAACAGCCCCATCAGCACCGAGTAGACGAGGCCGCCGATGGGAGCGAGCCGCGGCCGGGCGATCCCGAGGAACGACAGTGCGATCAGGAGGAAGTACCAGAGCAGCCACATCGGGCCAGAGCTGGAAGCGATCACCCTGGCCGCCTGGTCCCAGCCGAGCACGGCGAAGCCGCAAGTGACCAGTAACAGGAACAGTCCCTTGGCAACAGTGCCGCCGGCGGTCATGGTCCGGGTGACGCGCCGCCCTTCATCCAGCTGAGCTATGGCCTCGGGTGAGAAGGCTCGCTCGCTGATCATCTGCTGGGCCAACTGGCTCTCCTCTTCCCGGTGCGGGCTGTCCCGGTGCAGCGTACGCGAAAGAGAGCCGGCGGGCGTCTGTTACGCCCGGGTTCGGGACGTCCCGGTCGGGGTTCCTCTGGCCTTCAGACGCAGAGACGTCCAGCTGGCGTCGGAAAACCAGCCGCCGTCAACCGGCAGGGCCACCCCGTTTATAAAACCGCTCGTGGCCGGGTCGGCCAGGAACGAGACGGCCTTGGCTACGTCCTCCGGGGTGGCGAAACGGGCCAGGGGGACCTGATTGACGATGTCCGCGTCCGTGTAAGCGCCGGTGGCCTGGTCTTCGGCGTCCATTTCTGTCTTTATCCACCCCGGGCACACGGCATTTACCCTTACCCCCCGTCCACCCCATTCCGCCGCCAGCGTGGTGGTGAGGCCGATCAGGCCGTGTTTCGACGCGTTATAGGCGGCGCGGTGGGACACGGCGCGGAGGCCGGCGATCGACGCAATGTTGACGATCGAGCCGGAACGGGCCGACAGCATAAGCTTCCCGAGTTCGCGGCAAAGCAGGAACGGCCCCGTCAGATTGACGTCGATGACCCGCCGCCAGGCCTCTGCCGGCGTGTCTTCGGCTGGGACGAGCGACGAAATACCGGCGTTATTGACAAGGACGTCGACCCGGCCGAAATGCGTCTGGAGGCCGGCAGCCAAACGGGTCGCGTCCGCTTCGTCCGAGACGTCCAGGTTCCAAGGCCGGGCGGTGACGCCGAGCCGCTCGACCTCCGTGACAGTCGGGCCAAGGTCAGCTATGTCCACCAGGGCGAGGTCGTAGCCGTCATGGGCCAGCGTGGTGGCTATGACGCGGCCGAGACCTCTGGCTGCACCGGTCACCACCGCCGTCCGCCGGGGCTCTGGCTCGATCATGCCGGCCCAATCATGCTGGCTCGATCATGCCGGCCCAATCATGCCGGCCCAATAATGCCCGCGTCATCCGCTTTGGGCGGCCGTGGCCGCCGGCTTCTTGGCGTCGGTCGTAACCGGGTCATCGGTGGTAACGCGGCAGGCGAGGCCGTCAGAGTCCGTACACGGTGAAGGACGTACGACGCGTTCGGGGCCGACGGCCGGATGGGGACCGGCGGGCCGCGGGCCGTGCTCATGGTCGGCCCACGGGTGAGCGGTGTGCCGCAGGCCATGACGCAGGGCCAGCTCGAGGCCGCCCCAAGCTGTCCACCCGATAGGGGCCAGCGCCCAGAAACTGATTATCCGGTAGAGGAGTACGACCGCAACGGCCGACGTGGCATGGACGCCGTACGCGATCAGGAGGGCGGTCATCGAGCCCTCGACGACGCCGATCCCTCCGGGTGTGATGGGGATGCTGGCCGCCACCTGGGTCAGGCCGTAAATGACCAGGAGCCCGCGCCAGGGCACCGGCACGCCGAGGGCTTCGGTGCAGGCGAGGAGGCAAGCGCAGTCGCAGAGCCAGTTGGCCAGGGCCAGCCCGAAGGCCTCCGCCCATCCGAGCACCCCGGGATGGACGAGGCCCATGTTGTCGATGGTCTTGCGCACCAGCCCGCCGAGAGCGCGAGCGGGAGGCACGTGCCTGGAAATGGCTGCCCATGACGAGGAGAACAGGTGGCGCGCCCGCGGGTTCCGTTTAGCCAGGAAGTACCCGGCGCTCACCAGCAGAGGTATGGCGGCCAGACCGACCGCTAGCCACCGGAGGCTCGAAACCGGGCCGCGGCTTCCGGCCACCCAGGCCCCGATGGCCAGGATGACGAACACGGCAAAGCTCGACAGGGCCCCGGCCACCAGGATGACCCAACCGGCCAGGACCTTCTGGGCGCCCCGGCGCCGCAGTTGTTCGTAGACCCATGTGGCCGACCAGGCTGCGCCTCCCGGCAGTGTGGTCGACATGGCATTGCCGGCCAGGGTGATCTCCACCATAGGCACAAGCGGTACGTGGACCCCTCCGGCCCGCAGCAGCCAGCGCTGCAACCGGGCAAAAACAACCATCGACGCCAGCTCGGCCGCGATGGCCACCAGCAGCCAGGCCACCCGGACGCGGGACAACATGCTGCCGGCGTTCGAGATGTCCGAGCGGTGCTCGTAGGCGCCCCAAACAGCCAGGACGATAATGACCACGGTGAAGGCTCTTCGGAGCGTCTTCTTCCAGGCCTTGTGGCCCTTTTCCCCGCCATCCGCGTTCGCCTTGCCGTCAGCGCGCGTCGCTGAAGTCACCGTGCCCACTATGGCTCCAAACGCCGGCTGGCGGGCATTTCCTTCCTCCGCTGGCGACAGGAAAGGGAAACGTGGAATTGCGAGAAGGAACCAGCCATCGCTTCAGCCGCGTCTTCGGTGCATGAGCAGCGGCAGAGATGTTCCCTTCGCTCAGTTCCCGTCTCCGGCGGGCCGGCGGCGCCGGCCGGGGTTCGCCTCATCCTCCCGGTACCCCGGGTGCACCCCCAACGTGAGCCCGATATTGCGGGCCACGTCCTGCAGGTTGGTTATGAGTGACTCCCGCTCGTCAGGCTCGAAACCCTCGCAGAGGGCGGCCTCGATGGCGGTACCGATCTCGACCGCTCGCTCCAGGATGGCGTGACCGGCTTCAGTCAACTCGACCACGCGGACCCGACGGTCGGCAGGGTCGAGGCGCCTGCGGACGTAGCCTTTTTCCTCCAGTTGGTCGAGAAGGGCCACGATGCTGCTGGCCGGGATGTGGAGAATCTCGCCGAGGGCCTGCTGAGAGAGATCCTTGGCCGCATCCAGGGCGCGCATCAGGCCAAAGTGCCGCGGCTCGAGCGACAGGCTTTCGAGGTCCGCCCGGAAACGCCGGGTAACGGCGTAGCCGAGCTGGGAAACGAGGAACCCGACGGCGTGGCCGAAGGGTATCGATGACTTGATGGCCGTCACGAGGTTGTCGGGCATGTGCTGGTCGGGCGCGTGACTTCCCGGCACGAACTCGTCGGTGGGGGCCGACGGGACAGCAGCCTCGCGCTCGTCCACAGGTAAGCACTTTACCGCCATAGCCTCGCGAAGTTGGACCATTCTGACCAGAATAATCTAGGACTGGAATAGTACAACTCAGAAGGGTATGGCAGGCTTGACTGAGTAACACCTCACCGGGTCGGGCCCGGCGCGGGGCAAACCCCGACGAACAACAGGCCTCGTCGTCGAGAGGATTATTCGCTTTACAGGTGGGAACCTCGCGGAGTAATATCATTCTGACCCGAATCATTCCAGTTGGAACAGAGCAGTCCAGAACGGGTCGACCCAGAACGGAGCACCGACACATGACCACGATGACCCGGGAACCCGTCCCGGGGTACCGCCAAGAGGCTCATTCCCAGCCGTCGTTCCTGGGCGGGCTCGCCCGCGTCATCCTCCGTCACCGGAGGCTGGTGATCTTCGCGTGGGCCGTCGTCTTCATAGTGGGCGCCTTTGCCGCCGGCCATGTGAGTAGCCGGCTTTCGGTGGACTTCTCGCTGCCCGGCCAGCCGGGGTACGTCACGGCCGAAAAGATACTGGCCACCTACCACAACGGCGGGGACAACACCCCGTCTATCCTTGTCGTCTCCGCGCCTCCGGGCCACGACATCGCCTCTCAAGAACGGGCCGTCACCACTGCCTTCGGCGAATTGCGAGCAGAAATGCCCAATGTGCGCGTGGTCGATTACGGCGTCACCGGTGACCGGGCCTTCTTGACTGACAATGGCCGGGCCACGTTTGCTCTCTTGTTCGAACCGCCCATCACCAGTTTCGGTACGGACACCGTCGCCACCCATGCCCAAGCGTTGGTGAGCCACGCCTTGCCGCAGGACCGCGTCGGGCTGACCGGCCTCAACCAGCTCGAGGCGGGCACTTCGTCGAGCGGCCCCGGGGTGTTCACCGAGACTCTCATAGGTGGCGCCGGTGCGCTTCTCGTGCTGGCCTTTGTGTTCGCTTCTTTCCTGGCCTTCGTGCCGCTCGTGGTGGCCGCCGTCTCTATTCTTACGACCCTGCTGGTCGTCCTGGGCTTGACGTACATCACCGAGGTTTCGTTCATAGTGGAGTTCCTGGTGGCGCTGGTGGGCCTCGGGATAGCCATCGATTACTCGCTGTTGCTCGTCACTCGCTGGCGAGAGGAGCGAGCCAGGGGAGCCGGCAACCACGATGCGGTCGTGAGAGCGGTGGAAACCGCCGGCCGTTCGGTCGTCCTATCGGGCATCACCGTCGCCATCGGCCTCATGGCCCTTATTGTCCTGCCCGTCCCCGGCCTCCGTTCCACCGGGATTGGCGGGATGCTCATCCCGCTCATTTCCATCATCGTCGTAATCACCCTCCTGCCTGCCCTCCTGGGGGGCATAGGGCCCAGGATCGACTGGCCGAGGCTGCGCCACGAGGCGCACGCCAGCCGGGGCTGGAGCGCCTGGGCGGCGATGATCACCAAGCGGCGCTTAGTGGCCGCGCCCGTTGCCCTGGCGGTGCTCGTAATCGCCATTCTTCCCATATTCGGGTTGAAGGTCGGGGAAACTTCGGTCTCGGCGTTCTCGAAAACGGGCCCCGCTCGCTCGGCCTACGACACGTTGGTCAGCGGGGGAGTGCCGGGCGGCGTACTCACCCCTCTGGAAATACTCACGGCCAAGTCGGCGGGACCGCGGGTGCTCGAAGACCTGCGCCATGTCCCGGGGATATCGGCGGCCGTGCTGCCTTCTGGGCCGAGTGGCAGCCGGGGTGGCACATCGGACATCATCGCCATCCCGGCCAGCGAAACGGTTAACGACACCACGCTGGTCCCTGTGCACGCGGTCGAAACACGGCTCGACGGGGCCCCGGGTGTCCTGGGAGTGACCGGCGCCGGCCCCATCGAACAGGACTACAGCCACGCCGTCTTCGGCCACTTTCCTGAAATGTTCGTGGTGATAGCGGTGCTCACGTTCCTGTTGCTGGCCCGGGCGTTCCGCTCCGCCGTGCTTGCGGCCAAAGCCGTACTGCTCAATTTGCTCTCCCTGGCCGCCACTTTCGGGCTGCTTACGTGGTTTTGGCAGGAAGGGCACGGTTCCCAGGCCATCTTCGGCATCCCGGCTACGGGGGCCATCACCTTCTGGGTACCGCTGATGGTTTTCGCCTTCCTGTTCGGCCTTTCGATGGACTACGAGGTCTTCATCCTCACCAGAGTGAGGGAAGAGTACGACCGCACAGGCAACACTAACCAGGGTGTTGTGGAGGGCCTGGGCCGCACCGGCCGGTTGGTGACTTGCGCCGCACTCATACTTTTCCTGGCGTTTATGTCGCTCGCCTCGGCCCCCGACACCGACATAAAAGTCCTTGCCACCGGGCTCGGCGCCGGCATTGTGCTCGACGCCACGTTGGTCAGGGCGTTCCTTGTGCCGGCGCTGGTGGCCGTGCTCGGCCGCTGGAACTGGTACATGCCCCGGCCGTTGCGTCGAGCATTATTTTTGAAGCCTGAGCCTGAGGAAATTGTCCTGGCCGAGGCCTGAAACAGGGGAGCGTCGCCCGCCCGTCGGCTCCCGCCTCGGCCCCTTGCTGCGGGCGCCAGTCTCCATGGGCCCCCGGGCTTTGGTCGAATTGCGCCCTGAGAGTTCCGGCTTGGGTCAAACTAGGGAACGTGAGCGATTCCAAGGAACTTCCGCGCCACCGGGTGTCCTACGCCGCCGCCGCCCGCGCCCTGGCCGAAAGTGACCCCGTAATTGCCCGGCTTGTGGCCGAAGCCGGCCTGCCCCGTCTGGGGCGGTTGCAGCAGACCCATTTTGCCTCTCTGGTCCAGGCCGTGGTGTACCAGCAGCTGGCCGGGCGGGCGGCTGCCGCTATCCACGGCCGCCTGATCGCCGCCCTCGACGGCGAGGTGGAGCCGGCGCCGCTGCTGGCATTATCCGACGAGGCGCTCCGCGCTGTCGGCTTGTCCGCCAACAAGATGGCGTCACTTCGCGATCTGGCCGCCAAAGTCCTCGACGGCACCATCGTGCTCACCCCTCGGGGCTTGTCGAGAATGGACGACGAGCAGCTCATCACCGCCCTGTCGAGCGTGCGGGGTATTGGCCGCTGGACGGCGCAAATGTTCCTCATGTTTCAGCTCCGCCGGATCGATGTCTGGCCTACCGGAGACTTCGGCGTCCGTCGCGGTTACGGGCTGGCGTGGGCGGTCCCGATGCCGACGGCCCGCCAGCTGGAGCCACTGGGCGACCCGTTCCGCCCGTACCGGTCCGTGGCCGCATGGTACTGCTGGCGGGCCGTGGAGGTCTTGGCCGGAGCCGCTCCCTCGGCGGTCACAGGGTAGGCCGCCGGGTGCCGCCAGGGGGAAGGGCGACCTCCGACAAGCCGACAAGACTTCGCCTCAGGGCAGCCCGCCGGTTCGAACATAATGGGGCATGGACGAGCCACAAGCCAGCCGGGCCAGCGCTAAGCGTATTTCCGAACTGGGGCGCCGGGAACGGCGCCGGGCAGTCGCCCGCACCACCTTGGTGGTCTCGGTCGCATGGGTCGGGCTCATCGGAATTTACTACGCCGTCCCGTCCAGCTCGGACTCGCCGGCCTTCGACGTCATTCGGCTGTTGGTCGGTTTGCTGCTTATCGCTTTCGTAATCGCGTGGCAGGCGAGCCACATCGTCAAGTCGCAGCTGCCGGAGCTTCGGGCGGCCCAGTCTCTAGGTGTTGTCATGCCGCTGTTCCTGGTGACGTTCTCGTCGGTCTACCTGTCCCTCTCGGACTTTTCGCGTCGCGATTTCAGCCAGGCATTGGACCACACCAGAGCCCTTTATTTCACCATCACTGTCTTTTCCACCGTCGGCTTCGGCGATATCACACCCACTACTGACGGTGCTCGGATCCTGGTGAGCATTCAAATGTTGTTGGACCTGGTCATCATCGGGGCTGTGGCCCGAATCCTGATCAACGCGGCCAAAATAGGCCTGGCCCGCAACGACCAGCCTCCCTCCGGACAATAGGTCGTTCATGAACACTTCGTAACCGGGCGGTCCGCCGGCACGCGGTGAAGTACGGGGCCGGCACCAGCGAGCACCTCGAATACCCGGTACCACCACCTTGCGCGGCTATGCTTACTCACGCAAACAGACGACGAAGCCGCGGTTCGCACCGTTCGACAGGAGGTTTCGATGTCCGGTAGCAGCGGTCCAACGGGCGGGGATACCGGACCAGAGGGGGCAGGTTGGCAACCACCGGAAGCTCCCGCACCGTCAGCTCCGGTGCCACCGGGCGCCATACCCCCGGCTCCCGTTCCCCTCCTCCCCAGAGCGGACCGCCCGGTTACGAAGTGTTCATGAACGGTCTACTGTCCGGAGGAGGGCTGGTCGTTGCGGGCCAGGCCTATTTTGGCCGCGTTGATCAGGATTCTGGCCACAGCCCCGATGATGACCAGGTCCAACAACATCTGAATGCTCACCAGGATCCGAGCACTGTCAGTAGTGGGTGTGATATCGCCGAAGCCGACGGTGGAAAAGACAGTGATGGTGAAATAAAGGGCTCTGGTGTGGTCCAATGCCTGGCTGAAATCGCGACGCGAAAAGTCCGAGAGGGACA
>DATJUH010000017.1:0-20435 GCA_035502515.1 Acidimicrobiales bacterium
ACTCGTCCCGAAACGACGACTACCGTCAAGAAGAGGACCAGGAGGCCGACCACCAGCACCACGTCGGCGTACACGAGCTCGACCGCGCACGGTAACGCGACCCTGCCCCCGGCCTCGTTCCCGGGCGCTCCGACCAGGTCGAGGCCGGGGTCAGCGGCGCCGAAGGCTCCGTCGTCGACCACGGCCACGACCCGGCGGCCCGTCACCAGCACGACGGCGCCCGCCCCGGCTAAGCGAACTACGCCCGAGAGCACCTCGACGTCGCCGGCAACCACGACCGTGCGCACTACGACCACAAGCAGGCCGACCACCAGTACGAGTGTCCGGGCTACCACCACCACTCACATGGCGACCACGACCACGGCCCGCTCGACGACGACGACGCACTCCACGACGACGACTGTGGCCACCACCACGACGACCCAGGCGACGACCACCACGGCTCAGGCGACGACCACCACGGCTCAGGCGACGACCACGACGACGGGCCCGACCACGACCCAGGCGACGACCACGACGACGGGCCCGACCACGACGACAGGCCCGACCACGACCACCGGCCTGGCCACGACGACGGGCCCGACCACTACCACCGTTTCGGTGAGCATAACGCTGGGTGTCGGGCTGTAACGCAGGTGTTTGCCAGCACTGTGGCGGCTTAAGTCGATTACCTTGGGAAGGCGCCGCCCGGGCCGTTCCCGGCGGGAGCGGGTGGCGGACGGGGCCGGAGGTAGGTAGTGACGACGAAGACGCTTCAGTGACAGGGCCGGCGAAATGAGCGAAGCAGCTGGTTCCGGTACCGCGACAGGCGCGCGCTCTTATTTATCCCTCAACACCGGATGGCTCTTCGGGGGGAAATATGAGCCCGGGACGGAGGCACAGGGCTCAGCCACCAGCGGTTGGACGTCTGTCAATGTGCCGCACTGCGTGGTCCCGTTGTCGTGGCGCAACTGGAGCCCGGAGACGTGGCAGGACCGGTGGATCTACCGGCGGGCCGTCGACGTGCCAGAGGACATCGGCGGGCAAGAAGTCTTTCTCGATTTCGAAGGGTCTATGACCTCCACGACGCCGTTCGTCAACGGCACCGCTCTTCCCGAGGCGAAGGGTGGCTACCTTCCTTTTTCGTACGACGTGACCAAATTGGTACGGCCCGGCGTCAACGAGCTGGCCGTCATCGTCGACGGCACCTGGCAACCGGTCCCGCCCGACGGCAAGCAACCTACGGGCGCCGAGAACCCGGCGGCGACGATCGACTTCCTGGAGCCGGCCGGTCTTTACCGGGATGTGGGGCTGAGGTTCGTGCCGACGCCGGCACACCTGGCCGACGTCTTCGTCGACCCGTCGGCGCCAGCCACCGGCCCTGTCACAGTGTCGGTAATAGCGACCGTCAACACCACCGCGGCCGTAGACGGGTACCGCCTCAGCGCCACATTACGGGCCTGGGGCTCACCGCTGGCCCTGGCCCGCGCCGAGTCCGATCTTTCGGCGCCAGCGGCTGGCCAGAGCCAGGTCACGATCTCGTTGGGCAATGTGCCCGGGATCCTGCGGTGGAGCCCGAGCCAGTGCCAGCTGTACTGCGTCGACGTACGGCTCATCGGGACAAATGGGGTGGAAGACATGTTGTCGTCCCGGACCGGGTTCCGGCAGGCCGAGTTTCGGCCCGAGGGTTTTTTCCTGAACGGCGACCGCCTCCTCCTTTTCGGGCTCAACCGCCATCAGATATTCCCGTATGTGGGCATGGCCATGTCCGACAGAGGGCAGCGGCGGGATGCCCATATTTTGAAAAACGAGCTTAATTGCAACGCCGTGCGGTGCTCTCATTACCCTCAATCAAGGGCTTTTCTGGACGCCTGCGACGAGCTCGGCATGATTGTCTGGCAGGAAACGCCGGGCTGGGGTTACATCGGAGGCGAGAACTGGCAGGAATTGTGGTTCGGCAACGTTTCCGCCATGGTGGCCCGCGACCGCAGCCGGCCTTCAGTCGTGGTCTGGGGAGTCCAGCCGAACGAGAGCCGGCCCACGGAGGCGCAAGGGACAAAGGCCAAGGGTCTGGCCCAAGCTGCCGACCCGGGACGCCCGAGCTCTGGGAGCAATAGCCGTTACGATTGGCAGGACTACGTGCAGGATGTCCTGGCCTACGACGATTACAACTTCCTACCGGCCAAAGGAAGCGGGCCGAACGTCGTGCCCAAACTGGCCCCGCCCGTCCGGGGGAAGCCGTACCTGGTCACTGAAAGCGTCGGTGCCATCGAAGGCGTTCACATTTTCCGCCGCTCGATAGACCAAGCGGACCAGCAGGCTCAGGCGAGGATGCACGGCCAGGCGCACAGCCAGGCTCAAAACCCTGCCCTCACCTACTCCGGGCTCCTCGGCTGGTGCGCCTTCGACTACGCCTCTTTGGCCGCGCCAGGGTGGGGGGGCATAAAGACCCCCGGTGTGGCGGACATGTTCCGGATCCTCAAGCCCGGGGCGGCCATTTACCAGTCGCAGGTCGACCCGCAGGTGGCGCCCGTCATCCAGCTCGCCTTTTATTGGGACTTCAGCCCTACGTCCCCAGTAACCAGCCTGGGCGCGAACGCGTTGGTCTTTTCGAACTGTGAACGTCTCGAGATGTTCCTGGACAGCGTGCCCGTCGGCACCCTCGTGCCTGCCTCTAAGTTCACTTATCTGCGCTGGCCGCCCTTTTACCTGGATACGACTTTGGTGCCCGCAGGTACGCAGCCGGACCTCCGTCTGGACGGGTACGTCGGCGACCAACTGGTGCTGTCGCGCAATTTCGCCGGCAGCACGTCGGGTGACCGGTTGTCCGTGCAGGCCGACGACGGGGTGATAATGGCGGACGGCTGCGATGCCACGCGGGTGTGGTTCTCCGCTGTGGACAGCTACGGCGCCCCCCGCCCCTATGTAACTGGGCAAGTCGAGGTGTCGTTGACGGGACCGGGAGCTCTGGTCGGCGATACGTCCTTCGATCTTGACGCCACGGGCGGAGTGGGCGCCGTGTGGCTAAGGAGCGTGCTCGGCGTAACGGGGCAAGCGACTATCCAAGTCAAGCACGCCACGCTCGGCCAGGCTGAAGCATCGGTAGTCGTAGGTGCGAAGCAGAAAAGTACCGTGAACCTGGAGGAAGACATGTTCGTCCGCAACCCGAGTACGGGAGAGGTTTGTCTGTGTGGTCCTTCGGGGGCCGTAAACCTCGGTACCGATTGGCCCGCTATCCAGGCCGCTTACGCTGCCGCCGGGGCCGCCGTCCCTCTGGTGGAGAGTGCCGAACTCCAGGAACGGTTCTTGAACATAGCCTCCCATTGAGCCTCACCCCGGCGCTATCGGCCTACCACCCCCGTTTGAGGGCAACGGTCGGCTCGACGAGGTTGTCCTCGATGAAGTCCCACTGGACGTCGTAGCCCATGCCGGGCCCGGCCGGCAGCGTGACGTAGCCTTCGTCGTCGATGGCGTCGCAGTTGGCCCGCAGGTAGGGAGGGGGAGTGTCATAGTCGACTCCGGGTGCGAGCAGCCCCTTCTCGTAATACTCCGAGGTGTCCTCGGAGGTGGCGCCAAGCACCTGGAGGTTGCCGAACCCTGACATGTGCACCTCGCAGCGCACCCCGTACGCCTCGCATACAACAGCGGTCTTGCGCGCCCCCGTCACGCCACCCCGGTTGACGTCAATGCGGCTCATGTCGCCGGCGCCCCGCAAGATCCATTCGGCGCGGGTGAACACACCTCCAGCCGCGATCTCCGGGGAAAGGACAGGTATCGACAGCTCGCGGCACAGGCGCACGTAGCTCTCGACGCGGTACTCGGGCATCGGGTGCTCGTACCAGTAGTAGTTCGCCCGCTCCAGTTCCCGGCCGACCCGGACGGCTTCCTCGAGCGACATGTACGTGCCCCAGGGGTCGTACATAAGGACGTAGTCGGGCCCCACTGCCTCGCGCACCAGGTGGATGGTCTCGATGTCGGCGGCGATGTTCGAAGGGCGCCCCGGCGTGGGCTGCCCGGTCTCCGGGTCCCAGAAATAGTGGGGGTGGATCTTGTAGGCGATATATCCTTCGTCGCGGCATTGAAGCGCATGCTCCGCGTAGATTTCGGGCTTGCCGATGTTGGGGTAGGTCGAGGCGTATGCCTTGACCCTGTCACGCGCCCCGCCCAGCAACTTGTACAGCGGCCGGCCGGTCGCCTGGCCGGCCAGGTCCCAAAGGGCGTTGTCCACGGCGCTGGCCACGTTCTCGGGAGTGTTCGCCACCCACAGCCACTTCCAGAACATCTCCCGGTCGAAGGGGTCGCAGCCGACCAGGAGATCTTTGACCCGGCCCAATATGATGCTCTGATCGACGACGCTGAGGCCTTCGCCGTCGCCATGGGTGCCGCCACCGAAGTAGTTGCCGGCCACGCCTTCGTCGCTGTGGACTGACAACACCGTTTGCTGCAGCTCGACTTTCGGCATGAGCTGAGCGTGGCCGGCATCCCACCGGTCCGCGTAAGTACGGAAAGTCTTCACGGTGATATCGGAGATCTTCATCTCGCTCCTCCTTCGGGACCGGGGCAAGTTGAGTGCGTCTTTATGCATATGCGGTTTTTCGGCATTGATCGAGCATTTCCGGGATGGCCAGCACATCGAGCAGCTCATCGACCTCTGCTGAAAGGCGGCCGTCGATAGGGCGGTGCGGCCGCCGCAGGCTCGCCGTCCTGAGGACGCCCCGCCGGACCAACACGTGTTTTTGGACATAGAGGAACGTCTCCATATCGCGGTTGCAGAGGGTCATCAACGGCAGCACGCGAGAGAATATGCGAAACGCCTCGCCACGGGCTCCGGCCGCGTGCAGCGACTCGACGGCCCGGAAGATCTCGGGATAGGCCGGCCCCGGCATGGTCCCCACGGCGCCTCTGTCGAGTTCGTGCAGGTAATCGAGGCCGCCCGCCCCGCCGATGATGACCCCGGGGGCGCCGGACAGCTCCTCGACGATCTGCGACATCTTTGGGGCCGGGCCGGGAGGCTCGACCTTCACTGCCGCCACTCCCGGCACCTCGCGAAGGAGGCGGGCGAGGAACCGGGGGGACATCTGGACGCCGGTGCTCTGGGGCGCGTCCTGGACGACGAGCGGGAGGCCGCCGCCTTCGGCCACCGCCGCCACGGTCTCGAACAGGTCGGCTTCTCCTATGCCCTCGAGCCCGCTCGGACGGAGCATGGCGAGTTGCGCTCCGGCGCGACGGGCACGTCGCACGGCTTCTACGCCGGCGGGGACGCTCGTCATCCCGGCATTACCTACGATGCCGAGACGACCGGCGGCCGTCGCCACCGCACGCGCCGTGGCCTGCTCCAACTCTTCGGCGGCCAGGCGGTGAGATTCGCTGCCGAAGCCAAAACCCACCCAGCCGACCCCCACGCCGGCCAGAAACTCGATCTGTGCGTCCATTTGGGCCAGGTCGACCGAGCCGTCATCGGCAAAAGGGGTCACGAGGATCGGGATCACGCTCCGTAAGGGTGGGAGGCCCATGAGATCCCGTGAGTTTTCCTGGCCGCTCCCTGTACCGTCACTCATGTCGCCACCCCTCGAACCGGCAACGGGGTGTTGCCGGTGCTGTCAGTCGAAGGTGCCTCGGCGACGCATGCCCGCCTGGGGCGCCGGCCCAGGAACACCGGTGCGTTGAGCAAGATCCCTTCGATCACATTGGTGCCGCGGGTATCAATTCGACTCCAGCGTGATGATACCGTGGCCGCTGAACACTGGTCACGGCGGGGCCGTCCGGCGAGCCGAGGATGCCTCCCTGGCCACACGTAGGGCCGGCCACGAGGATGGCCGGCCACGAAGCGGCCCGGCCACTACAAGGGAGCGAAGTGGATTTCACACAACCGGTGAGCACGGGACGGCACCAGCTGCCGATGACGAGGACGGGCTTCGGCTGCGCCCCCATCGGCAACTCATCTGTGGCCGTAAGCGACGAGGCCGCCAGGTCCACCCTCGAGGCGGCGTGGGACGCCGGGATCAGGTACTTCGATACCGCGCCGTGGTACGGCATCGGCCTCTCCGAACACCGCCTCGGGAGCTTTCTGCGGGGAAAGGCCCGAGACGACTTCGTGATTTCGACCAAGGTTGGCCGCCTCCTCCGCCCGTGGACGACGCCGCAGTACGAGCGCCGCCACCGCGGGTCATGGACGTGCCCTCCGGACTTCGAGGTCCGGTTCGACTACTCCTACGACGGCGTGGTGCGCTCCTGGGAGGACAGTTTGCAGCGGCTCGGGCTGGGACGCGTCGAGCTTCTTCTCATCCACGACCTCGACCGCGCTTACTTCTCCCATGGCGCCGACTATGACGCCTACCTCGCTCAGCTCATCACGGGTGGGTACGAGGCGCTCAGGGATTTGCGGGCCGATGGCAAGATCAGCGCCATTGGCTGTGGCGTGAACAAGCCGGGTCAGATCCCGCAGTTCCTCGACCTGTTCGATCTCGACTTCTTCCTCGTCGCCGGGCCGTACACCCTGCTCGAGCAGACGACTCTCGATAACGAGCTCGAGCGCTGCCGGCAGTCGGGGGTGAGCCTGGTCATCGGTGGAGCATTGGGCTTCGGGGTCCTGGCCACGGGGACGAAGGCCGGCGCCGCCAGCGGCCCGACGATGCTGGGTGAGGACGAGCTGGCCCGGTTGAAGCGGATCGAACAGGTCTGCGACGAGCTCGAGGTCCCGCTGGCGGCGGTCGCAATGCAGTTCCCGTACGGTCATCCGGCCGTCCGGTCGGTGCTATTCGGCGCAGTCGATGGTGACCAGGTGCGCCAGAACGTGGAGCACCTCCGACGCCGTGTGCCCACGGAGCTTTGGGAACGGCTGCGGGCCGAGGGGCTGGTGGCGGCCAGCGCCCCGCTGCCGCCCAGTAAGTGTTATAAAACCCCGGTTTCTGGTCGGTGGTGAAAAGCGGGGCCAGGAGGACAACCTCGGGCTGCGTCAGGCAGGCGAGCGGCACCCAGAAGTAGACGAGGGCAAACGTCGTACCGGCCACGCTCGGCCAGACGATGCTCCCGATAACCCGAAAATTACCCGCGCCGTCGAGCCGCGCCGCCTCGAGCACGGCCGGGTCGATCTGGCTCACGGCTGCGTAGTGGTTCCGCCAAGGGATGGCGTTTCACCGCCGCCGATAACGGCGGTTAGCCTGGCCGAGTGGCGGCCGAACTCAAGACTTCTTTGGCCGAGCGGGCGCCGCGGGGGATTCTGTCGAGGGGCACTGGCCGGCCGGCGACACGGGCGCACCGTCGCGCCGGCCCGGCGCTCAGGGCGGCATGGGTGCTCGTGCTCGCCTTTCCCTTCATTTTCTTGTTGTTCGCCTCTGTCGGCCCGCTCGTCGACCAAGCCTTTGGCAGCTTCTTCAACTGGTACGACATCCACCCGGCGTCCTTCGCCGGGTTCCACTACTACGGCGAAGTGCTGTCCGACCCGATGGCCTCCGCCGCCATTGTCCACACCGCCGTTTACGTCGCCATTACCGTGCCCATCGAGGTCCTTCTCGGCGTAGGAGGCGCGTGGCTGGTCTACCGGGCGCGGCGAGGACAGGCGGCACTGACAGCGCTCTTCGTGCTCCCGCTCGTGATCCCATGGTCATCTACGGCCACGCTGTTTTCCGGCCTGCTGAGCGCCGACAACGGGTTTGACGGGTTCGTCAACCACTTGATCGGCGACACGTACCCCCTTGTCTGGGATATCAACCCCAGGCTCGGGTTCGGGGTGATCGTCTTCGTCGGCATCTGGAAGGGCGCCCCGTGGTGCTTCCTGCTCATGCTGGCCGCCTTCAGCACCGCCCCTGCCCAGCAGTTCGAGGCCGGCCGGGTGGACGGCGCCGGGGGATTGGCTTATTGGCGCTACGTCGTCATTCCGGCAGTGTGGCCGATGCTCGTGTTCGTCACCGTCTTCCGCCTGTTCACAGAGGCACAGATGGCGCAGTCGGTGGACCTGCTTACCCAGGGCGGTCCGTTCGGCGAAACGCAGCTCATAGGGAGTTACGCCAACGACCTGGCGTTCACTTCCTTCCGCTTTGCCGAATCCGAAGCGCTCGCCACCGCCACTGGCGCCTTGGTGCTCGTGCTGGCCCTCCTCGCCCTCGCCTTCGTCTACCGCCCGAAGCCGGCCCTCGTACCGCTGGGGCGAACCACCGGGCCGCCCCGGCGCACGGTCCCGGGCCAGGCGAGCGACGATGATGAAGCCGCGACGCGCCCCGACACCTTCGGCCCCGAGGGGCGACAACGCCAGCGGAGACGGGCGTTCTTAATCGACTGGGCCGGCACCTCCAAGCGCCGGACGCGTCGGATCGCCGCCGTTGCGCTTTTCGTGGCCGGTGTCATCGAGCTCGTCCCGTTGGCCGGTGCCCTCCCCAGGGGAGCGCTGGGACCGGTATTCCGCCTGGCCTGGCCGGAGGTCGTCACCGGGCTGGTGAACAGCGCCATCATGACCGCCGGCACGGTAGCCGGGGTCCTGCTGTTAGCAGTACCCGCCGCCTATGCGCTCGCCCAGGGCCGTTTCCCCGGCCGCTCCGTGCTGTTCGGGTTGGTACTGGTGGCGATAGCGGTCCCCGGCGCGCTCACTTTGTTCCCACAGGCGCGGGGCCTCGTGTGGCTGGGCCTCATCAACACCAGGCTCGGCGTGATGCTGATCTATATCGCTCTCGACCTGCCGCTGGCAATTTTCTTCCTGCGGGCCGCCTTCGCCGCCGTCCCCAAGCCGCTGGTCGAGGCGATGCGCGTCGACGGGGCGTCGACCGCTCGCATCGCCACCAGGCTGTTCCTGCCGCTTTCGGTGAGCACCATCATTGTCGTCGTCGTCCTCACCGTGCTGCAGGTCTGGAACGACTCCCTGATCATGATTGTCATGACGAACAGTTCGTCCCTCTACACACTGCCCGTTCTCGTGGCCAGCGGGCTGGGCGGGACGGCTGTACTCGGTGCCAGCTGGCTGTCGATCGCCCCGCCGCTGCTCGTGTTCCTCGCTTCCCAGCGCCATTTTCTCCGTGGAGTGGCACCCGCCCCACTCCTCTAGGGTCATCTCGGGAGTTCGCTATCCCGGGCCCGCTCCGGTTAGCGTTAGCCGAAAGAGGCCCGGGCGCAGCCCCCTCCCGACCGGACTCGTGCGCGCCAGGTGCTCTTATCGTTACCTTGGCGCGCACAACCAGCCGGGTAAGCGACTGCGACCGGTAGGCGACAGAATTGTGCTCGTCAGGTTATGAGATCAGCACCGACTAAGCCACCATGGGGGTTGAGATGCCCTGGTTCCCGGACTTCGCCAACGCCGTCCAATTGGCCCGCAGGCAGAGCCGGGCCGAGGGTCTCGCCGACCCGGCGTTGGCCTACTTTGACGCACTTAACCACGGCGACGCACACGCTCTGGAGGACGTGTGGCCTGGTGAGGTGGTGATCTACGACCCCCGCGCCGGCGAGGTCCGCGGCCACAGGCAGTTGCGGCAATTCGTCCGCCATAACCAGTCGTGGCTGGCCGAGCACCAGGCTCGCATCGAGACCGTGGCGTCCACCGTCGTCGGCAGGCGGGCCGTGGTGGAGTTGCTGGCCCATTTGGCCGGCGACGGGCCGGCATTGGCCTGGCCGGTGGCGGTCGTCGCTGAGTCCCCCGATGAACGGTCGGTGGTGTTCCGCACCTATTGCAGCCAGTGGCCGGTCGATGGACGGCGCCACCTCAGGCCTCCGATACTCGAGAGCGCGGACGCCGAACCCGGCGACGTCATCAGCCGTTACCACGCCGCGCTGGACGCGGGCGATGCCGAAGCGATCGTGGCCACCTTTTCGCCCGACGGGTACTACCGCGAGCCCATCGGGCCCCACGAGACCCACCGCGGCACACCTGAGCTCCGCTCGTTTTTCACCCTGTGCTTCAGTGCCGGCGGCGGCATCGGCCTCCAGCACTGCGCTATCACCGACGACGGGGTGCGATGCGCCCTCGAGTACAACTGCGTCCGTTGGGGTAGCCACGACCTGGCCCCCCAAGCGGGGATCGGCGTCTACGAGCGCAGCCCGGACGGCCTTCTGACGGCTGTGCGCGTCTATGACGACGTCGTTGCCCCGGTCGAGCAGTCGTAGACCTCAGTGGCCGGCGATCTGGCCGCCGTCGATATGCAGGACCTCGCCGGTGATAAAGGGCGACGATTCCAGGAAAAGGATGCCGTCGACTATGTCTTGGACCTGGCCCACATGGCCGACCGGAGGGAGCTGGTCGCCGAGCCCGGCATAGCTTTCGGGCGGGTGCACCGGCGTTTGAATGATGCCCGGCGAGACCGCGTTCACCCGAATACCGCGGGAGGCGTACTCAATCGCGAGTGACCTGGTGGCGGAAGCAAGGCCGCCCTTGGTGAGGGCGGTCAAGACAGAGGGCGCGCTGGCGATGGCGTAATCGGCCACGGTGGCGCTGATGTTGACCACGTGGCCGTGTCCTCGCTTCAGCATTTCCTCGATGGCGCGCTGGGTCAACGTAAAGAACCCGGTCAGATTGACCCCGACCACAGTGGCGTAGTCCTGGGCGGTGTAGTCCGTAAACGGTTTGGAGATATAAATGCCGGCATTGTTGATAAGCGTGTCTATGTGGCCGAAGTGCCCGAGTGCGCCGGTGATGATCCGGTCGGTGGTGCCGGGTTCGGAAATGTCCCCGTCAATAGTGAGCACGGCCGGGTCCCCGGCGGGCTTGATGGTCCTGGACGTGGCCACGACCGCCCAGCCCCGCCGGCGGTACCCGGCGACGAGCCCGGCGCCAATGCCCTGAGAACCTCCGGTGATGATGGCCACCTTGCGGTCTTCTTCGCTCATACCTCTCCCATCGTCAGCGCCCGCTCGAAGGTGGCGCCAGCTTGGATTGTCGGGCTTCGGTCTCAGAAATGGCCCAGGCCGCGTTGACGAGCCCAATGTGGCTGAAGGCCTGAGGGAAGTTGCCCAGTAGCTCTCCGCTGGCAGGATCGACTTCCTCAGAGAGCAGGCCGACATCGTTGACAAAAGCGGCGGCCCGTTCGAATACGGTGCGGGCCCGGCCGGGCTGCCCGGCCCGGGCCAGGGCCTGGGCCAGCCAGAAGGTGCACAGCAGGAACGTGCCTTCCTCGCCCTCGAGCCCGTCGTGGGACCGGTAACGGTACACCAGGCCCCGATCGTCAGTCAGGTGTGCTTCGGTGGCGTTGATCGTGGCCAGCACTCTGGGATCGTCGGCCGGGAGGAACCCCACCAAGGGCAGCATCAGGCTGGAGGCGTCAAGGTCGTCCGAGCCGAACGACTGGGTGAAGGCCTTGGCCTGGTCGCTCCAGCCTTTGGTCAAGATGGCCCCACGGATCTGGTCCTGCGCCTGCCGCCACGCGTCGGCCCGGTCGGTGGCGTCGAGACGGTCGGCTAATGCCACCGCCCGGTCGAGGGCAGCCCAGCACATCAGCTTCGAGTACAGGAAGTGGCGAGGCCGGCCCCGGACCTCCCAGATGCCCTGGTCTTTTTCCGGCCAGCGCCGGGCCGCAGTGTCGGCCAGCTGGACGAAGAACCGCCGTGTGGCTGGGGCCAGGTCGGGAGGCGCACCCCACTTGTCAGGAGCGGCCATCGGCCCCACCCGCCGGGAGGTGGTGTCGAACAGGTGGTCGGAGAGACGGTCCACGGCGCTGAGCAACTCGCCGTATACGTCAAGCTGGCGCTGCTCCCAGGCACCGTTGCCGACCCGGACAGGGACGGAGTGCCGCCAGCCCTCCAGGTGCGGCAGCTCCCGCTCGGTCAGGTCCCGTTCGCCCCCGATGCCGAACATGATCTGCAGGTCGCCGCCCGCATCCAGGGAGCCGGCGGCGGACGTGGTCATATATTCAAAGAACTCGTTCGCCTCGTCAGGGCAGGCCGCCACCCAGAGGGCTTCGATCGTGAAGGACGCGTCCCGGGCCCAGGTGTAGCGGTAGTCCCAGTTCCGGGCGCCCCCCACCACCTCCGGCAGCGACGTGGTGGCCGCCGCGCAGATCGCCCCGGTGGGGGCAAAAGACAGCGCCTGGAGCACCCGTCCGCTGTTTTGCACCAGGTCTCGCCACGGGCCCACGTAGCCCTGGTGGAGCTCCGACCACGACTCCCACGCCGAGACGGTGTCATCCAACCGCGCGCTTATCTCGGACTGGTCCCAGACCCTGGCTGTGCCCGTCTCGTCCCGCTTGGCGTGGTGGAGGGCGAAACCCGCGCTCTCGCCTCGGCGGAGGTGGAGCCGGCCCGAGACCGCCGACGGGTCGATGGTCAGTGCAACGGGGCAAGAGAGCACCAGCACGTCGGCACCCCCGAACGCGGTCACTCCACCGTCGACCATGTCGAATAGGGGATGGACCAACCCGTACTCGGGACGCGGGACGTATTCCAGGGACAACTCGACTTCTCCGTCAACGCAGCTCGCATGGCGCAGCAGAAGATGGGGCGCGTTCCGGCCGAGCTGATGTCCCCGGTTGCCGTCACCCATGGCCAGAGCATCGGTGACAGAAGCCGTACCCGAGGGCGTGTGAAAAGTGGTCTCCAGCACCATGGTGCGATCCAGGTAGCGGCGAGTCCCGCCGGTGGCGGCCGTGGCCCGGATCGACCAGTGGCCCGCTTCGTCACCAAGAAGGCGGCCGAAGACCGACGGGCTGTCGAAGCGTGGGAAGCACAACCAGTCGATCGACCCGGCCCGGCTCACCAGCGCCGCGCTGTGCCGGTCCGAAAGGAGCGCATAGTCGGCTATGGGGGTCGTACTCATGTGAGCTCCTTCGCTCGTGGACCACTCGTCCGTCAGCGGGACGGGTGCCCGGTTGCTCCGGCGAGGCGTCGGGGCCTCGCCCATTGTGGTCCGAGATCCGAGTCATACAGCACTCTTTCGTCATCTTGACGGGGTGAGGGGAAAAGCGGACGAGGAGGTGACGTGGCCGTCGCGGAGGATAGTCTCGTGACGGCAAGCCCTCCCACTGCCGGGCAGGGCGGGCCGACTCCTCCGAGGAGGATGGGCGCTTGAAGCGACTAAAGGGACGGTGATCCATGCGATCCGACATCAGACCCGGCGGCACCTTTCCCGATTACGCCCTGCCGGACCACACCAACACGGTGCGCAAGCTCAGTGAGCTCCAGGGCGAAGACCCGCTGGTCCTCACGCTGGCGCGCGGCAATTACTGTCCCAAGGAGCACCAGCAGCATCTGGAGCTGGCGGCGAACTATGCCAAGGTCGCCGTCGCCTACACCCAGATCGTCACCATCTCGACCGACGACCACCACACGACACAAGAGTTCCGCGCCTCAGTCGGCGCTCAATGGACCTTTCTGTCCGATCCGGCGCGGACGGTCCAGAAGGACCTCGACATCAAGGAATACACCGACCCCGAGCACGACCCGATGATCCCCCACACGCTGGTGCTCAAGCCGGGGCTGGTAATTCACAGTGTCTACAACGGGTATTGGTTCTGGGGCCGTCCGTCGTTCTACGATTTGTGGCACGACTTGCGGGCGGCTACGAGTGAGATCCGCCCCGACTGGGACTTGAGCAAGCCGGGACTGCGCAAGGCCTGGGATGCAGGCGATTACTCGAGCTTTCACGGGTGGAACAAGCGGGCTCCTCAGTCGGCGCCGACGTCGTATGAGTCATAGATGAATGTGGGCCCGACGGCCTTGGCCGGGCCGACTGCGCTGGACGGACGGCCTTGCCTCGGAGCCGGGTATTGCATTTGCTACGAGCCGGAGCAAACGGAAAGCTAGGACTGGTGCGAACGCCCGTCTGTGAGCTGCTCGGAATTGAACAGCCGATCGTCCAAGCGCCGATGTCGGCGGTGCCCGAACTGGCGGCCGCAGTGTCGAACGCCGGCGCCCTCGGCATGCTGGCGCTGACGTGGTCCACTCCCGCCGGGGATCCGGTCCGGGAGACGGCCCGGCTAACCGGCCGTCCGTTCGGCGGCAATCTGATCCTCAACACGGATCAGCATCGCCGCCTCGACGAGGCCCTTGAAGCCGGTCTGCGGGTCGTGTCGTTGATGTGGGGAGAGCCCGCCGGCTATGTCGAACAGGTCCACGACGCCGGCGGGGTCGTTCTGCACACGATCGGCAGCGCCGAAGAGGCGCGGCGGGCAGTAGCCGCCGGAGTTGATGTCGTTGTGGCGCAGGGTTGGGAGTCTGGCGGGCACGTTTGGGGCCAGATCGCGACGCTTCCCTTAGTGCCTGCCGTTGTCGACGCAGTGGCGCCCGTGCCGGTGATCGCGGCGGGTGGGATCGGGGACGCCCGGGGGGTGGCGGCCGTGTTCGCCCTGGGCGCGCAGGCGGCATGGCTGGGCACCCGTTTTCTGCTGGCCCAGGAGATGCCGATCCACGATGACTACCGCCGCCGTCTGATCGCCGCGGCCGAGACCGATGCGCTGTTGTACCCCAACCTGTTCGAGGTCGGGTGGCCTGACGCGCCCCACCGCGCCCTTCGCAACTCGACGGCCGAGGCGTGGGAAGCGGCGGGCCGGCCCTCACTCGGGCGGCGGCCGGGAGCCGGCGAAGTCATCGCCCACTTCGCCTCCGGCGATCCGATCGTCCGGTACGAGACGGCGGCACCGATGGCCGGTACCACCGGCGAAGTCGAAGCGCTCTCATTGTGGGCCGGACAGAGCGTGGCGCTCGCCAAGCAGCCTCAAACGTCAGCCGAGATTGTGGCCGAACTCGTATCCCGCTTGTAGCCGGGCCCGGTTCACCCTTGGCGTCGATAGCCCACAGCCCGGCGGCCGCTGCTCGGTCGGTTTATCAGGTTTTCCGCACATAAACCACATGGGTGGGGCGCCCACCCTCTGTCCAGAGTGACCGAGCTCGTCCCGGGTCACAGATCGAGAACTATGTCGTCCCGGGGCTGTGAGCAGCATATGAGGACGCTTCCCGGAGCGGGAGGTTCAACCGGGTCCGGGCTGTAATTGACATCCCCCTCGATCAGCGTCGTCTCGCAGGTGTGGCACACGCCGGTGCGGCATGACCAGCGGACGGGTACGTCGCAGGCCTCGGATAGTTCAAGCAGGCTGCCGTAATCGCGGCTCCATGCGATCGTAAGGTCGCTGCGGGCGAACCCGATCGTCGGCCCGTTCCCGGGTTGGCCCGTGGGTGGGTGGGGCGCCCGGGCCGGCGCCGCCGCGATCCCGGGCGTCACGCTGGGTGCGGCACCGAAAACTTCGGTGTGGATGCGGGAGGCATCGAACCCTAAGGCGGCCAGACCGGCGCTGATTTCGTCCATGAACGCTGCCGGCCCACACAGGTAGGCCTCGGCATCAGAGGGTGGCTGCATTTGGGCCAGCAAGGCCCCGGTAAGACGTCCTTTTGTGTCGAAGTCGCGGCCCTGGAGGTCATCGGGGCCAGGGCGGCTGTAGTAGATGTCGGCCCGGGCATTGGGCAGCGAGGCGAGAAGGGCACGGGTCTCGGCCGCGAACGGGTGCTCGTGGCCGTCGCGCCCGCCGTACAGCCACCAGATCTCCCGGTTGGAGCGCTCTTGCGCCAGGGCCTGAAGCATGGCGAGGACGGGGGTGGCACCGATACCGGCGCTGATCAGTAGCACGGGCGCGTGCGTCTCATCAAGGATGAATGTGCCGCGCGGTGCGGCAATTTCGAGTTGGTCGCCGACGGCGAGACGAGTGCTCAAATAGCCGCTGGCGGCGCCATCGGGTTCGCGCTTGATAGTGACCCGGTAGTAGCCGGCGCCGGGTGGTCCGGAGAGCGAGTAGTTGCGCAACAACGCCCGCTGCTGCTTGTCGGGCTGGACTCGCAGAGTGAGGTACTGACCTGGACGGGCCGCCGGTAGTGGGGCGCCCTTAGGGTCCTCGAGCCGCACCGAGATCACGGAGTCGCTTTCGTGGGTGATTGCCGTAACGGCCAGTTCACGAAAGCCGGGCCAGGCAGGAGGAGGGCTGGCGACCACGAGGCCGGCGTTGCCGCGGCCGGGTTCCTCGTTCAGCAGGGCCCGGAACGAGCCCTGCCAGCCGGGGCTGAGGGCCGGGATCCGCAACGCTCGGAGCAGACTTTGGCCCGTGTGGCCAGGCAGGTAAAGCAGCGCGTCTGTGTCTGCTACCGTCATCTGCTCGGGCCCCGAGGAGACCTTGATGATCTTGTCTCCCGCTTCTACCTCGCCTTCCTGGAGCACCCGGAAGTAGAACCCCGGACGGTGCCGGGAGACAAGCAGCGCCGGGATCTGTGGGTCGTTCATGCGGATCCCGACGCGATAGCACGTGACGCGAGGTTGCGTTACCTCGAAGATGGCGCTGCCGATCTGGAAGCGGTCGCCGATGCACACCTCGTCGTCCGCTAGTCCGTCCACGGTGAAGTTCTCGCCGAACTGTCCGTACACGAAGTCGTTTCGTGCCAGTTCTCGCTCCCAATACCGGTACGAGCCGATCTGGTAGACGAACACCGCCCGCTGCTCGCCACCGTGCCCGGCCAGATCGCCCTGACCATCGCCGTCAACGTTGAGCCTGGAGACCCGGCGGGGGCCCTGCACGGGGTCCTTGAAAACCCCTGTAAAGACGGTCCTGCCTTGCCAGGGCACGTCTTTCGGCAAGCCGACATTGACCGACAACAGCGTCCCGACGGGACCGGCGGCGGCCTGGTTTGGCTCCACCCGTTGGGGCTGCTGCTCAGGTGCGATGGCAGTAGTGGGGGTTCCGGTAGTCATTGTCCCTCCAAGCCGGTGGTGCCACCGTCGGGTCTCGCGACGTTATCGCCGAGTGGTGGGGCCCGGCGCGCCCGCCGCCCGCAGCCCGGCCCGGGCGCCGGAAGTGGCCTGAATGCCCGGACAAGAGGTAGGAATTCAAATACGAACGGGGACCACAAGGAGGCCCAATGGCGACTAACCGGCGCTCGCTCGACCGTGCGGCCGAGTACCTGAACTCTTGGCTCGCGTACCGGCACCCCTATGCCAACGTCACCGGCTACGCCGTGGCCATCTCCTGGCGGGGCGAAGTGGTCCTGAACGAGGCGTTCGGCTATGCCGACCTGACAGGGCCGGTGGCGCTGACACCGGCTCACATCTTCCGGGTCGCTTCACATTCGAAGACGTTCACAGCGACGGCATTGATGCAACTCGGCGAGCACGGACGCTTACGACTGGACGACCGCGTCGCCGCCTACATCCCCTGGCTAAACGAGCACCGGGACCGTCGCATGGGAGAGATCACGTTGCGGCAACTTCTTTCCCATGGCGCGGGCGTTATCCGCGATGGTCGTGACTGTGATTTCTGGCAATTACACCGGCCTTTTCCCGACGCCGGTCAACTGCGCGAGGAGGTCCTCGCTTCCCCCCTCGTTACAGAACCCAACCTGGCCCTCAAATACTCCAATGTCGGTTACAGCTTGCTCGGTATGGTCATTGAGGAGGTCAGTGGGCTCGACTACCACACCTACGTACTGGAAAATATCGTCGGTCCTCTCGGGCTAACCTCAACCGGCCCAGAATGGGAAGAACCCGGGCCGGCCCCCGCCGCTACCGGCCATACTCGTCGGGGTGCCGACGGCCGGCGCAGGGCAGTGCCCGTGGTCAGCACGCGAGCCATGGCCGCAGCTACGGGCTTTTACTCGACCGCCGAGGACCTTTGCCGTTATTTCACGGCTCACATGACAGGCTCGAAGCAGTTGCTGAGCGATGCGTCCAAACGGGAAATGCAACGGGTGCATTGGCACGTGCACGACCCCGGTTCCGAGCTTTTCCGGGACTATGGCCTTGGCCTGGACCTGGAGAGGCTCGACAACGGGCGAACAGCGTTCGGCCACGGAGGCGGCTTCCCGGGCCAGATCACCCGCTCGCTGGCCGACCCCGCTTCGGGGTTGGTGGTAGTGGTGCTCACGAACTGCGCAGACGGCCCCGCGGCTGAGATTACCCGGGGGATTTTCAAGGTGCTCGACTTCTTCGAGCACCACCCGCCCGCGCCGCGGGCGCGCTGGCGCGGACTAGAAGGACGCTACGCCAACCTGTGGGAGGTGAGCGATTTCGTCGGGGCCGGGGCAAACCTGGTCGTCACGTCGCCGGACACCTGGGAACCGTTCAAGAAGTGCGAACAGCTGACGCCGGCGCCTGGTGGCTCCGGCCCCGCCACCGCGTGGCGGATCACCGACACCAGTAGCTTCGGGTCGGCACAAGAGCAGGCAACCTTCACGCTCGACGGCGGTTCCGTGGCCGAACTCCGCTTCGGGGGGATGTCGATGTGGCCCGAAAACCGTTGGCCTGATGTCGAAAAGCAACTGGCCCCGGGAGCGGCTCAGGCGCGTAGATCCCGCGCTGGGGCTCTGCGGTCGTCATCATCCACCGGCATCTATCGGCGGCCCCCTGGATAGCGTCGCTACCGACCGGGGGCCAGCAGGGCGTTTAGGGCGTTTTTCAACCGCCGAGCGTCCGGGTCCTTCAGCACGGCGAGGAACTGCCGCTCGCAATCGTCGATGACCCGCCCGGCCCGCCGCATGACCTTTCGACCGGCACCGGTCAGGGTGACGTTGTTCTTGCGGCGATCGTCGGGCTGAGGGCGACGCTCGACCCAACCCTTTCCCTCCAGCTCGTCGACCAGCGCCACCATCCTCGTCCGGTCGATGCCGAGCAGCTCAGCCACCTCTCTTTGCGAGAGGCCGCGCTGGTCGTCCAGGCAGCTGAGCGCAGCCCACTCGACCGGGCTGATACCGAGTGGCTCGAGCTGGGCCGAAGTCAGCCGTCCGAAGCGCAGGTATACGTGCTTGAGCAGGTACCCGAGCCGGTGAGAGGTGCCGCCTTCGTCTGGCTGGGGCTCCGGGGCCGGCTGGTCGTGGGAGGCCACGGCATGGATCATATGCTTTCGGGATCGTCATGTTTTGTGATCATCGGCTATGGTGAGGATCGCTCGCCATGATGAGCTCGGGGAGCCGATGCAGGTAATGTCAACTCTCGTCGCTGCCGGAGGAATATGCCCAGGTCAATCGCAATATTTGGCGCTGGTCCGGGCCTCGGCCGGGCCGTCGCTCGTCGTTACGCGCAGGAGGGGTACGAGGTCGTGCTCCTCGCCCGCCGGCGGGGACCTCTCGACGCGTTGGCCGCCGACCTGATCGCTAGCGGCGCAAAAGCACACGTCATCACCGCAGACCTCTCCGACACCGAGGCCGTGCCCACTCTGGCCAAGGCCGTTCGTGGCGCCGTTGGCGACCCGCACGCGGTCTACTACGGCCCCGCGGGAGGCGATGGGTTCGTGCCCGCGGCAGATCTCAGCCCGCAGCGGGCGCAAGCCTTTATGCCCCTAATCTTCTATTCGCTGGTCGCGCTGGTGCAAGAGTTCGTACCTCACATGCTCGAGGAGGGCGACGGCGCCATCTTGACCGCGCAGGGCGCCAGCACAGTGCACGGCTTGCCCAACCTGAGCGGCCCCGGACCAGCGCAGGCCGCGCAACGCAACTACCTGCAGTCCCTCCATGCCGAAATAGCCGACAGGGGCGTGTACGTCGGCATGCTTTATATCGGCGCCCTCATCGAGGACAGCGCCTTCCACACCTACGCCCAGCAGTCCAAGGCCGATGGCACCGGCCGCGACTGGGGACCAACCGTCAACCCCGCCTACCTGGCCGACCTGCTCTGGGATATGCACAGCGCCAAGGGCGAGCCCGAAGCCAGGTACCCGGTCCAGGGAAGCCCCGTTTAGGGAAGCCCCGTTTAGGGAAGCCCGGTCCAGGGAAGCCCAGTTTAGGGAACCCCGCCACCGCAGGCTGCCAGGAGGGCGGAGAGACTGGCGAGGAGGGCCACGACGGGGAGCGCCGGCGCGCGGTTTCTTTGGGGCCGCACGGCATGGGTGCACTGTCTCATGGGTCGAGAGGCCGTGACCATGGGGGGAGAACACTGAAATTACCCCTGTGATCACGCCCACGGGCCCGGCCTTACCTGGCTACGATCGCCCGCGTGGCCGACGCCGAGATGGAGATAACGGCCGAGCTCGTGCGAGACCTGTTGCGGGACCAACATCCCGACCTGGCTGACCGTCCCGTGACGCTGGCGGCCAGAGGTTGGGACAACCAGCTGTGGCGTCTCGGCGACGACCTTGCTGTGAGGTTGCCGTGGGCGACCGAGACAGCGGACGCGCTGCTGCTCAAGGAGAACACCTGGCTGCCCGTCCTGGCCCCTCTCTTACCGTTGCCGGTCCCCGTTCCTCAGCGGCTTGGTCAGCCTTCTCGGCGCTTTCCCCGGCCGTGGATCGTGACCACTTGGGTCCCGGGTGTACCCGCCGACCTTGCTCCGGTCACGTGTGGCTCGACGGCGGCTGATGCGCTGGCCGCGTTCTTGACCGCTCTGCACCGGCCGGCCCCCCCCGGTGCGCCCCAGGGACGCGGTCGGGGAGGAGCGCTGACAGAGGTGGCCGACGCCGTCACTAGCGGGCTCGCGGCCGCGATCGACATGGGTTTGGTCCCCGACGGCGACGCCGCCCGCGCCATCTGGCACGACGCCCTCGCCGCTCCCGGCTGGGCCGGGCCACCGCTCTGGCTGCACG
>DATJUH010000018.1:0-10767 GCA_035502515.1 Acidimicrobiales bacterium
CCTGTCGGAGCAACAAATAGCCGCCTCGCGCCAGCTCCCGGCACGATAAGACCAAGCCACAATGGGCTACTGTAAGCGGGCCGACCCACTTCCCGCCGCCTGACCGGCTCCACGACACGGGAGGCACCCCAATGGGCCCGAACAGCCGCTCGTTCAAAAAGGAGTCGAGTTCGGTTCCTGTAAGATGGGAGAATACAAGCGACAAATGGGAATAGCCCGGGTCCGAGTACTCCCACCGGCTCCCTGGCTCTGCGACAAGGCCGTCCGGCGTCACTACCCCAGCGATTTGGCACTCTGCCAAGCAACTGCTCAAATAGACCGTCGCCTAGCTGGGGGAATGCCCTGCGGCATAAGTGACGGAACGGGCCAAGCGTGGAGGCCGTCCGGACTGGTGATTGAGGAGACCACCACCCTTTCGATTATCCCTTGGTCGCCCCGGCCAGAAGTCCCTTCACGAGCGCCCTAATCGATGGCTACGGGCGGGCAAAATCCGCGACGGGGCGGGACGACATGATCTCGGATCTCCTGGAAGTGGAAATCACGTACTCCCCCTCTCTTCTATGTCGTTAGCTGCCGATAGTACTAGTACTATCAGGCGTTTTCGTTATAAGGTCAGGTCAGGAACTGGCTGAAGAACCGAGGCCGGGCTCCGTCGGGGCATGCACGAGGCCCTGGGAGTCGACGATCGGGTCTCTGACTACGGGGTTCTCCATCACGAGGGACTCGTAGTAAGTGGTATTCGGGATGACCATGCAAAGGTGGATGTTCGCCATACCGCCACCGTGGACCTCAGCCCGGAGGCGGAACGAATCTGCCGTATGGGCGATCCGGAGCGCCCCGGTGATCCCACCTTTCAAACCTGCGCTGGTCCGGACGTACGTGGCGCAACCCGAGGCGATGAAATCGGCCGTGTTCATGTGGGCACCATCCGCAGTCTCGGCTACGAGGAGGGGGACGTCCACGCGCTCGGCCAACCATTTGTAGGCGGTGACGTTGAACTCACGCATGGGCTCCTCGTACCATCTGTACCCGGCCTCGGCTAGGGCCCGGCCGAGGTAGACGGCGTCCGGTAGGTCGAAGCCGGCCGATCCGTCGTACATGAGGTCGATGTCATCGCCAACGTGCGCCCGCAGTGCCCCGGCCAGCTCGGCGTCGCGCCGCGCATCTCCCCACGCATGCAATTTGATCGCCCGGTAACCGAGGCCAAGGCATTGGTCGGCGACGTCTAGGTACTCCTTGATCGTGGAGAAGGTGACCGTGGAGGCATAGGCTGGGATTTCGGTCCGGAACGCGCCCAACATTTCGTAAACGGGCACCCCGAGGGCCTTTCCGGCCAGGTCGTGGAGGGCGATGTCCACTAGGCCGAGGATGTAGATCGGGAACTCCTCGATCCGGTCGAGCTCCCAGATCCTGTGCCACAACCACTCCCGACGAAAGGGGTCTTCCCCGATAAGCTCATCCCGTAACCGCCGATTGACCAGGTCTTCGAGGATCACGCCTCGCCGGGCCTGCGCCACTCCCTCCACGCCCTCGTCCGTGGAGATGCGTAACAGGCCTCCTTCGAGTTCAGGCTCGGAGCCCGGCAGTCCGGCTCGCCACACGAAAGGCGGGGTCCGGGCCGGGATGCGGAACCGCTCCACTTCGACCTGAGATATCTTCACTAGCTCCCCCTCGATATGTGGGTGGGCGATTAGAACTCTTGTCGGTCAGGCATTGCTACGCTTATTTCACCTCAGAAAGGCCGCGCCGTGAAGCTGTTGGGCCTTAGGCGTAAAAGCGGCTCGGTAAGGCAGGCCTCCGACAATGGAGATCCGCTCCCTTGCGGGAAAGGGTTGACCACGGGGAGCCGTAGGAAGCCTCGACGGCGGTGTCGACAGTTTTCATAGCTGTCCCTCCCCCTGCCCGGCATATGGTCCCCTTAACATCCGATGCAACTACAGCGTAATTCTGTCGCTGGCAGACTGAAGGCGGCCGGGTCACGACAGCCTCTCAGCCTCCAACCATTTGTAACCTATGTCATAGCACATAGCTCTGCGGGCCACAAGACCCTGATAGGATCAGGACCTATGGAAGGGTCCCTCGTCCGCAACCCGCTGCTAAGGCAGGCGATGCACCCTGACCCGCGCGCCCTGCCTTCGCCGAGGAGATTGTCTGGGCCCGTAATCCAGAAATTCGTCGACGAAATTGTTAGCGGTTCATTACCTCCCGGCAGCCCTTTACCTCCAGAAGCGGCGCTGTGCGAACACTTTGACGTAAGCCGTACCGTTATTCGGGAGGTTCTCAAGGTCCTCGAGCAGAAAGGGCTCGTTCGCGTACATAATGGCAAAGGCACCTGGACAACCGACACCGATAGTTGGAACCTCCTGGACCCGCTCGTGCTTGCCGCCCGGATGCAGCACGACCGGGAGCTCAATTTCCTGCCGTACCTCATCACCGTCCGCATGGCCCTCGAGGGTGAGATGGCGGCCCAAGCGGCGGCTGTGGCGACCGAGGCCCAGATCCGCGACATGGGCGATATCCTGGCCCAGCTGGCGCGCTCGATGGACGACATCGATCGTTATGTGCCTTTGGACTACGCCTTTCACAAGGCCCTTATGGGGTCGTCTGGCAACGAGCTCGGGCGGGCCGTAGTCCTCGCCATTCTGCAGCCGTCCCATGCTTATGCGAGGTACGGCACACCCACCCTGGAACACGTGCGCCAGTCCCAGCCGGGGCACAAAGCCATTTTTGAGGCAGTCCGGCGTCGCGACTCGCGCGCGGCGCGTCGAGCGGCACGCAACCACATCGCCGGGGGGATGGAGATCGTCCCGGGTAGCGCAGGCTAGCCTCTCTCTTGGCCGATCGCTCACCAGCCATGGCAGAGAGGTTGTACCTGAGGTCGAATATCAGCGCCCGTATACCGGCCCCCCGGGCGTCGAGGAGAATGAGTGAATGAAGGTAATGATCGGGCAGCTACAAGAAATAGACGAAGAGACGGCGGCGTTCGCCCTTCAGCTTGGCGTAACCGCTGTGCAGCTCAATACGCCAAAGCTCGACGACCGTAACGGTTACTGGACCCACGAGGCGCTGACAGCCGTGAAAGAGCGGTGCGCCAACTTCGGCCTGGAGCTCGTCGCCCTCGAGAATGTCCCCCAATCGTTCATGCAATCGATCAAGTTGGGTGGCCCCGACCAAGCGCGGCAGCTCGAGCAGTACTGCCAAACTGTGGTCAATGTGGGCAAGGCGGGTGTGCCGTTCCTCGGGTTCAACTTCCTGGCGACGGGTGTGTGGCGGACTGACAACGAGGCGGTGGGACGGGGCGGGGCCAAGGTAAGCGCGTTCGACCTTGCGTTGGCCGGCAGAGGCAATGCCGCTGGAGGTCCTCAGGGCAACACAGGTTTCGACCCGTCGATCTCAGAAGACGAGCTGTGGGACAACTTCGCCACGTTTCTGCACACGGTCCTGCCGGTGGCGGAAGCGGCCGGAGTTCGGCTGGCCCTGCACCCTGACGATCCCCCCGTAAGAGCGATCGGCCCGACCGCCCGGCTCTTTTACTCGGTGGACAATTTGGCCCGCGCCTACGACATTGCGGGCGGTTCGCCGGCGTTCGGGTTCGACCTGTGCCTCGGGACGGTCTCGGAAATGGAGGGAGGCGGTGCGGCCGTGCATGATGCTATTGAGCGGTTCGGCCCGGCCGGCGCCATTTGCTACATACATTTCCGCCAGGTGCAAGGGACGGTGCCATCATTCCAGGAATGCTTCCTCGGCGAGGGCAATTACTCGCCCCGCGAGGTTGTCGACTTGCTGCGCCGGGTTGGCTTTGACGGCTACTTGCTAGACGACCACGTACCCAAGGTGGCCGGCGACACGGCGTGGGGACATCGTGCCCGGGCGCACGCCATCGGCTATATACAGGGGCTTATAAACGAGCCGCAAACAGCGACTGTGGGGTGACGCGGGACCTGTTCGCGGCGACGCCCCGGGCCCGCACCTCATGCCAGGCCCGAGAATCGTACTTCGTGGTTCAACTCGTCAGGACCGGCGGAGTAACGCACCGCCCCATTGCGGTAATTCCAGAGTGCATTTGCCGGCGCGTTGGTCAATGGTCACGCCCTCGTCGGCGAGCACGATTTCCCAGTCCCCGCCGACCGAGAAATCGTCCTGGCCCAAGCTGGCAATCTCACGTCTAGCCGGACCAAGGTCCCGGAAGATGTAGAGGAGGTCCTCACTCTCACCGCCCAAAAAAGCGGCGGCGTCCCAGTCCTCGACCCAACGAGGCTGGCCAAGCGGTAACCGGGCCCGAGGGCCTCGTTGGTCACGAATTTGCTTGAACACATCGACCCAGCTCCTCACTGCGGTCGCCTCGGCGGGCGACCATGCAGCTATGTCACCATTGAAACTGAGAGTGCCGACCATCCTGCTGAGGAGCCGGCCAGGGTGCAAATGCTGGCGAGGGCTCCCGTCCCGGCTGGTCACCGCCATGTTCACGTAGTCCGGAGGAAGCCACCTGAGCGCGCCGGTCTGGCAGTACCTGGTAACGCTCGGCACAGTCGTGTGGTCGCTCAGCCAGGCGCCGTTGGCCCGGGCAACCATACCGAGGTCCAGGGATTGGCCGCCGCCGCGGCAAGCTTCGATATAGATCTCCGGCTGGATCCGGCGCAGGTTTTCGAAGAGACGGTAGAGCCCCTGGTTGTAGCGCAGACCGTCCACCGTCGGGCTCGAACCGTCTACCCACGCCGTGAGCGGGGAAACGGCCGCCCGGTCGGACAACAGCATGATCTGGCTCGAGCACGACGAAGAGCGCTCGTACCGCTCGGTGCTGCGGTTCGTGAGGACGTGACGTGCCTGTCGCGACCCAGTTCAGGCCAGCGCCTGCTCGACGCACCCGCCCGTGGCCAGTAGCAGGGCCTCGTCGCCAGCACGAGCGACGAGCTGCAGTCCGGCTGGCAGGGGCCCGGACGTGGGCACCGGCAGGGACAGCGCCGGCAGCCCGGCCAGGTTGAGCGGGCTCGTCAGTTCGGTGTAAGTGATCGTGGCGGCGCCCTCGAGCGGGGGCGGGAAGAACCTCACCGAGGGCAGGGCGAGCAGCTGGAAACGGTCCAGGAGGGCGCCGAGTTCGTCCCGGAGGTTCGGCTGGAACTGCCGCGCCGCCTCGGCCTGCGCTTGGGTTGTGGCTGCCGCGCTCTCGAGCCGGGCGGCGACGAAGTGCCCGAGCTTGGCCCTGAGCGCCGGATTGTCAGTGAGCCTGCGGTTGGAACGGACGGCCTCGAAATTGATGATGGCCAGCGCGGCGCGGTGGGCGTCGAGCCACTGCGACAGCTCCCACTCGCTGACATCGAGCTCGGCGAGTGCGAGTGCCGAATCGACGGCGGAGTCGATGAGCGGGTCCACCTCGATCCCCGGCAGCCGTAGGCGAGCGACGCTGCCGGCGGCGGGTACATCGACGGCGAACCCCGGCTCGAGAAGCTCCATCCCGAGTACAAGACCGGCGACGTCGCGCGCCATCGGGCCAATGGTGTCAAGGCTCGGCGCCAGCGGCCAGACTCCACCGAGGGGAATGCGCCCGAAGGTCGTCTTGAGGCCGGCCGTCCCGCAGAAGGCCGACGGGATCCGGATGGAGCCGCCAGTGTCGGAGCCGTAGGCGACGTCGGCCTCGTGCGTCGCCACAACGACCGCGGAACCGCTCGAGGAGCCTCCCGGGACGACCCTGGGGTCGAGGGGGTTGACGGGCGTACCGAAGTGCTCGTTGAGGCCCGAGGCGCCAAAGGCGAGCTCGAAGAGGTTGGTCTTGCCGATAAGTCGCGCCCGGTGCGAGCGGGCGCCCCGCATACACGCGGCGTCGATGGGCGCGGGGGAAACGCCGTCGGCCACTGCTCTGCTGCCGGCCGTTGTTGGGACGCCGGCAACGTCGATAATGTCTTTGACCGCCAGCACGGGACCGTCGTCTGGCCCCGGTTCGAGCCGGGTGATGAACGTCGTTATTGACACAACGTACCTCTCCGGTCGCTTTGGTGCCGCCCCGCTCCTTACGGTTCCACTTGTGACCGTCTGCGCCGATCATGATGTCGCTCCTGGGCGCGGAAGAACGAGCGCCAGCGGAAGGCGCCGTAGGCGGCGCCGGAGATCACGCCCGTCCGCTTCGACGTCAACTTGCCGCTGCCCTTTCGATTGACGAGCCACGGGATGCGGTGGTACGGTGAATCGATACATCTAATGGATCGCTCTACTAGGGGGGAAGAGTTGGTCTCCTCACAGGCGACTAACCACCGCATACCCGGACCGAAGCAGTGTTCGCCGTTCCCGCGCCCCGGCCAGGTCGCCCCGGGCCCACCGAGATGGCCGCATCCGTAGGGGCGTCGGCTCGCCCAAGGGACGTCTCCGGTTCGCCCCTCATTGGGACATCGTCTACGCCTGGATCCGGGGCCGCTCTCAGTAAGGCCCGTGGTCGGTCGCGCCGAACACGCATACGCAGGAACGCTCAGCTCTATTTCATTATCGCCCTACCTTTCGCATTCCTCGTCACGTTCAACTACTGGCCCATGGTCGGTGCGCAGATCGCGTTCCGCAACTACAACCCCGTGCAGGGTATGTTTGGCAGTCCCTGGATCGGCCTGAGCGAGTTCCGCGATTTCGTACAGTCGCCCTATTTCTCCACCACCATCACCAACACCCTTACGCTCAGCATCTACTCGTTGGTCGTCGGGATCCCGGCCGCGCTGATCCTGGCCCTGGCGATCAACGAGGTGAAGCATGTACGTTTCAAGCGTCTAGCCCAGATGGTGACTTACGCGCCGTACTTCATCTCGGTCGTCGTGCTCGTAGGGATGATGAACCTCCTCCTGTCCCCGCAGGGGAGCCTGCTCGCCCAGACGCTCCGCCTCTTCGGTGTCCACCAGGCCCCTAACCTGCTTGGCAGTGCCGGGAGTTTCCCTTCGCTGTACGTGTGGTCCGGGGTTTGGCAGACGACTGGCTATGCCGCTGTGATCTACCTCGCCGGCCTCTCAGCCGTAAACCCGGAGCTCTATGACGCAGCTCGGATCGACGGAGCATCGCGCCCGAAGAAGATCCGCTACGTCGATTTCCCTGCGATTATGCCCCTGGTGGTCATCGTCCTCATCCTGTCCGTGGGCGGGATCCTGTCGGTCGGGTTCGAGAAGGCTTACCTCATGCAGAACCCGTTGAACCTTTCCAGTTCCGAGATAATCTCCACCTACGTCTACAAGACCGGGCTCCTCTCGGGCAACTTCAGCTTTGCTACGGCAGTCGGGTTATTTAATTCCGTGATCGCGTTCATCCTGCTTTTGATCACCAACGTCGTGGCTCGTTTTGTATCTGGTGTCAGCCTCTTCTGAGTGAACTAACTCCACGAAAGGTTGCAAACATGGTTGCGCTCGCATTGCCACGGAAAGTAAAAATGAAAGAAGCGCGTGGCGATCGTGCCTTCCTGTTCGGCGTGTATGCGTTCCTCGTCGTGGTCATCTTAGTAATAGCGATCCCGGTGGTCTATATAGTGGCTGCGTCCTTTTCCTCGGCGTCCGCAGTGCTTGGAGGAAAAGTATGGCTCTGGCCGGTCGGCTTCACCCTTACGGGCTACAAAGCGGTGTTCGACTATCCCGAGATCTGGACAGCGTACCTCAACTCGATTATCTATGCCCTCGGAAGCGCGGCCCTGGCCGTCGTGTTGACGGTGATGATGGCCTACCCCCTGGCCCGCCGGGACTTCTACGGCCGGCGGTTTTTCATCTGGCTCCTCATCTTCGCCTTTATGTTCAACGGCGGGATCATCCCATTTTACCTCGTAGTCCAAGAGCTCGGGATGGTGAACACGCCCTTCGCGATGATCTTCCCGACCGGGCTCAACGTGTTCTGGGTCATTTTGGCGAAGACGTACTTTCAATCGAGCATCCCGCCAGAGCTGTACAACGCGGCTCAGGTCGACGGCTGCGGTGATATTCGCTTCTTGACGACAATCGTACTGCCGATCTCCAAGCCGCTCCTAGCTGTCGTCGGCCTCTTAGCCGCCGTGACGAGCTGGAATTCATACTTTTATGCCTTGATATTCCTAAACTCGCAGTCGCTGTACCCTCTTCAGCTCGTCCTGCAGCAGCTCCTTGTCCTGGGCAACATCTCACCGTCCGGCTTCAGTTCGCTATCGCCCGAGCAGTTGCAGTACTTCCAGAACCTCGAAACTCTGCTTAAGTACTCACTGGTCGTCGTGGCCTCGGTGCCGATGCTGGTCCTGTACCCGTTCGCGCAGAAACACTTCACCAAGGGTGTCTTGGTCGGCTCGCTAAAGGACTGAATGTGAACAATGGGTTGGATCATCAGATGTATGAGGCCTGTCGGGAATATCGGCTTGTCTCTAGAAGGCCCCTTGGGTGACTAACCCACCGGTAGGACCGCGGCCTTCTGGCCACCCGACGATAGTGGATGTGGCCAGGCTCGCCGGTGTCTCTCGCAGTACGGTCTCAAATGTGCTGAACGGGCACCACAAGCGCTTGTCCCCGGCCACCGCGGCGCGCGTGCAGGAAGCGTTCAAAGCGCTTGGCTTCGCGCCCGATGAAGTGGCCCGGCAGTTAAGGCGCGGGCATGCGAAAACCATCGGATTGCTTATACCTTCGGTTGCGAACCCATTCTGGGGAGAGTTCGCCCGTGCCATCGAGGAGGCGGCCCGGGCCCTCGGTCACTCCGTTCTCGCCGCCAGCACCGATCGGGACCCGGCCCGAGAGCAGAGCTACACCGAAGGGATGTACCGGCAGGGCATCCGTGCTCTCATCTTCGGGTCCTCACCTGTATCGATCAGCCATCTTTCTTCTTTGGTGGACCGGAACCTGCACGTGTTGGTCTTCGACCGCCGCTTCCGGAACGGCGATATCGACGCCGTCGACTGTGTCAGCGTCAACAACGGTCTCGGCGGCCGCCTGGCCACGGAGGCTCTCCTGAGCCTGGGCCACAGTCGCATCGGGTTTCTCTCCGGCCCGATCAAAACCGCCAGCCGGCGGGACCGTTTCGCCGGGTACAAGAGGGCGCTCCGGGCCGCCGGCATCGACTACGACCCGGCCCGGGTGTGGGCGGGGTCCCGAAAAAGCGCGTTCGGAGATCCGGAGGCGGGCGAGCTGGGCCGGGTCGGAGCCAGAGCCCTGCTCACCAGTGGGAGCGGGATTACGGCGATCGTCGCCGTCAACGATATGTACGCGCTTGGTGCTTACGCCGGGATCCGTTCCGTCGGCCTGGCCGTCCCCAACGACGTGTCTGTGATCGGCTTCGACGACATCGCCCTCACGACGCTCGTAGAACCACCCCTCTCGACAATTCGCCAACCCGTTTGGGAAATGGCCGAGACCGCTGTCGAGCGGCTGGTAGCCTGCCTCGCTGACGACGCCGGTGATAAACCTCTGCGAGCGGAGTTCGCGCCGGAGTTCGTGATGCGGGGGTCGACCGCACCCGTACAGCTCACGGCTAGACCGGCAAACGGGCGGAAGATGACCGGCAGGAACAGATCTGATAGCGGCAGCGGGACTGACGGCACGAGGAGGACTGACCGCACGAGTAGAAATGGCGGCCGGAGCAGGACGGACGGCACCAAGGCGGCGACCACGACCATCGTCGGGCAACTTGTCGAGCAGGCCCACCATGGCTGAGGGCGTCGTGAGTGACGCCGGGCCCGGCGGCGCAAAGGGGCGCGTCATCGCTGTCGTCGGGGCCAGCAGCGGCATCGGGCGGTTGGTGGCGTTGTTCAGCGCAGCTGCGGGGGACGAGGTGGTCCTGGTGGCGCGGCGGAAGCCCCTGCTCGAAAAAGTGGCGGAGGAGGTCGCCGCTCGCGGAAACGACAGCGGAGCGGCGGCGCGCCGCGGCCCGGGCGGGCCGGGCCAACCGGTCGTCGTCGTCGCCGACGTTCGAGACGACGCGAGTGCGCGACAGATCGTCGACGCGGCCATCTCGGCCCATGGCCGGCTGGACGTCGTCGTCTACGCCGCCGGATGGAACGTGCCGCAGCGGGCCATGGGCGAAGCGACGATCGAGTCGTGGAGATTGATCATGGACACCAACGTGACCGGCGCGTTCCTCGTCACGAGCGCCGCGCTTCCCGTTATGCGCCAACAGAAAAGCGGTCTTTTCGTATTTGTCAGCTCGTCCGGGGCCAAGCGGCCGGACCGCTCGGGCGCCGCGTACCAGGCCAGCAAAGCGGGCCTGGCAGCGCTGGCCCACGCCACCATGGAGGAGGCCCGAGACGACGGTGTCCGCACTACGGTTGTGTACCCCGGGACGACAGATACCCCCTTCCTCGAGCACCGGCCGGTGCCGACCGATGCCGAGGCTCGGAGCAAAGCCTTGAAGCCGGAGGACGTGGCGAGCGCGGTCCGGTTCGTGGTCGAACTTCCCGCTCGTGCTTACGTACCCGAGCTGCTCATGTTCCCCTCACGGAACTAGGCGTCGTGAAGCCTGATAACCAGAACCCCGTGGGCCGGGGTTCTTGAAAGCGACAAAGGAGAAATCATGCCCCCCCAGGATGTCCGATTTGCCGTCTTTACCAAACCTTGGCCGGCAGACTCGATCGAAGAGCTGGCTGAACGCGTCCAGGGCCTGGGCTTCGACGGCGCCGAGGTGCCCGTCCGTCCCGGCTTCCAGGTCGAACCGGACAACGCCGAGAAAGGGCTACCTGAGCTGGTAGAACGGTTTGCCGATCGGCAGTTGACGGTTGTGAGCATCGCCAGCGTCCTCGAAGAACCCGTCTTCGCCGCCTGCGCCGCGGCCGGTGTGACCTTGATCCGGGTCATGGCGCCCGTT
>DATJUH010000019.1:0-3697 GCA_035502515.1 Acidimicrobiales bacterium
CAGCACGCAGAAATAGAGCTCGTGATCCGGGACCTAAAAGACGGCCCCTGGGCCCACATGCCCTCGGGCCGCTTTGGCGCCAATGCCGCCTGGGCGGCACTGGGGGCCATCGCCCACAACCTGGCCCGCTGGGCTGCCAGGCTCGGGGGCATCACCCGCCAAGGCGGGCCCGTCACCCTGGCCACCCTGCGCCGACGGTTCGTCTCGGTGCCCGGCCACCTCTCCCGCTCCGGCCGGCGCACCACACTGCACCTGGCAAAAAACTGGCCCTGGGCTGAGGCTTTCCTGGCCGCGCTGAAAGCCCTCCGAGCCGTGGTGCCTCAGCTCGCTTGAGCCTTCCTCCGTCAGCAACCGAGCCAATGCGAGGGCGGTAGCGTTGTTACAACGCGGGTCCCCTTTTATGTCGGCGATGCGGTTTGAAGCCGTAACGCCCGACCAAAAAGGCCGAACTGCTCAGACCCCCCTCTGTGCCTCCCTTAGGGCCCGCAACCGTCCGCTGGTACACAATGACCGCCTTCCTTACGCCCTCCTGGGCGGGTGGGCCATACCGAATCGGTCGATTCAGGCTTAGCGTTCGAGCGTCGATGAGCCAGGCCCTCGTTATTTGGCCCGAACCCGCGCCAGGGGGGCCGGCCCCCAGCTAGGCCTGAGACGTCAAGGAACCGCTGAAAGCGGGCCCCCGGCGCTCTCTTCGTCCAAATAGTCCGGTTGGGTAAGGCCAAGCCGCCGCATCGCAGTACCGGTCAGCGCCTCGAGCACGCAGCGGTGGGCGAACAGAGCCGTGATGTTGTTGCCGGAGTCGTACGGGGGGCTCACTTCGACCACGTCCATCGCCACCATCCCGACCTCCGCACACATGCGACGCACGGCTCGCAAAACCTGGGCGCTGGTCAAGCCGCCCGGTTCGGGCGACCCGGTTCCCGGGGCATGGGAAGGGTCGACCGCGTCGACGTCGACCGAGATGTAGAGGTAGTCCGCTCCACCGGAAAGTGCCTCGTCAATAGCGCGCTCTAGCACGGCGTCGAAGCCGTGGCGCTGCACCTCGGCCATGAAATGGGAGTGCATCTGCTGCTCCTCCATCCAGGCCACCACCTCCGGCCCGGGCCAGTAACCGCGCAGCCCCACCTGGACGAAGTTGCGGCCGAGCACCGCTCCACTTTCGATCAGCCGCCGCATAGGCGTCCCGTGCCCGGCCAGTACACCCTGCATATCTGGCGCGGTGTCAGCGTGCGCGTCGAAGTGGACGACGCCCAGCTTCCCATAACCGTACCGGTCGGCTAGGGCGGTAGCGGCCGGCCAGGTGATCCCGTGGTCGCCGCCGAGAAGAATGGGGATGGCACCGCCTTCAAGGATCTCGGCCACGAACGTGCGGATGTTCTGGTAAGTCCGATCTGTGCTGCCGATGACAACCTCGGCGTCGCCGTAGTCACACACCCTCAGGTGCTCGAAGGGATCCACTCGCACGTGAAGATGGGGCCTGGAGTGAGGCGGTGCGGTCAGGTGGTCGCAAGTACGGATGGCCCGAGGTCCCATGTGGGTGCCCGAGCGCGTGATGGCGGTGCCGTCCCACGGCGCCCCACCCACCGCGACATCGACCCGACCTGCTGTCAAGTCGGCCGGGGTCAGGCAGACGGGCAGCTTCATAAACGTCGGGATGCCTTGCCACGCGAACTCGACTTCGTACCGATTCAGGTTTATTGGGCCCGGCTCGCGCTCGGTCACGTAACCCCCGTCATCCCGGGTAGAGGCGGGCTAGTTCCAGCATTTCGGGCTCGGCCACGTTGTGGGATTGTGGAATGCCCTGGAGCCAAGGTTGCGCCACCATGGTGTCGTCCTTGTCCGCGAGGTTTAACCAGCAGCCACTGGCGACGGCCTTTTCCACGACCTCGTTGTAGAGGACGTCCGACCCCGTCTCGACGGCCTCGCTGTCGAGGGCGGCCTCGCCGGGGACGTGGCAACTGAGGTACTCAAGGCCCCCCAAAGGGTCGAAGCTGATGTGGGTCCAGGTATAGACGTTGTACGTGTCCGGCCAGAAATAGTCGATCAGGACGTTCGGTTCGGAGGCAGACCGAGCAGTGGGCACCGAACCGACGTCGGCGAAAATCTGCGAGGTCTCGTAGCCGACCACCTTGGTGCTCAGCCCGAGCGCGTCGAGCTCGATGCCGACATCCTCGGCTAACAACTGGTCATCGGGTGCACCGGTGTCGTAACCGACGATGAACGACCGGTCCGATGACGACAGGGTCTTGACTAATGCTTTCAATTTGCCCGGGTTGTACGGGATGTTCTGCTGGCCGTACTGCGGGGGCAGGAGGCCGTTCGGCCCTGCTTGTTTGGGTACTATGGCCCGGCCGGGGAAAACGCCGGCGACCAGCGCCCGGATGTCAATCGCTTCCAGAAGGTCCTTGCGCGCCTTCTCCGAGGTGAGAAAACCCTTGTTCTCGTTGATGTATGCCGTCTCGGACTGCAATGTAGGCAAGTTGTAGACCTTCACCTTCGAGTCTGTGGTGTAGTGGGCGATCACCGACGTGGTCATGTCGTGGAGGATGGCGTCCAATTGCCCGTCGTCGAGCTCGATCTCCTCGGTCGAAAGATTGTCGATGACGGGAAGGTTGACCGTCGTGTAGTAGGGCTTCGCGCCCCAATAATGAGGGAACGCCTTCATTTGGTAAAAGACGCCGACCTTGGCCTCTGTCAGCTCATAGGGGCCGGTCCCGATATCGTGGGTCTCGAGGTAGGTCTGGTCGTTGTTATTTCCCTTATGGGCGGCCAGAGCGCTCGGGCTTTCCATGACTGGGCCGTAGGGGGATGCCAGGTAGTCGAGGAAAGCAGTGTTCGGCGTTTTCAAGGTTATGACGGCCTCGTACGGGCCAGGCGTCCTCACTGAAGCCACATCGGCGACCTGGTAGGCCGGGCCGCCATTCACGGCTGCCCGACGGGCGAAGTCGGGAGCAATGGCCGCCGAGGTGAACGGCGTGCCGTCATGGAAGAGCACCCCCTGGCGCAGTTGGAAGGTGTATACCAACCCGTTCTTGGAGACGGACCAGGTGGTTGCCAGCTCAGGTTCGAGTACGCGCTGCGCTGTGCCCGTTTTGTACTGGAGCAGCCCTTGGTACATGTTCCGCGTGAGCAGAAGCCCTTCTCCTGCGTAATAAACGTCTGGATCCGGAGGTTGGCCTGGGTCCTGCAGGAAACTGAGGTCCAATGTGTGGCTGGTGGGGTAGGAGGACGCGCTCGCTGGCCGCGGGCCGATCGAGCTGAGCATGGGTACTGCGGCGAGGACGCTGACGAGCGCGCCGACCAGCGCTTGACCCGGAGCTAGTTTGGACGATAGCTCCTGGCGACGGGTCGGCTGAGTGCGGTTGTAAGTCATGTTGTTCCTTTGCCGGTGACATTGGAAGCCGTGACCGTAATGACTGGGGCGGTCCCGTCCACGGAGGCCGAGGATCTCCCGGCGAGCTCCTCGACGAGCTCGGACGTGGTCAGGCGGGCTCCGTGCTGCAGGTACTCCATGGCGCTGAGCGCCGCGTTGTGCCGGGCTGCGCTCGAGCCGATCACGCAGTCCGACACGACCCTCATGTGGTAGTCGTGCTGGTGGCCATCAACGAACGTGTAATGCACGCAAACGTCGGTAAGGCCGCCGATAAGGACCAAGGTCGACGCCTTCAGGCCTTTCAACAGGATCTCGAGATCGGTA
>DATJUH010000020.1:0-7483 GCA_035502515.1 Acidimicrobiales bacterium
TCAGTAGCCAGCCGAACTCCGAACGCGATCAGAACCACGCCAGTCAATTGCTCCAGCCGTCGCTGCAAGCGCGGCCGGTTGTGATCTGGGGCGCCTCTCTCTAGCGCGCCCTCCTCAGGCGCGCTGCGGGACAGGGAGCCCGGTCGGCGCAGCGTGACGATGCCGAGCCCCACCAGATAGGCGCCTCCGGCGAAACGCAGCGTGTCGTACCCAACGCGGCTGGCGGCCAGCAACGCCGAAATACCCAGCGCCGCGGCCACCGCCCAGCTCATGAGGCCGGTCACCGTGCCCGCCGCGGTCGAAAAGCCTGCCCGACGGCCTCCGCGAAGGGCATTGCGCAGGACGAGCATGCTGTCGGGCCCCGGCGCCAGGATAAGAAGAGTGGCAGCGAGGGCGAGCTGGGGCCATCGCCGTCCCCATGCACCGATCGTAAACCGGAGGAGGCGCGCCCTGGGCGGAATTTCGCTCAGAGCAGGCCGGTCTTTTCGAGCCTCCGTATGGCGAACCATCCACCGATCGGCGGCAGGTAATACGTACACAGCCGGTAGCAAATAGCGGCGGCAAAGGCGGTGGCCTGGTCGAGACCGGCCGCAGTCAGGCCCACCACCAGGGCGCCCTCAGTGATGCCAATGCCGCCTGGCACCGGGATCAGAGCGGCGAAAAACGTTACTCCGACGTTGACCACGAGCAGCGTCGCCAACGACATCGAGGACCCGAGGGACACCAGCACCAAACCAAGAGTGCTGGCCACCAGTACCTCGGCGGCGAGGTTGGCCAACAACAGCCGGACGACCCGCGTGGGCGAGCGCAAGGCGACGACGGTTTCACGGACATCGGCCAGGTGCGGCCGAGCTTTGTCGAGGACCCGCTTACGCAGGTTGGGGACGGCGACCGCAATTATCAGCACGACAATCGCCAGCCCTATCACTACGGCCAGCAACAGGAGAAGCTTGCCCACACGGTGGCTGGACGTCTGAAGGTCGGCTTGGACATCCCCGAAGCCGAAAATGAGGGCGGCCAGGATGATGAAAAATTTGCACTGTATAAGTGGCAAAATTGTCGATCAAGCTGATCGAGACGGCGGAAGTGGCCGGGATCCCCTGGCGCTGGAAAAAGCGGATGTCCAGTGCCATGCGGGCCACGCTGCCCGGTACTACCAGGTTGATGAAGGCAATTGTGAACTGCAACAGGACGACCGGCCCATAAGGGAGGGGCCGCGGACAGGCGGCACGATTGGATTCGGCATAGCAAAAGCGCGGCAGCTGGGCGAAGATCAGTGCGAGCAGGAGCAAGGGGAGCGAATCAGAGCGGAGCGCGTCGAGCAGCTGGTTGACGTCGACGTCGGCCAGGGTGCTTATGAGGAAATAGGCCGCCACCACGAGCAGCCCGGTCTGCACCAGAGCCCTGGTGGAGACGCGCCTGACTTTGGCCATCTTGGGAGCGTCCACACCCGCGGCGGCAGCCGCCCGCGACCGGAGGTCCTCGATGTCGAGCCTTTCTTGAGCGACGGCCTCGCGTAGGCCGGAACCAAAGGCCGCTTTCTGGATGTACCGGACCACGGCCGCCAGGCCGTCCGGCCCCAGCCGCCGTCGGGCGACAGCCACGGCGTCCTCCGCCCCCACCAACACGGCGGAGAAGGCGACCAGTTGAGCCAGGTCCCGGCGGCGTTGGTCGTGGTTGGTGGCCACCTCTAGGCCCCGGCCATATTGCCGATGAGGGCTTGGCCGCCGTCGAACCAAAAGGCGCCCAGGCGTAAGTCACCGTGCACCAGGCCGGCGGCAGCGAGCGCCAGCACCGTGTCCCAAAGCGCGTCGACTACTTCGCCGTTTGCGCCGTTGTCCGTCACCGACAGTGGCGCGCCCCGTACCCGCATGACGATCAGAGCGTCGTTGTCTGCCGTCCTCCCGGCATGGACTACGTCCTGGGTAGGGACCCCGTTCCGAGCGGCCAGCAACGTGATGAAACCCTCGTGCTCGACCTGCTGCAGCCGGCTCAGAGAGAGGGTGCTGCTGTCCCGGTACCACAGGGCCCGCCACACCTTGGCCAGCAGTTCGGTGTCCCAGGCATCGCGGCCGTACGCCTTCACAAGGAGCGGGACCCCCTCCGCGTCCGTGGCGTCGACTATAAAGACGCCCGCCTCCTGGATAGCGGCTGCCGACAGGGAAGACACCGCCACGCCGAGGTCACCGAGGCCCTTGTTCACCTCGGCCACGCTGGGCCGGCCGCCGCTCGACCCGAAAACGATGTGGACGGTGGCCGCCGAGCTAATGCCGCACAGCAAACCCAGCACCGCTCCGCTGGGAGTGGCGGCCCCGACTGACGCAACGGAGACGAGGCCAACACCTATCAACCACCAGCTGAGGGCGCGGTTTGGCCGGGCCAGATAGGGGCGAAACGGTGGCGACGGCAGCCACCGCGAAGCCGAGCCGGGCCGACACCGCGTCCGCCGGGGGCCCTCCGGCAACGGTCCCACCCCAAAGCGAACGGGATGTGCCACCGACGGCGGCCTCCACGACAATGACCCCAACGCCGGAACCGACCAGCGCCAGGACCTGGTCGCGCAAAATATCCAGCCGGCTTCCCAGCAGTGACGCGCCGAGCAGGAACAAACCCCAGCCGGTCATCACCCACAACCCCGTCCGCCAAAGGATGTCGAAGAACCCGGGCAAAGCAGTGGCCCGTTCTGCCAGTTTCTGCCAGAACGCGGACGGCGGGCTGACCGTGTTTACGACCACCAGCAAAGCCAGCACAGAGAGAAAAAGGACGAACGCGTCCGCGGGCCGGCGAGTTCGTGCCTAACCCCTGGCCGTGCCGAAAAGCTTGGCCTGCGATGGTTGCGACCACGGCGACGAATGGCGAAGACGCTGCTGGATCACCGGCTGTGTTCGGTGCCGGCGTTCCTCGTCACGCTCGGAGCCCAGAGCCGGTCCGGCCGGGACTCGGGGATTTCGGCGACTGGTCTGGCTCCGCCGGCGCCCCGGGTGCCGGGTTCGAGTAGTCCGAATTGTACGATACGCGCGAATTCGGACGCCCAACCCACGCCGGCCGTATCAGCGTCCAGGAACGCCCACTCAGAAGTGCCGAATCTATGTTTTCGACCACCGGGCCTCGAGAAGGCCGCAAATGCCCTCGGAGGGCTTCATCGCGAGGTTCGAGGGTGCAATTGACTTCACGCCCGGAGCTCTACGCCGCCCGGCGGGCGGTGTCGAATGGCGGGAAGGAGCCGACATGACGGCGAGGAGACGGCGGTGAAAATGTTGGCGAGAAACACTCGGTCGGGGCACGCCCAGTCTGTCCACACTCGGTCTGTGACCGCCGTCTTCTGGCGGCTGTTGGCGCTCTTTTTTCTCATCGGCCCGTTTGCCCTCTTCCCTGGTGCGGCTCAGGCCGGGACCGTCTCAGCATCCGACAACTTCGCCCGGGCCAACGGGAGCCTCGGCCCCAACTGGACCGACATGTCGGTGGGCGGCCTGGCCATCGCCAACGACGAGGTTGCGGGGACCAACGGCGGCGGCAACTCAGGCGACATTCGTACAGCTGAGTCCTACGACAACGACCAGTACTCCGCCGTCCAGGTGACCTCGACCCCCCTCAGCGGTAACCAATGGGTCGGCCCTGCCGTACGGGCCCAGGACGGGGGCCAGGACCTCTATGTTGGCATCTACTACTGGAACGGCGGCAGCCCGGAACTGATGCTGTTCCTGCTGAACAACGGCGGCTGGTCCGAGCTTGGCAGCGCCTACCCGACCAGCCCGCTGGCCGCGGGCACCGAGTTGACGCTGACGGCGGTCGGTTCCAGCCTCGATTTTGCCGAGAACGGCACCGTGGTTGTCTCCGCCAGCAACAGCACATTGACCGGTGGGGCGCCGGGGATCATGGCCAACGGTTTGGCCACCGCCGGCGACTGGTCGGGGGGCGACGACGACCCGAGCTTCTCCGTGAGCGGCACCGTCTCGGGGCTCTCGGGCACCGTGGTGCTCCAGGACAACGGCAACGACAACCTGAGCGTGAGCGCAAATGGGTCGTTCACCTTCGCCACGTTGCTGACGAACGGGGCCGCCTACAACGTCTCCGTGCTGACCAACCCCGCCGGCCAGGCCTGTTCCGTTTCGGGCGGCTCGGGCACCGTCACGGCCGCCAACGTGAGCGGCGTCTCTGTCACCTGTGTGGCCGAGGCTAGCGGCGGTGGCGGTAGCGGTAGCGGTAGCAGTGGCCAGCTGGCGTCGGACAACTTCGACCGGCCGAACGGGAGCCTCGGCCCCGAGTGGACCAATATGTCGATGGGGGGCCTGGCCATCGCCAACGACGAGGTAACCGGGACCAGCGCCGGCGGTAACTCTGGCGACATCCGTACCGGCGAAGCCTATGGCTCCAACCAGTACTCCACCGTCCAGGTAACCTCAACCCCGCTCACCGGCACCCAGTGGATCGGCCCCACAGTACGGGCTCAGGACGGGGGCCAGGACCTCTACGTGGGCATCTATTACTGGAACAACGGCAGCCCCGCACTGATGCTCTTTCTTCTGAACAACGGGAGCTGGTCCGAGCTTGGCGCCGCCGCCACCAGCGCGCTGACGGCCGGCACCCAATTGACACTGACGGCGGTGGCGTCCACCCTCGACTTCGCCGAGAACGGCACCGTCGTTGTGTCGGCCACCGACAGCACCTTGACCGGCGGGGCACCGGGGATCATGGCCAACGGCACCGCGACCGCCGGCAACTGGGCGGGTGGCGACGCCGCCGCTTCGGGTTCCGGCGGATCCACCACAGGGGGGACGACCTCGGGCGGCTCGATCACAGGCGGCAGCACCACCACGACATCTCCGAGCGGGACCTATTCAGTGGGCGGAACGGTCTCGGGGCTTTCGGGGACGCTAGTGCTCCAGGACAACGGCGACGACAACCTGAGCGTGAGCGCCAACGGGTCGTTCACCTTTGCCACGTTGCTGGCCAACGGGGCGGGCTACAACGTATCGGTGGCGACCGACCCCACCGGCCAGAACTGCTCGGTGTCCAACGGCTCGGGCACCGTCGCGGCCGCCAACGTCAGCGGCATCTCCGTGACCTGCGTGACTGCGTCCACGGACCCGAGTACCGGGACGGTCACAGACAACTTCGTCCGGGCAAACGGCAGCCTCGGCCCCGACTGGACGAACATGTCGATGGGCGGCCTGGCCATCGCCAACGACGAGGTAACTGGGACCAACGCCGCCGGTAACTCCGGCGATATCCGCACCGGTGAGACCTACGACAATGACCAGTTCTCTGCCGTCCAGGTGACCTCGACCCCGCTCAGCGGCAGCCAGTGGGTCGGGCCGGCGGTACGAGCCCAGGACGGGGGCCAGGACCTCTACGTGGGCATCTACTACTGGAACAACGGCAGCCCTGAACTGATGCTGTTCATGCTGGATAACGGCAGCTGGTCCGAACTCGGCGCGGCGTCGACGGGACCGCTGGCCGCCGGCACCGAGCTGACGCTGACGGCGGTGGGCTCCACGCTCGACTTCGCCGAGAACGGCACCGTGCTGGTCTCAGCCAGCAACAGCACTCTGACTGGCGGGGCACCGGGCATCATGGCCAATGGGACGGCCACGGCGGGCGACTGGTCTGGCGGAGACGCTGACCCGATCTACTCCGTGAGCGGGACGATCTCGGGGCTCTCGGGAACGGTAGTCCTGGAGGACAACGACAACGACAACTTGAGCGTGAGCGCCAACGGGGTGTTCACGTTCGCCACCCTGCTGGCCAACGGGGCGCCGTACAACGTCTCGGTGCTGACCAACCCAACCGGCCAAAGCTGTTCGGTGACCAATGGCTCGGGCACCGTCGCGGGCGCCAACGCCAGCGGCATTTCCGTTGCGTGCGTTGCCGCCGCCACCAGCAGCCCGTCCGGGCCCGTTACGGACAACTTCGGCCGGCCCAATGGGGGCCTCGGCCCAGATTGGACCAACATGTCGGTGGGCGGCCTGGCCATCGCCAACGACGAGGTTACAGGTACCAACTCCGGCGGCGACTCGGGCGACATTCGCACCGGCGAAAGCTACGGTTCCGATCAGTACTCCCAGATCGAGGTCACCTCGACCCCGCTCAGCGGCACCCAGTGGATCGGCCCCGCCGTACGGGCCCAGGCCGGCGGCCAAGACCTGTACGTCGGCTTTTACTACTGGAACAACGGCAGTCCCGAACTGATGCTGTTCCTGCGGGACAACGGGAACTGGTCAGAGCTTGCGGGCTCTTCGACGAGCCCGCTGGCCGCCGGCACCCAGCTCACGCTTACGGTGGTTGGCAACACCCTCGACTTCGCCGAAAACGGCACGACCGTGCTCTCGGCCACCGACAATACTTTGACTGGCGGGGCGCCTGCCATTATGGCCAGCGGCACCGCCACAGCCGCCGACTGGTCAGGTGGCAACTCCGGCTTCCAGGTGGCGTACCAGGGCACCGCTAATGGCATCGAAACCTATTCAGTTTTGTCCCCTGAAGATGGTTACGGTATCCAGACCCTTCGCGTTTTACAGCCCACGCAGCCGGCCGCAGGGGTGGCCCACAATTTCCTTTTCGTACTCCCGGTCGAAGCCGGCCTCGGCAACAGTTTCGGTGACGGCCTGGCCACGCTGCAAGCATTAGATGCCGAGGACCAATACAACCTGACTATCGTCGAGCCGACCTTTACTTACGACCCTTGGTACGCGAACAATCCGAGCGACCCGGCCCTGCAGTACGAAACGTTCCTGACCACGGAGCTCGTGCCCTGGGTGGACCAAAACTTGGCCACGACCGGGACCGAACAGAATTGGCTGATCGGGTTCTCGAAGTCGGGCTATGGGGCACAGGACCTCCTTCTGAAATACCCGAATTTGTTCGCTGTCGCCGCCACCTGGGATTTCCCCGCGGACATGTCCTCGTACAGCCAATACGGTGCGACAGCCGCATTCGATTACGGGACAGAAGCAAACTTCGCCCAGAACTATCAGCTTTCCCAGGCCTTCGTGGCTGCCCGCGCCGCTCCCTTCATCACGCAAAACCGAATTTGGCTCGGCGGGTACAGCCTTTACTCGACGGACGTCACTGACTACTCCGCGCTTCTAACTTCTCAAGGCATCAAGTACACCATGGGCCCGTGGCAGGATGTTGCGCATCGCTGGGACAGCGGCTGGATGCCGGCGGCGGTGGCGGCACTGTACCAGGACAGCCTGAGCCTGCCGCCCGGGCCCTAAAAGCCCGGCCCCCCGGGCGACACCGCTGCTGCGGGCGCTGGTGAGAGCACGCCAGCCCGCCGTGGAAGCTCGCCCGGGGCGGCCGCCCAAAAACCGGATCTTGCCGGCGGCGGTTGGTCGCGGATCCATGTAGCCTCGGCATTGGAGGATCCGAGGGAGGTGGCTATGTGTAGCGGAGGCCGGCTGGTAGCAGACTTTGTGGCTGGCACGTGCGAGCAACCGGTAATACCGGGACTGTCCGACAACTTGACGATGACCGCGGATGG
>DATJUH010000021.1:0-12417 GCA_035502515.1 Acidimicrobiales bacterium
TGTCTTTGCCACTGACTCTGTCTTCGTAGACACGGTCTGCTCCCGTAGCCCTATGTCTGCTTGCTGCTTCGAGGTCGAGACCCCATGACGCCACATGCTCGGTACGATCGGCCACCCAAGAGGTAACCCGACGCAACGGCGCGCTCGGCGACGCACATTTGCAGCCCCAACGGGGTTCGAACCCGTGTCTCCACCTTGAGAGGGTGGTGTCCTAGGCCTCTAGACGATGGGGCCAAGCAGGACCATTCTAGACCACGACCTGCGCCGGCCTTGGCCCGGCCGCACTCGAAGGGGACAGTGACGGCGCCTCGGCCGGGCCGGCGCAATCTCGGTGCAAACGCCGCTTCTCGTCGCGTTCTGATGCATTTCTGACATCGGAACGCGACGAGAAAGCGCAGCTGCACCGAGAACGGGCCTGGTCCGCCACCGTGTCGGCTGCACCGAGTGCGCGGAGTGGTAGTGCAGGAGTCCAGGGCGGTGACCGGGCCTATTAGAGGCGGGTAACCGGGCCTCGTTGGACGCCGACGGCCACGCTCGGAGCCATGGGCCGGGCCTACTGGTGCGGGCGGCTCCTCGGGCTTCCCGCCGCCCGGCCGCCCGGCCGCCGGCCCGCCCGGCCGCCGGGCCGGGCCCGGTGGCCCAGCCAGGGGCTCAGCCCGCTGCAGCCCTTCTGTTGGTACCGTCAAGTGCATACGACCAGCACCGAGGTAGTGCACTTGGACCAACCCGGATGGATGACCCCTTCGCCCAGGCTGTGGGTTATGCGCTGTTGGGAGGTGGGCGTCCTTACGCTGGTGGTGGCTGTGGTCGTAGCCGTCATTACCTCCTCCGACGTCGCCATCGTGGCCATTGGAGTCGGTGCGGTCCTGGTCGCCGGGGCCATCGGCCTCGTCGGCGCCCGCCGGCGCTTTCGCGCCTGGGCCTACCAGGAACGGGAGGACGACTTAATCGTGGCCAGAGGCGTCATGTTCCGCCGGCAGTCGGTGGTGCCCTATGGGCGGATGCAGTTCGTCGACGTGACGGCCGGCCCGGTCGAACGGATCTTCGGGCTGTCCACCGTCAAGCTGCACACGGCCGCGGCACACAGTGACGCTCGTATCCCGGGCCTCGAACAGGAAGAGGCCTCGCGGCTGCGGGACCGGCTCGCCGCCCTCGGCGAAGCCAAGGCAGCCGGTCTTTGAGCCTGGCTCCGCCGGTGGGCGGATGGCAGCGGTTGCACCCCTTGACGCCGATCGTCACCGGCGGGCGGGTGGGAGTGGTGTTGCTGGTGGTCCTGGCGGAGGACTCGCTCAGGGGCTCCCGGAACCTGGTCTCGGTGGTCATCGAGCTGGTGCTGCTCGGGATAGTCATGTTATTTGGCCTGGTGAAATGGCTGGTGACGAGATGGGCGCTGGACGGTTCGACCTTGCGTATCGAGACCGGTTTGCTGCGACGCGACGCTCGCCAGTTGCCGCTCAGCCGCATCCAGGCGGTAGACGTCGTCCGGCCTTTCCTGGCTCGCGCGTTCGGGTTGGCTGAGCTACGAGTGCGCTTGGCCGGGTCCGGGAGGAGCAACGGCCGTCTCGCTTATCTGGCCGAACCGGTGGCGATCGAGTTGAGAGCCCGCTTGCTGGCCGGTCATCACGGGCTCGACCTGGACACGCCGGAACCGGCGGAGCGCCCGGTGGCCACGGTGCCGGCCAATCAGCTGGTTATTTCTGCTGTGCTGGCGCCGACCTCGTTCGTGGCCGCCCTCCTGGTCGCCGCCATCATCGCGCTGCCGGAGATTTCCCGGGCGGCGGCGGCGGCCACAGTGGGGTTCTTGATCGTCTACCTGATCGGCTTTGTCAGGCAGATCTGGCGGCGAGTAGTGGACCAGTACGGTTTTGCCGTCGGTGTAGCGCCCGACGGGATCCGGGTGCGGCGAGGCCTCTTTTCCACCGTGTCCGAGACCATCCCCTACGCCAGGGTGCAGGCGGTGAGGAAGCTCGAGCCCTTATTGTGGCGTCCGCTCAGGTGGTGCCGGCTGGAAGTCGACGTGGCCGGCTCCGCCGGCCAGGAGCAGGGGTCGCGGTCAGGGCGGATGACGAAATCGCTCTTGCCAGTCGGACAGCTCGAGGAGGCCGACCAGCTGCTCTATTCATTGCTCGGGTTGAAGCAGTTCCCCCTGACAAAGCCTCCACCGCGGGCCGTCTGGAAGGCGCCGCTCAGCTACCACTTCCTGGCCTCCGGGTCCGATGGCTCGGTGGTGGCGGCGACCACCGGCCGCTTTCGCAAAGTCACGACGTGGGTGCCTCTGGAAAAGGTCCAGAGCGTGCGTCGGGTGCAGGGACCATTACAGCGGGCGTTCAACCTCGCCAGTGTCAAACTGGACGCCGCCGGCCGGCGGGTCCGGGCCGAGCTGCGCGACCGGGAGGTCGAAGAAGCGGACCATCTTTTCGAGCAGTTCGTGGTGGAAAGCCGGGCCGCCCGGTGGCGGGCGGCCCGTCGGGCGAGGACATCTGTGGGTGCAGCAGGTAATGGGCCGGGCGGCACGTTGTTCGTACAACCGCCGGCTGAAACCGGCCAGCCGCTCCCTCCACCGCCTCCACTTTGAGGTCCGGCTTTTTATGCGGCAAGACTTACAGTCGCCCATGACCGTTCGCTGGACGACAGCCTTTCTAGACTTCCCGGCGGCCACTTTCGAGGCTGGGTGCGCTTTTTGGCGGGGTGTCACCGGTTACGGGCTCTCGGCGCCCAGGGGCTCATCAGGGGAGTTCGCCACCCTCGAGCCGCCCCACGGCGACGCCTTCATACGGGTGCAACGAGTACAGACTGACATCGCCGGGTGCCACGTCGACCTCCATGTCGACGACGTCGAGGCCACCGCCCGGCGGGCATCCGCCCTCGGCGCCCTCACCAGGAAGGCAGAGCCGAACTTCGTCGTCATGGCCTCTCCGGCCGGGTTCCCGTTCTGCCTCGTGGCCGCATACCCCGGCCGGGGCTTTGAGCGACCACCCCCAAGGGGCTGGCCTAACGGGCAGTGCAGTCTGGTCGACCAGATATGTGTCGACATTGCCCCGGTGGCTTTTGCGGAAGAAGCCAGGTTCTGGGAAGCCCTGACCCGGTGGGAACGCCGGCCCGGGTCGCGTCCCGAGTTCGAGTACCTGGTCAGGCCGCCCGAGATGCCGCTCCGGTTCTTGTTGCAGCGCCTCGCAGGGAACGATGGGCGGGGCATTTGCCGCGCCCACCTTGACCTTGCGTGCGATGACATGCGGGCCGAGCAGCGCCGGCACGAGGGACTTGGCGCCGTCGTGATGGCGGAGCCATCCTGGACCACCCTGAGCGATCCCACCGGCCTGCTTTATTGCATAACCCGCCGCCACCCGGCGACTGGGGTCCTCGGTCCGCCATCGCCGGTCGCATGAGCGGGATCGGTGCCGAAGCGTCGCGCCTGGCCCAGGACGGTTATGGCCTGGCCGCCTGGAAACACTGGGGGCCGTACGTCTCGTTGCGACAGTGGGGGACCGTCCGCGAGGACTACAGCGGGAACGGCGACGCCTGGGGTTTTTTTCCCCATGACCACGCCCGGTCGCGGGCCTACCGGTGGGGCGAGGACGGTCTGGGGGCGATATGCGACCGCTGGCAGCACCTCTGTTTCGGGCTCGCGTTATGGAACGGCAACGACCCCTTCCTGAAGGAGCGCCTGTTCGGGCTGACCAACCCCGAGGGCAATCACGGCGAGGATGTGAAGGAGTACTGGTGGCCGCTCGACTCGACGCCCACCCACTCGTTCATGCGCTGGCTGTACCGCTACCCTCAGGCCCGCTTCCCGTACGAGGACCTGGTCGAGCAGAACCGCCAGCGCGGCCGCCGCGAACCGGAATACGAACTGGTGGACACCGGGGTCCTCGACGGCAACCGGTTTTTCGACCTGGAAATTATCTATGCCAAGTCCACGCCCGAGGACCTCTGCATCAGCGTCCGTTGCACCAACGTCGGGCCGGAAACAGCCCAGCTCCACGTTCTCCCAACCATCTGGTTCCGCAACACGTGGGCGTGGGGCCGGGACGCCAGGCGGCCGGGTCTCCACGCTCACGACGACCTGACCGTTGCCGCCAACCATGGGACCCTGGGGCGGTTGTGGCTGTCGTGCGACGACTCGGTGACTACACCGACACTGCTTTACACGGAAAACGAGACCAACCGCGAACGGATTTTTGCCGTGGCGAACGCAGTGCGCTACGTCAAAGACGGCATCAACGACCATGTTGTCAGCGGGGCACCAACAGTGAATGCGGCCAGGACGGGGACAAAGGCGGCGGCCTGGTACCGCCTTTCGCTACCGCCCGGGGCGACGCAGTCCATTTCCCTCCGCCTGGCCAATGAGGCGCCGGCGGGCGACATGTTCGGCACAGCCTTTGAACGCACGCTGCGCAACCGGGAGCGTGAAGCGGACGAGTTCTTCGCCGCCGCCCTCCCGGTCCAACGGTCCCCGGCCAGCGCGGTACTTTTTCGTCGTGCCATCGCCGGCTTGTTGTGGACCAAGCAGTATTACCGCTTTCATGTAGATGAATGGCTCGAAGGCGACCCGGCATCGCCTCCTCCTCCGGAGAGCCGCCGGGCCATTCGGAACACCGACTGGGCCCACCTCGCCAATAGCGACATCATTTCGGTGCCCGACAAATGGGAATACCCGTGGTACGCGTCGTGGGACCTGGCCTTTCACATGGTGCCAATGGCCCTCGTCGACCCGGCGTTCGCCAAAGAACAGCTAGTACTCCTGTGCCGCGAGTGGTATATGCACCCGAATGGTCAAATGCCGGCCTACGAATGGGGCTTTGACAACGTGAACCCTCCTGTCCACGCGTGGGCCGCCTGGCGGGTCTATAAGATCGATGCCAAAGCCACCGGGGTGAAAGATTACGGTTTCCTGCAACGTGTTTTCCAGAAGCTGCTGATGAACTTCACGTGGTGGGTCAACCGCAAAGACGCCGAGGGGAACAATGTCTTTGCCGGCGGCTTCTTGGGCCTCGACAACATCGGGCTTTTCGACCGGTCCCGGCCTCTACCCGATGGGGGCTCGTTGGAGCAAGCGGATGCCACCAGCTGGATGGCGATGTACTCGCTCAACATGCTGGCCATCGCTCTCGAGCTGGCCGAGCACGACCGGACCTATGAGGACATAGCCACCAAGTTCTTCGAACATTTCCTGGGCATCGCGCACGCCCTCAACTCACTCGGGTTGTGGGACGAAGGAGACGGGTTCTTCTACGATCTGTTGCTGGCGCCGGGTCACGAAGCCGTCCCTTTGAAGGTGCGCTCGGTCGTAGGCCTCGTGCCGCTATTCGCCGTCGAAACCGTCTCGTTCTCGGTCCTGCGCCGGCTGCCCGACTTCTCGGCCCGGATGCGATGGTTCGCCCGCCATCGGCCCGCTCTCTACGAGAGCGTTTTCACCGTGGAGGAAGGCGGAGAAGCCCCGACCGGCCGCCAAATGCTTTCCGTCCTGGGCCAGGAGCGGTTGCGCCGCGTACTCAGCCGCGTTTTCGATGAGTCTGAGTTCCTCTCCGCGTACGGGATCCGTTCCATGTCGCGCAGCCATCGCGAGAGCCCGGTTTCGATCGACCTCGACGGCGCCGTTCATAGGGTCGACTATGAGCCGGCGGAATCGTCGACGGAAATGTTCGGAGGTAATTCGAACTGGCGCGGGCCGGTGTGGTTCCCGATTAACTTTTTGATAGTCGAGTCGCTCCAGAAGTACCACTGGTTCCTCGGTGACGAGTGGAGGATGCCCTTCCCTACCGGCTCCGGTCGAGAGCTGGACCTGGCCGCCATCGCCGGTGAATTGTCGCGGCGGCTTATCGGTATTTTTCTGCCCGACGAAGCCGGCCGCCGGCCGGTTAACGGCGGGAACGACCGCTTCGATTTCGACTCTGCCTGGCGGGACCACGTGTACTTCCCCGAGTACTTCCACGGCGATACGGGCGCCGGGCTCGGCGCCACCCAGCAAACGGGATGGACGGCGCTGGTGGCCAAGCTGGTGAGCCAGAGCGGGACCTGACCGGCTGCCGGCCCCCGGATGAGCGCGGTACAGGGCCTCCTCCATGCCTGGGTGGGCGGCCCGGCGGCGGGCGGCTTGACGAGCCGAACGCTCGAGACACCCGCATCCGACCTCCCTGACCCGTTGCACCGGCAGCGGCCGCGGTGATCAGCGGGCTAGAGGCTCTCGGCCGGGAGGGCCGTCTTTTGGAGAGGCCGGGCGGGGAGGGGAGCGGCGTCAACATTTGGGAGTCGTGGTGAATAAACCGTAGGAGCCGTAAGTTGTTAAATGGTTAAGAATTGGTGTAGCTGGTCGATGAGCGAAGGAGCCAAGATGGCCGAGGAGACGTACCACTACTCGAAGCGAATGCCGGCCAACCGGGATTTGCGGGCTTCCGACGCCGACCGCACCGCCGTCGGGGACATACTACGGCGCGAACACGTGGCCGGCCGCCTTGATGCGGACGAGTACGCCGAGCGTTACGGTCGCTGCCTGGAGGCCAAGACCTACGCTCAGCTGGATGACCTGATCGTCGACCTGCCTGACGCGGCCGAGCCGGCGTTCCAGCCTGGGCCCGCACCCGTGGCCGGGCCGGCGTGGCAAGGCGGGTCGTGGCGCTCCGGGCGGCGGCGTGTTTGGCGGGTGCCCGTCATCGCCTGGGTGGCACTGGTCGCCGTATTGCTGGCCCTCGGCGCCGGCCCAGGGGCGTGGATTGCCGTACCGCTGGTCCTCTTCTTCGTAGTTCGTCCGCTCATGTGGCGGTCAGCGTGGCGCTCTGGGTGGCGCGGGCCAGGTTGGTGTGGGCGCGGTGGTTGCGGGCCCGGCACGTCCGGCACGTGGATGTAGCCTCGCCGCTCTTCCACACTTAGCGGGCGGGCGGCTGAAACGTCGTCCTGGGAAGATCTACCAGCCTCCGCTCTCCTAACGGCCCGTCTCCAAACCCGGTCCGGAACCTTGGCCGGGCCGGTACGCTTGGAGTTGGTTGGGGAGTAGCCCCGAGCCGGGAGATCGACACGCTGGCGGGTAATCGCCCGGTCCCCGGGCCTGCGAGAGCAGGTGGCGAGACCATCCGTTTGTGCCGTGTTGTCGTGGCCGGGCGGTGGTCGTCACTTAGCTCGGCGGGAGGACCGAGCGAGTGGACTCGTATATCGCCCTCATTTGCTTCCCGGTGATCTTCTTCGGGGAGCTGCCGGACAAGACGATGTTCGCCAACCTGGTCATGGCCACTCGTGGTCGACCCGGGCAGGTGTGGCTGGGAGCGGCGGCCGCATTCGTCGTCCACGTAGCCATCGCCGTCACGGTGGGAGTCGCTTTGTTCGCTATCCTGCCCAAACCGGCCGTAGATGCCGTCGTCGCCGTCTTGTTCTTGCTCGGAGCGCTCTACGCGTGGAGCCAAGGCACCAGGCCCCGGCACGAAAATCCTCTTCGCCGGACATCGCGCCGTGGCGCCGTCCTGACCGCGTTCATGGTCATTTTCCTAGCCGAATGGGGCGACCTTACCCAGATCCTCACTGCCAATTTGGCCGCCAAGTACCATTCACCGCTGTCGGTGGCGGTTGGGTCCGTGCTGGCTCTGTGGGCGGTGGCAGCCGTCGCCGTGGTGGGCGGGCGGGCTCTGCGCCGTTTCGCCGGCGTGTCCACAGTTCGCAAGGTAACGGCGGTAGTCCTCCTCGGCTTCGCCGCCTACGCCACCTGGTCAGCTGCCTTCTAGTTCCGTCCCCCCGTCGCGGTGCGAGGTACGGCGGGCCCGGACGCCGTGGCCTTTTTCAGCGCTGCTGGAGCAGCAACTCCCACGGGCCCCAGTCCGACCACTGAGTGAAGCCGGGCCAGGAGTACTTGGTGGAGAGGGCCAGGCCGCCGTCCTGCACAAAGAGCGGCACGTAGCGGATGTCGGCGGCCACAATCTTGAGCAGCGCCCCGTATGCGGCGAGGCGCTTGGCCCGGGTGGCGACCGGGGTGGGTACACCAGCGGATTGAGGCCTGCCTGCTGACGCCGGCCCGCTACGGGCCGCGCTCTCAAACCAGCCCTCAGCGGCTAGACACGAACCAAGTGGGTATGCGAACTCCCAGCGAGCTGAAAAGGTGGGTAAATGACGGGGCAGGGCCCAGTGGACCGGCGGTCGTTCCTGGCACGCGGCATCATGACAAGTATTGGCCTCGGGTTGGGTCCCGGGCCCGTTCGGCGGGTGGCGCCGCTTGTTCGCCCGTTGTGCGACCTGGTTAGTCAGCCAGCGCCGCTCTCGATCACCACGGAGCCGCTGCCGCCGCCCAATTTTTCCCGGTTCGTCAGCCGTCCCGATCTCACCCCGGTGGCTGTCGGGATGACAGCAACGCCGGAGTTCCTCGCTCTAGGGTCAAAGCCGGGCTACATCTTCTGCGCGCCGAAGGCGCCGGTGGCGGCGAACCCGGCGAGCGGGACACCGGTCGGCCGCGGGTCGTTCCCGTACGGCGCCACCCCGGGGCTGATGATCCTGGACACGTCCGGGGACCTGGTCTGGTTCAAGCCGCTCCCCGGAAGAGACGAGATCCCTTTCAACTTCAGAGTCCAGATGTACAAGGGCAAACCGACACTGACGTGGTTCCAGGGCGCCGTAGTAGACGCCCATGGCGATGGCCTGTACGTACTGGCCGACAACAGCTACCAGCAGATCGGCCAGGTCTTGAGCACCCGGTACCCCTGCGACCTCCACGAGTTCATAATCACGCCGGAGGGTACCGCCCTCCACACTGCCTACGAGGACAACGCCCTCAAGTACCAGGGCATCCCCGTCTTCATCGGGCATGCCATGGAAGTCGACGTCGCCACCAACGACCTGCTCTTCGATTGGCCCAGCTACCCCGATGTCGGCCTCGATCTCTCCGACACCCAGCCGGCAGGGGACTACTACGACTACTTCCACATCAACTCGATCGACCTTTGGCCGGGACCTCAACGTAACCTCCTTGTCTCTGCCCGGGCTACATCCGCGGTCTACCTGGTCGACCGCCAGACCAAGCATGTCCTTTGGCAGCTCGGCGGCAAGCAGAGCGACTTCTCCATGGGAACGGGCAGCCGGTTCTGGTTCCAGCACGACGCCCGCTCTCTCGCCGATGGTTCGGGGCTGAGCGTCTTTGACGACGCCAGTGCTCCATGCCCGGAAACGTACGCTTCCGGGAAAGTGATCGATCTCGACACACAGGCCATGACGGCTACTTTGAGGCACCGCTACCTGCATACCGACGGCGAGATCAACACCCCGAGCCAGGGCAATTGCCAGCTGCTGCCGGGCGGCGGCCACGTAGTCGGTTGGGGCTTCCGGCCGTACTTCAGCGTCTACGGTCCCTCGGCGGCCGGGACACTGGGGGCCCCGCTCATCCTGGACGGAGTCTTCCCCTCGGGGGCGGCCAGCTACAGGACCTTCCTGTTCGACTGGAGAGGCAACCCTCCCCAGAGCGAGATGGCCGTAGTAGTACGCCCGGCTGGTGTCACCGGGCGATTGACGGCGTGGGTGAGCTGGAACGGAGCGACAGAGGTGGTCGCCTGGAGGGTCAACGGGGGGCCGTCGACCGGGGCACTATCGCCGCTTGTCACCGCACCGAAGGCCGGTTTCGAGACGACCATCGAGTTCGTTGGGGACGGAGCCAGTTACTTCGATGTCGACGCCATAGACGCCGCCGGCCATGTGATTGGCCGGACCGCTCAGGTCATGATCACCTAGGCACATCTCGAAGCAACTGTTACCAGACTGTTACAGCCACCGGCATTTTCTTTCTCGGCCCTGGGTAATACTTACTGGGTAGGACCGAACGTTTTGGCGCGGATAAATGGCCTCCGACCGATCGAGAGACCTGCTCTGGGCGGGCCAGCTGCTCGGGGTTACCGTGCCGGACAATGGCCTGATATCGCCCGCAGGTTCAGACCGCGCCGGCCGCTTTTTCATGATCGACGAGTAGGAGAAAAGACTGATGGACGACCTTCGCCGCACGGCCAATGGGGGGCACGACCGCAATACTGGGAACCTCGGATGGGGAAAGCGCCCCTTGAGCCGCCGCCAGCTCATCCACGGTGCAGGGGCGTTGGCGACGCTGGGCCTGGCCGGCTTGACGGGCCTCGACCGGGGCGCTCGTCGTGCATCTGCAGCCGGGCCTGGTACTCGAGCGATCCAAGCGGCCGCACTGCAGCTGGCCGACACCGTGTCAGTGGACGACGTTCACAGCTTCGTCAGCCGGCCGGACCTCCAACCACCGGTGGTCACCATAAATACGTACTCGCAAGGGTGGCAGGACGCCAGCCCGAACTACATCTTTCTTGCCACCAAGGGCTATCTGGGAGCTGCACCAGGTCAGCCGGGGCTTATGATCGTTGACCGCTACGGCCGTTTGATCTGGTTCAAGCCGATTTCGCCCGCATCGCCGTTCGACTTCAACATGCAGTCCTACAAGGGGCAACCGGCGCTCACCTGGTGGCAAGGAAAGGTGGGCCCTGGCATCGGCTACGGCGAAGGGCAAATAGCCAACAGCCAGTACGTCGCCACCAACACGGTCCATGCCGGCGACGGGCTCCAGGCTGACCTGCACGAGCTCTTGATCACTTCCGCGGGCACCGCCCTGATCACCGCCTACCAGACAACTACGACCAACATGTCGTCGCTCAACGGCCCTGACAAAGGCCCCGTCTATGCCTGTCATGCACAGGAGATCGACCTGGCCACGGGCAAAGTCCTGCTCGACTGGAACAGCCTCAGCCACATCGCGCTGGACGAGAGCTACCTCGGCCTCCCCAGCGGGAAAGCCAAAGGCACGCCGATGGATTATTTCCACATCAACTCGGTCCAGGAGATGCAAAATGGCAACCTTCTCATTTCCGGTCGTAACACCTGGGCGATCTACGAAGTGGACCGGTCGACGGGCAAGGTCCTGTGGCGGATGAACGGGAAACGGTCCGATTTCAAAATGGGCGCCGGGAGCAATTTCTACTGGCAGCACCACGCTGTACCTCATGCCAACGGGCTGTTCACGGTTTTCGACGACGGCTCGTCGCCGCCCGAGGAAAAGCAGTCTCGCGGCTTGCTGCTTTTCGTGGACACCACGACCATGCACGTCAGCCTGAAGCAGGCCTACATCAACCCGGCCGGCTTTATCGCCGCCAACCAGGGCAGCGTGCAGTTGCTGGCGGACGGGAGAGTTTTCGTCGGATGGGGCAATCAGCCTTATTTTTCCGAGTTCGCTCCCGATGGCACTCTATTGATGGACGGGCAACTACCGCTCAATGTCCAGTCGTACCGGGCGTTCACCTACGACTGGACCGGTAAGCCCCCTGGGTCTCCTGATGTCGCCGTGCGGCCCAACCCGGCCGGCGGGTTCATCGTCTATATGAGCTGGAACGGGGCGACCGAGGTGCACAAGTGGACGGTCCTGGCCGGCAGTGTCGCGTCGAGGATGGAACCAGTGGGTTCCCAGTACTGGGCCGACTTCGAGACCGCGATAGCGGTCAACAGCGGAGGCCCCAAGTTTTGTGCCGTCGCCCTCGACGGGAGTGGCAAAGAGCTGGGCCGTTCTGCCGTCGTCAACGCTTAGCTCATAGGCCCGGCGACATGGCTTGTCGGGCCGGGTGAGGGCGGCGGCCGCGGCCAAAGCCCTATGCCCCTGAGTACACGGTGAAGACCGACAGCCCGCCGGTACCAGGTACCGCCACGGCCGCGGTGCCCCCGTAGCCATCGACGGCGAGCTGGGCCTCGGATTTGAACAAGTACAGGTCCCCCTGGTAGCTCACGTACACCTTGCCCGGGGCGCTCAGCACCGCGCCGCTAGCGACGGCGGCCTTCGTCTCGGCCCCGCCCACGGCGCCGGAGAGGGGCGTGGCCCGGTCGGCCCTCCTTAGCGCGGCCAAGGCCGCTGGCGTCGAGACGCCGAAGGCCCGCCCCCCAGCGAACACGTAGAACGTGCCCCCCGAGTCGACGATGGCCCCGTCGGCCCGGGTGGCCAGTGCGGTGACGGCGGCTCCTTCTTGTCCCACGCTGGGGCCGACGCTGGCGCCGCCCAGGCTGGGTACGGTGACCACCAGGGCGGCGTCGTAGCCGTCCCGGGAGAACTGGCCCGAGGTGGAGAACCCGTGCAGCTGGCCGTCGGTACCGGCCACATAGATGGTGGGGTTGCCGTCGACCGCCCGGGTGGAGACGAGGGTGCCGGGGCGCACGGTGGCCGCCGTGGGGGCACTGCTGCCTGCCGGTGCGACCCGGACCTTGGCGTGATCGACTTTTTGCACCAACGCCAGCGAGGTCCCCACCGCAAACGCCCTGCCCCCGGCCAAGACGTAGTCACTGGCCCCGAAACTGACGATGGCCCCGTCGGGGTAGGTGAGGTCGGCGTCGGGGAAGGCCGCCGCCGGGGGGGACGTCGTGGTGGTCGTAGCGCTCGGGGTTGGCACCGCGACGAAGGCC
>DATJUH010000022.1:0-9992 GCA_035502515.1 Acidimicrobiales bacterium
GCCGGGCACGTGGATAGAACAGGAAGGCAGTGCTATGGAACAGGCGATCGTGTCGGCCGTTGTCGCCGACCAGTCGGAGGCCAAGGTGACAGTGGCCGGGGTACTCGACCGGCCGGGCATCGCCGCCAAGCTGTTCCGGGCACTGGCCGACCAGCTCGTAAATGTCGACATGATCGAGCAGAACGTCTCTCTCCACGGCACCACAGACATTTCCTTCACGGTCCCCCACGAAGATCTCGAATTGGCCAAACGGGTGGCATCCGACCTGCAGGACGAGATCGGGGCGACGGGCACTTATGCGGACCCGGAAATTGCCACCGTCTCGATAATCGGGGCCGGCATGAGGACTCACCCCGGCGTTTCGGCGACCATGTTCGAGGTGCTGGCAACAGAAGGGATCAACATCGAAATGATCTCGACTTCGGCCATCCGGCTCACGTGCGTAGTGAGGGCGTCGGAGGCGGACCGGGCTGTCGCCGCGCTCCACAAGGCTTTCGGGCTCGACGGGGGGGAGGGGTACTGATGGGCCTTACCGTTGGCGTCTACGGCGCCACCGGACAGGTCGGCGGGGTGATGCGCCAGGTTCTGCGGGAACGGGGCCTGGCTTTCGACCGTCTTCGGCTTTTCGCGTCGTCCCGCTCGGCCGGGCAACTGCTCGACGGGGCCGTAGTGGAGGACGTGGCCGTCGCCGACCACAGCGGGGTCGACATCGCCCTGTTCAGTATGGGAGCGCCCGCTTCTCTTGAATGGGCTCCAGTGGTGGCCGGTGCCGGCGCCATCGTTATCGACAATTCGAGGGCGTGGCGAATGGACCCCGGGGTCCCCCTGGTCGTGCCTGAGGTAAACGAGGACGACCTGGAGCGGGTTTCGAAGGGGATCGTGGCCAACCCGAACTGCACCACCATGGTGTGCATGCCGGTGCTGAAACCCTTGCACGACGAAGCAAACTTGCGCCGGCTGGTGGTTTCGACGTACCAGGCGGCTTCGGGGGCGGGGCTGAAGGGCGTCGACGAGCTCGCCGGCCAGGTCCACGCCGTCGGCGAAAAGGCGGCGGCGCTTACGTTTGACGGATCGGCGGCCCCATACCCGGAGAACAAGGTTTTCCCTGGGCCTCTTGCTTTCAACGTCCTGCCCATCGCCGGAAAACTGGTCGATGACGAAACCGACGAAGAGCACAAATTGCGGGACGAGAGCCGGAAAATCCTCCATATACCCGACCTGGCCGTGGGCGTGACGTGCGTGAGAGTCCCCGTATTCACGGGTCATTCTTTATCGGTGGTGGCTCGTTTCGAGCGGTCCATATCGGCCGCCCGGGCCATGGAAATCCTCGGGAAAGCCCCCGGAACACGTCTGATGGACATGCCGACCCCCCTGGCGTCGGCCGGTACAGACGACTGCCTGGTCGGCCGGGTCCGCGAGGACAAGTCGGAGCCGGACGGGCGGGGCCTGGCCATGTTCGTCTCGGGCGACAATCTGCGCAAGGGGGCCGCACTCAACGCCGTCCAGATTGCCGAAGCCCTTGTGGCCCGCCGCCTCGTCACCGCCTGACCTGCGCACTATTAGCGCTTTTAGTGCGGAATTGACATAAAACTCCCGACAGGCGCGGCGCCGAATTAGGCCGGTCCCGGGCAGGCACATGGCACCTGACGACAGGTCGGGCAGCCGTGCTCGTACCGCCCGACCGCTTCGTCGAGTGAAAGGCCGAGCTGGTTGGCTAGTGAAGCCAGCCAGGCCAGTACGTCACCGAGCTCGTGCAGCTGCTGGTCGGCCGAGCCTTTGCGCACGGCCTGGGCCAGCTCGCCCAGCTCCTCTGCCAACCACGCCACTGTCGCCGCTCGCCCTCGAGCCGAGTCGCGGTCGCCGTACGTCGCCTGCATGAGCTCCTGGAAGGCCGAGAGCTCCATCCGCCGGCCGCCGGGCGCGAGTCAGTCGCAGGCCGGGCAGCGCAGGGCGGCCGGCCGGACCTCGAGCTGCTCGCCTGAAAAAGTCGTCCCGCACACCGTGCAGTGGCCGTAGGTGCCTTCCTCCAGGCGTCTCATAGCCGCCTCGACGTCATCGAGGTCCTGGCGCAGGTTGGACAGCAAGTCGGCATAACGTTCCTCCACAAGGCCCGAGGCTAGCCTTCGTGATCGGAGGGAACGGAGAAAGGAGCCTCTCGGTGGAAGAGAGACCCTTAGTTGTTATGGACAGGCCGGCCGCCGTACTGGTCCGGCTGGATCCACAGGGACCAGTGTTGTGCGCGCCCGGTTCCCCCTTTCTGCGCGCCGACGACACCGGCATCTTGCGGGGGGACGGCATTTTCGAGCGGTTCCTGGTCATCGCCCGCCAAGCGCGTCATTTCGAGGACCATTTGGCCCGGCTGGCCCGGTCAGCGGAACTCGTCCAGCTGGAGGTACCGGGGAGGGACGCCTGGAAGGCAGCCGTGTCGGCCGCCATCGGGGCGTGGCCGGGAGGAGACGAGTGGTCGATGCGCCTGGTCTGCACCCGCGGCCCCGAAGATGTGGTGGCGCCGTCCGCCTACGTACTGGGGCAGGAGCTGAGCGGCTCGGTCCTCCGTCAGCGCCAGGCCGGGGTAGCCGTCGTGACGGTGGCGCGGGGGATGCCGAGCGGCTTGAGCGAAGAGGCGCCGTGGCTCCTGCTCGGGGCCAAGACGCTCTCTTATGCGGTCAACATGGCGGCCAAGCGCTGGGCCGAGTCCAGGGGGGCGGACGACGCCGTCTTCGTGGGCAGCGACGGGCTGGTCTGGGAGGGGGCGACGTCTGGAGTAGTCGTGGCCCGGGGCGGGCGCCTCACCAGCCCGCCCGCCTCCGTCGGCATCCTGGACAGCATCAGCGTGGCCCGTCTCTTCAGTGCCGCCGAGGCGGCCGGCTGGGATGTGGCCCGGCAGGAACTGACCCTCGACGAGCTGTTCGAAGCCGACGGCGTGTGGTTGTCATCGAGCATCCGCTTCGCCCGGGTCCACACCGTGGACGGCAAGAGCCTCCCCGACGCGCCGGCGCACGAGGAACTGGCGGCGCTGGCCGCAGACAGCTAACTGGCTCTCAGATGAGGCGTTCCATGCACACGACGTCGAGCCAGCGGCCGAACTTGCGGCCCACCTCCCGCTCGGTGCCGATCATTTCGAACCCGCACGAAGCGTGCAGCGCCACCGATGCTTCGTTCCCGTCGGCGATGCGGGCGATGACGGCGTGGAAGCCGTGGGCCTCGGCCAAATGGAGCAGTTCTTCCAGCAGGGCCCGGCCTATGCCGAGGCGCTGGCATCCTTCCGCGACGTAGACGGAGTCTTCGACGGTCGTGCTGTAGGCCGCCCGTGGGCGGTAGGGCGACAAGGAGCCGAAGCCGACCACCGTCTCCTCACCGGCGCCGTCGGTGGCGACGGCCACGATGGCCGGGTGGGCGCCGGAGTGGCCGGCCACCCATTCGAGCTGTTCCTCCAGCGACCTCGGAGCCATGTCGAAGGTGGCGGTGCCGGACTCGACTTCCCGGTTGTAGATGACCAGCGTGCCGGCGGCGTGCGCGGCGACGGCCGGCTCGAGCCTGACCGTCAGTGCCTTCGGGTCAGGCCCGTCCGGGGCGGGGCCCAGGTCGGAAGCATTCTCACTCGTTGCATGGCTCATGGCTGGTCCCAGGCTAGAGGAACAGGGTGGAAGACCTCGTTGCCGGGCGTCGGGCAGGGGGCAGAGCGGCGGGCAACGGTGAGCGCTGCCGTAGGCCGGCCCATTACTATTATGCGGGCGCCCGGCTCACGGCCGGGGGTGCCCCCTTAGCTCAGTCGGCAGAGCACAGCCATGGTAAGGCTGGTGTCGTCGGTTCGATTCCGACAGGGGGCTCTGGTACGGAGCAGCTAAGTTGCCCCTCTACCTGCTCTTTTGGTTCAAATGGCGGATTTCAGTAGTGACCGTAAATGACCGTAGTTGGCCTTCCATCCCCCCTGTTTCCCGACGCTTCGCGCACGAATCGCGCACGGCGGTCGAGCCTACTGACCGCGGTTGACCAGCATGTTCGAGCGCCAAGACGACGTGGCGGCGAATAGCCGGCCGTCAGCGGCCGCGCAGGGTGCTCGTTGTACGTGAGGATCGCCTCGGGGTCTATGTCGACGACGTCGGCGCCGCCGTTGCCCACAGAGCGACGGCCGGGGGTCGCGGGCGCCGCACTAGCCCCCTGGCCGGGACCCGAGCCAGGATCGCACCATGTTGGGCACGGCCGGCCATCCCTTCTGCCTGTACGGCGACTGACGGGCCCCGATGACGCCCCCGCGGGTCCGGCCACCGGCGGTTTCGGACTCGGTGGCCTCTATTAGGGGGTAGGCGGGGCATCCAGGACCTGGGGTAGATCGGCCAGGAGGCGGCCGGAAACGTCGACGGCCAAGTCGATGTCGGAGGCGGTGCCGCCGAGGCGTAACGCCTCCAGCCAGTGGCTGTAAAGGACAGGTTCGGCGCGCAACCCGACGTGGAAGTCGGCGATGGACATACGGTCCGTGGTGCCGTTGCTGCGAAGGTTCAGTACCTTGCTCACGTTCATACGCAGGGGCACCTTGACCAAGCCGTCCACGTAGGCCACCGCCTCAGGTCCCCGGTTGGCCTGCAGCAGCGCTCCCACCTTCTCATTGAACTCATCGAAGGACTCGGGCGCGTAGGTGAACCTCGCCCAGGCAACGTGCTCAGGGCCGAGTGCGTTCGCCACCGTGGGGTCTTCCATCCACCGCCGCAACGCCTCGGCGATGACCTGATAGGCGTCCAGGCCACGCTGGACGCCACCTCGGCCGCAGCGCAGGGCCAAGGCCCGCTGCAGTTCGCTGACCAGGTCTCCGTGGCCGGAGGCGGCTAGCGCCCGGTTAAGGGCATCAAAATAGTGGGCCGCCGACAGCCGGTTCCCGCTCGCCTCCAGCACGGCCGTGCCTGCTTCCTCGGCGGCCAGGCGGGCGTGCAGGAGAGCCAGGCTGGGGTCGCCAGGACGCTCTTGCGCCGTAGCCCTTTGGTGCTGGCGAGCCGCCTCTACATGCTGCCCTGCTCGCCGAGCCCGCTCCTTTACCGAGTCGAAACTCGCGCTGACCTGCTGCCGAATAGCCGCGTACCGGCCGTCGTCGACCAGGACCACTGAGTTGACCACCCTGTGGTGCCAGGTCCCCTTGGCAACAGCAGCCCGGAAGCGCTCGAAGGAGATGCGGTCGATGTCGGCGAACCGTGGGGCCGGCGAGCTCTTATCGAGAAGCTCGCCAACCCGGAGGCGGGTCACTTGGCGGAAGTCGTCGTTTCGGTCAAGCAACACCACAATGTCCACGTCGCTCGTTTCGTCGGCATCGCCCCACGCGGCTGAACCGAACACGAACGCAGCCGCCAGCTCCGCTTCTGGGGACGCGGTGAGAATACGACGGGCCGTTTCGACCCAGAGGTCACAAAGTTGCGAGCCCCCCAATATGGTGCCACGCTACCCGTTCGACAGGCCTCGACTTGCCGTCAGCGAGGCGCGCGCACCATGACGGCCCACGCGGACGGCGAGCGCAAGAAACGGACCTTACGGGCAGGACCGGGGCTGGACCTCAGCGCTCCTGCCCGCTAGGAGACCCCTGAAGTAGTCGTGCAGAAGGGGACGCTGGGCACGCCTGTTAGGTCGCCAACCAACTTCGAGACACCGTTCCACGCGCTCCTGCACCGTCTTTCCTCCCGGATCCCTCTCTCCTCCCTTCTTTCGCCCCTACTTTTGGGCTCTTTTGCCCTCTTCTGGGACGAACGGGAACAGGAGGACGCGGGACAGGGCGCTGAAGTAATGCCCTTCGTCAGGGCCCGGCGGCCCAGGCGGCGCCGTCCCAATGGAAGCCAAGGACAGCGAGGCGGGCGAGGTTGACAGCAGCGGCGCGAGTGACGATGTCGGTGAGCACCCGGCCCAGCCCTCGCGCACGGGCCTTGCGCCCGCCCCAGGGCTTGCGGACGAAATGGCCGATCTTTGGCTCCACTTTGGGGCGGGTGGCCTTGTAGGCCTGTTGCCACTCCGGGGCCTGCTGGGCCACCTTGTGGCGCTGGAGGACCTCCTCGTTGCGGTGGACGGTGACCGTCCGGCCGGCCTTGTTCGTGGTGCAAGCTGCGAACAGCGGGCAGGAGGCGCAAACCTTTCCGAGCTCAGCCCGCCCGGAGCCGTCCTTGGCGTAGCTGATGCTGGCTACTTGGCCCGCCGGGCAAGTGACGGTCCCCGCCCCCAAGTCGATGGCGAAGTCGTCCTTGCTGTAGCGGCCGTCTTTGCCCCGCGCCGGGGGGACCTTGGCCACCACCTCGAAGCCCTGGCCTTCCAGGTGCTCGAGGGTCTCGCCGTCGGCGTAAGCGGGATCGCCAAATACGACTGGCTTTTCCTCCAGTTCGGCGACGGGGGCCAGCAGCTCGTCTACTGCCTCCCGGTCAGCGGCTTTGCCGGCCGTGCCAGCCACCTCGTCGATGAGCCCAGAGTCGGGGTCGACCGAGAGGCGGCACTTGAAACCGTCGAACTGCCGGTTAGCCGACTTGTGGCCGTGGCGGGCCTCGGTGTCGACGGTCGAGATGACCCGGTCCTTGGCCACTTCCTCGACTACCACGAAGGTGCCGTCTTGTCTTTGCTCGACGTCCTGGCCGGCGACCAGTGCAAGCAGCTCGGCCGCCGCGGTGGCAGCACCGCCCAGTTCCTCGCCATCGAGGGCGCCGAGCGCCGCCTTGGCGTCTTTCACCAGGGCGTCGACCAGCTCCTCCCGGGCAGCGGGGTCGTCCCAGTCGCAGGGAGGCTTGCCCGCCGAGCAGTAGTCGTCGTGGCGCCTCAGCGCAGAGCGGACCTTGTCCCCGAGCTCTGAGCCCTCCAGGAGGCGCAGCACCTTGCGCACCGCAGCACGCAGTTGAGCGACCGTGCCCTGGGTGGCCACGGCATCATAGACAGGCGTCGAGTCGAGCACCCGGGCCCGGTCCTTCATCACCCCTGCCTTTTTGGCGGCTCCTTTCACGTCCTCGGACAGCCGCTTGGGGCGAGCGGACGCCCGCAGGCGGTTGCGCACGCCCACGAGCAGGGTCGGGTGGAACGGTTCGTAACCGCTGTGCACGCCCGCCGCCGCCTGCCAGCGCAGGTCGGCCCCGAGGCGGTCGGTGGCCTCGGCGTCCGAGAGGCCCTCGTGGGACTGCAGCAGCATCACAGTGGCCACCACCCGGGCAGGGACGGTGGGCTGGCCGAAGCGGCTCGTCTTGTAGAGGTCGGCGAAATAGTCCTCAGGGAACAGCACGCCGCCGTAGTCGCCGAACCGGTAGATGCCCCTCAGGCGCTCCCCGAGCAGCTCGGCCGGGCCCTCGAAACGCGCCTGGGGCGACAGCACACCTAATGCCATACCTGCAATTCTCAAGGGTTTACGCAGCTCAGGTGGTGGATCCTGAACCCCGGAGGCGAGCCAGGAGGCGATAACGTGGTGGTGCATAACGGTGCGCGGCCCCTAGCCCTCGGAAGTGAGCTGCCCATAGAGGGCGTCGAGGTCGAACGGCTCAAGAGCGCTCAGGACCTTGCTGGCCACGGGGTCAGCCTTGATGCGCATGGCCATCCGCTGGTAGCCGCGGAGGGTGGTCGGCGAGAGGCCGAGGCTCTGACGGTGGGCCAGCCACTCGTCCAGGAGCTGGCCCAGGGTGCGCTCGGCCGGGGTCTCTGGCAGCTGGGCGAGCGCCTTGGCCTCGGCTTTCTGTACCCGGACAGGCTTGGCCTGGCCGGAACGCACTTCTGCCGCGAAGTTGGCCAGGGCCTGGTTGGCCTCACGGCTGCCCCCCACGAAACTCTTGTAGACCTGACGACCTGTGGCAGCGTCGCGTACTCTGAGGCTCCAATGACGAGGCGAGACCTCCACGAGCGAGCCGCTGCCGTATCGACGGCGAGCCTGCTCCCCCGTCTTGGTGGCGGTACCCATGCAAACTGGCCTAGCCCGAATGAGTAAGAAATGAGTAAACAGGACCGAACAGCTTCGAAGAGGGGCTGGGAGAACGCTAAAAAGCCTGTTTGGGCGCGTGGTGAAATCGGTAGACACAGCGGGCTTAAACCCTGCCGCCTTAGAGCATGAGGGTTCGACCCCCTCCGCGCCCACGCCGACTTGGCCACAAGGAGGCTGGTCAGAGCCTTTTTGGGACGTCTTAGCAGCTCCCCAGGCCGCACACAGCCGCAAGAAATCCGTGTTATCGGTCATAACGCGTTAGCAGTCACTCGACATGCGCTACGGGTGATCGTTGGCTGTCGCGCTTTGTACTGAAATTCGATCGCTAGGCCACTACTCTTGGTGGTCGCCGACTGCTGCCGCTGCGCCTGACACGAGCCACGGCGACGGCCATGCACAGCCGGCAGCGGGAGCGGTATCGACAGGCGCCCTGGACGGGTAGCCGCAGCCGGTGACCTGGACGAACTGCTTCGTCCGGGTCCGGCACCGACGTTATGTGTCCGCGTCGGTCACTTCATGGGTGTCCGTGAAGGGTCGTTTTTGCGCAATTCTGCTTGAAACTCCAGCGCACCTGATCCGTGCAGAACTATAGCGCTCGGGCGCGCCTGCACTTTTCGTCGACGAGCTTCTCGGTCCGGTATGCCTCGTCGGCGCCCTGGGGCGAGGTTCACGACGCTTCGAAATAAGCGAGCGGGTGCCCAAGGCGGTCGAGGAGGTACAAGTGCCCTACAGCGAAGGAGCTCGACGACGGCCCGAGGTCGACAACGAACGAGCCCCGCAGGAGCTTGCGCCCGCACGAAGAGCTGACTGCGGCTGCAAAAGTGTCCTGGGAGGCAGGCCGCACAGAGACAACAGCTGTGTTGCCCGTGCCGTCTTGGGATTCCAACAGGTGGAGGTCCCCTTCCCACCAAGAGCGGTCAGTCGCCTGAAGGTCGCGCATGTCTTCAGAGCTGTACCTGGTGGCCAGCGCTTTGGCGGCAGCAGTCGCGGTTGCGTCGAACGGCTCGAGCCCCTCGCTGCTGGGGCACGAAGCGAGGTCCCCGCCAACCGCAGGCCGAGCTGGTGGGTAGAGCTCGGCGGGGAAGCCAGGCGAACCGACCGCCGGGAGGACCCCGCCCACCGCGCGTACGGGCACAACGCGGGCATGGCCATTGACGTCCAGCTCGACCAATGCGTTACCGGCGCCGTAGCCATTGCCGGCCGAATTGTCGACGAACATTTCGCCCGAGGGTGCAACGGCGACCCCGTCGGCTTGGAACGAGACCGACCTCGGCCACGACAGCCCCGGTACCGCCCCCGGCCTCAGGGAGTTGTACAGCTTCACGCCCTTCGGTGTGACCTGGTACAAGCCCTCGAAGTGGGAGCCGAAGAGCACCGTACCGTCCGGTGCGCTCGCGAGCTGCGTGGCGTAGACCGACCCTCCCAGCGAGCGGACCGTGCCGCTGGGGCTCAGTTGGTAGATGGTCCTCGGCTCCCAGGACCAAATGTCCAAGTTGCCCGCCCCGTCGAAAGCCAGCGGGCCTGGGTTGAAGACGATCTTTTTCGGGCTAAGGCCGGGGCGGTCCGAGGCAATTGGCCCTTGGGCGCCGGCGACCCTGGTCACGGGCCCTTGGCTGGTACCGCTTCGACGTAGGACGGCGTGGCCACAAAGACCGCGCCCTTGGTGGACACCGCGATGGCGGCGACCTGGCAAAGGGCAGGGTTGTGAGCAAAGGTACTGATCACGCCGTCAGTGCTGACCGCTCGGAGGCGGCAGTCCCCCCGTCGGCGATATAGGTCGTGCCGTCTGGTGCGACCACCAGGCCCCCTCCCCCCTGCACAGCCAGCTCTGCCGAGGACGCGGGCCCGCCCTCCCCGGCGGGGCCCTCTATGCCATTGCCAGCGAAGGAGCTGAGGACGCCTGTGGGCGACAGGCTGAGGACCTGGTCACGGGAAGTGTCCTCGATGAGGAGGTCCCCCTTTGGCCCGATGGCAAGGTCGCTCGGGCTTACGAGGCCCGGCGTTTGGCGGGCGACGAACTCCTCGTTGGTGACCGAACGGGGCAAGGGGACTGTGGCCTTGACCCCCGGAGGAG
>DATJUH010000023.1:0-3143 GCA_035502515.1 Acidimicrobiales bacterium
TAGGCCATGTCCTACTAGATCAGGCATGCGAGCTGCGGGTACAAAGACGAGAAGAGGTGGAACGCAGCGCCGCCCGCCGGCAGATGTCGCTCGTCGTGCCCAACCTGGCTTTTATGGCGCCCGTGCTGTTCGCCTTTCTCCTTGCCCCCCTTCCTCGGCTCCTATTCGGAAAATAACCACGATGCCCGTCTCCAGCCGGACCATGAAAGGACGACTCGATGACCAGCCCAGCCCGGACCGCGCCACCCTCCTCCAATTTGACCCGCCGGTCGCGTGTGCGAAACGCCCTCATTCGGTTTCACGCTCGCCTTCAAGACCAAAGAGGCAGTCAGATAACCGACAACCTCGGTCTGATCGTGATCGGGATAGTGGCCGTAGTGGCCATCGGCGGCCTGATCTCGGGCCTCGACTCGACGGTGTTCAACTGGGTCACCAAGCAACTCGGCCTGAGCTAAGCGTGGGGGCCAGTCGCCCCGTCCGGCGCGGTCCCCATCTCCCGGAATCGGGCTCGGCCGTGGTCCCGGGAGCGCTGGCCATCGCCATCTTGCTGGTCGTCTTTATTGGTGCCCTCAATTTCGTCCTTGATGAATACGCGAAGGGGGCCATCCGCACGGCCGTCGACGAAGCGGCTCAGGCCGGCGCCACCGCCGGTGGGTCTCTGGCTGTTTGCGAAGCGGAGGCGACCCAGGTTCGCCGAAATCTGCTCCCCGGTCCGTTCGGGGACGGTATTTCCGTGACTTGTGCCCAGCAAGGCGGCGAGATGGTGTCCTCGGCCACCGGCTCTCTTCCCAGCTTGCTACCTCTCGTCCCCGCGATACACGCCTCACTCGTGGGCATATCGATCATCACGGAGGCGCCGGCGCAATGAGGCCAGGGTTGCATCCCGGAGGGCAACTTCGGGTGCTTCGAGCGCTGTCAAAAGGGGACTCTCCACGGCGGCGTCCGCTCGGAGCGCCAACCGACCGGGCGACGAAGGCCGTGACGCCTCGACTTCGGGCCTGGGACCAACGAGGTTCCTCCATCCCGTTGACGCTGCTCCTCGGCACCACATTTATAGTCCTGCCCGTTATGATCCTCGTCCTCACGCTGCCGGCCTGGGAACAGAGAGTTGTAGACGCCCAGGACGCGGCCCGCAATGCCGCCAGGGCGCTCGTGACGGCTGACGATTGGGATGACGGTGTTTCGGCCGCAAATGAAGCCGTCGCCCAAATGGAGACCGGCGACGGCTTGCCACCGGCCGACCTGACTGTCACGTACTCCGGGTCGCTCGACCCGGGCGGCACGGTCAAGGCAGCCGTAACAGTTGTAATACCCGCCGGCAACCTACCTGGCCTCGGTTTTGTGGGCCAACTTCATTACACCGCCAGTTCCACTGCGCACGTCGACTCGTACCGGGATTCGAGTACATGAGCGGCTGGCACTCAAGCCATCGCGCTCGCAAGAGCGCCAGGGAGCTCGTCTGGCGCGTCCGGCGCCGCGAGCGAGGCGACGCCATGATCATCTGGTGCGTCATGCTCGCACTGCTGCTCTTGCCGCTCGGTGGCCTGACGATCGACTTGTGGCGGGGCATAGCCGTGCAACGCACTCTCCAGGCCGCGGCGGAGGACGCCGCTACCGCCGGCGCCTCCGGCATCGATGTGCCGCAATACCGCGCTACCGGTTGCCTGCAGCTCGATTCGGCCGCCGCGGTGCCATTGGCGCAGGCGAACCTGGCGTCGCAGACCGGCCTCGGCCCCCTCTCCGCCGTCGACATTGCCGTAAGTGCGAACGGCAAACAGATATCCGTGACGTTGACAGAGGACGTGCACTTAACCCTTCTGTCACTGGTCGAGGGAAACAAGCCCTTGGTTGTAACTGCATCGGCCTCCAGCGCTCCGGAGGGTTCAGCGGCCGAAAACGGCTGTTCATGAAGAAAGGGGTGGGATCGACGACGAAGAAATTGTCCATCCGATATCGCGTCGCATCGATCGGGGCGGTTGTCTGCCTGACGACCACGACATGCGTTTTGGCCACCTCGCCAGCTTCCTCGGCGCCCTTCAACCCGGAACGCGAGGTCGCTGCCGCTCGACCAGCCCCGTCGGCCAGTTCGGCCCATAGTCACACGGCGCCGACCACCACTTCCACGACCGTAATGGGCGGGGGGAGCCCGTCAACCTGGCCGGCGGCGAAGAAGGTGGCGCCGAGCCTGGCCGGCGCCTACAGCACCAACCCCACTACAGCCTTCCTGGCCCTGGTGAAATATTCGGACTGGGTGGGTTCTCACCCCGATCCCAACCTGGTGCAGAACTACGCAATCCCCACTTCCAATATCTACCGGAACCAGGTCTACCTGATGCAGCAACTGGTGAAACGCGGCTGGCACATCTCTCCGCAACCAACCAAAATCGACTTCCTCAAAACTGCCCTGTTGCCTATAACAAAGACCTTAGCTAACGGAAGCAAGTATCAGGGGGATGCGATCGAGACGGTCATCGATGAACAGAAATCCCCCTATCTCAACCGTGCTGGGAAGCTCGTAGGGCGCACGGAGGGTGGAGGACCAACGGCTTACGTCGTAACCCTGGTCCAAGCCAGGTTACATGGCCAGTTCTATATTGATGTTTGGGAACAGGTGTCGTCTCTGGGCAACGGGATCACCTGGGAACGGCAACTTGAGGCAAGGCAATGAAGTCCACTGCTGTTTTTGGCGTCATCGGTCTCTGCCTGCTTGAAGCACTTACACCGGCAAATGCCGCGGCAGACGCATTCGGGGGTAATGGTGGAGGCTGCGGAGCGTTCGGCAATATCGGACCTAGCGTCGCAGCTGGCGCCGCCTGCGCAGGCTCGCCGACCCCAGCCACCCCTGCTCAACAAACAGACCCACACAGCAGCGGCGGAGGAACAAATGATAAGTGGAGACCGGCAGACAACGATTGGGGATACGTAACCTGCCCGAACCCAACCGGTCCCAACATGGCGGACGCGTTGCAGGAGTATGGGCCGAGCGGAAACCCAATAGGCTCGCCGGTGGTTGTCTGCCCGCAGCCAGCACCAAAGCCCGACGTTCCACCGCCGCCCCCACCCACGCCGGCCGAGGTCTGGGCTCAGGTTCCGTTGCCGACGCCGGCCTTTGCCATCAACCCGGCCACCGTCGGCCTCACTCA